>CAZDFF010000001.1:0-50418 GCA_964504425.1 uncultured Hyphomicrobiales bacterium
GTCGCGGCCCTTGATCGGTCCGAGCGAGAATTCCGCCACCGGTTTGTCGATCAGCACCGACGGGATCGCCTTCGGGTCCTTGGTCAGGCCGACGGCGAAGTACCCGGCGATCACCAGGAACACCACGAGCGGCAGCAGGAAATACCAGCGGTTCACGGGAATGTTCTCAGGCCTCGGCCGCGGCGACGGCACGCCGTCGCGAGGGCGCGCCGACCCGATAGCGCCGGTCCGAAATGCTGATGGCGCCGCCCGCCACCATGACCAGCGTGCCGATCCACATCCAGACCACCAGCGGATTGAAATAAATGCGGGTGACGTAGGCCCCTTGGTCGCCTTCCTTGTCGCCGATCACGACGTAGATATCGCCCAACAGGGTGGGATGGATCGCGGCCTCGGTGGTCGGCATCTGGCGCACGCCGTAAACGCGCTTCTCGGGGTGCAGCGTCAGGTTGCTGCCGCGACCGGTGACCGTGAAAACGCCCTCGGTGACGGAATAATTCGGTCCTTGGCCGTCTTTGGCGCCCTTGAACGCGAAGGTATAGCCGGCGATCTTCACCGTGTCGCCCGGCTTCATGGCTTGGATGTGTTCGACCTTCCAGGCGGTGCCGGCCATGCCGACGATGGCGAGCGCGAGCCCGGCGTGGGCCAGCGTCATGCCCCAGCTTGCGCGCGGCTGGCGCACGAGTCGTTTGAAACTTTCCATCGGCGGAGCGCGGAACAGTCGAACGCGTTCCGCCAATTCGACCAACGTGCCGCCCAAAAGCCATGCGCCCAGCGCGACGCCGACCACGCCGAGAAGCGAATCCCCCGTGGTCACGACCCAGACGACGATGGCGATGGCGATCGCGCCGGCGAACGCCAGCCACAGCCGTTTCAACGCGGGCGCCAGGTCGGCGCGCTTCCAAGTCAGCAGCGGTCCGACCGCCATGGCGACGATCATCGGCGCGACCAGCGGAATGAACACGGCGTTGAAGAAGGGCGGGCCGACGGAAACCTTGCCGCCGCCGACCGCATCCAGGAACAGCGGATAAAGCGTGCCGAGCAGCACCGCCGCCGCCGCCGTGGTCATGACCAGATTGTTCAGCAGCAGGCCGCCCTCGCGCGAGATCGGCTGGAACACGCCGGTGCTTCGGAGCTGCGGGCCGCGCCAGGCGAACAAGGCGAACGAGCCGCCGATGACGACCACCAGCAGCATGAGGATGAAAACGCCCCGCGCCGGATCGGTGGCGAAGGCGTGAACCGAGGTCAGCACGCCCGAGCGCACCAGGAAGGTGCCGAGCAGGCTGAGCGAGAACGTGACGATGGCGAGGAAGATGGTCCAGCCCTTCAGCGTGTCGCGCTTTTCGACCACGATCGCGGTGTGCAGCAGCGCGGTGCCGGCGAGCCACGGCATGAAGGAGGCGTTCTCGACCGGGTCCCAGTACCACCAGCCGCCCCAGCCGAGTTCGTAATAGGCCCACCACGATCCCAGCATGATTCCGGCGGTCAGGAAGCACCACGCCGCCAGCGTCCAGGGTCGCACCCAGCGCGCCCAGGCGGCGTCGACCCGGCCTTCGATCAGGGCGGCAATCGCAAATGAGAACGCCATCGAAAAGCCGACGTAGCCGAGATAGAGCATCGGCGGATGGAAGGCGAGGCCGGGGTCCTGCAGCAGCGGGTTCAAATCCTGGCCGTCCAAGGGCGGTGGCCAGACGCGGGCGAACGGGTTCGAGGTGAGCAGCATGAACAGGTAGAAGCCGACGGCGATGCCGGCCTGCACGGAGAGCACGCGGGCGCGCAGGCCGGGCGGCAGGTTGCCGCCGAAAAACGCGACGGCGGATCCGAACACGGCCAGGATCAGGACCCACAGCAGCATCGAGCCTTCGTGGTTTCCCCACACGCCGGAAATTTTGTAAAGCAGCGGCTTCAGCGTGTGCGAATTCTGCACCACGATGGCGAGCGAGAAGTCCGACACGACGAAGGAATACGTCAGGCAGGCGAACGAAAAAAGCACCAGGCCGAATTGGGCGACCGCGGCGGCGGGGCCGAACGCCATCCACACCGCGTCGTTGCGCGCGGCGCCAATCATCGGCAACGCCGTCTGCGCGACGGCGACGATGAGCGCGAGAACGAGCGCGAAATGTCCGGCTTCGGCGATCATTTCTTGTCCTGGCCCTTCCATTGGCCCGATTTCTTGATCGCGTCGGCGACCTCGGGCGGCATGTAGTTCTCGTCGTGCTTGGCGAGCACTTCCTCGGCCTTGAACGTGTCGCCGATCATGCGGCCTTCCATCACCACCCCCTGGCCTTCGCGGAACAGGTCGGGGAGGATTCCCTTGTAGGTCACGGGGACCGTCTTCGCCGTGTCGGTGACGCGGAACGACACCATCGCGTCGGCGCCGCGCTTGACGCTTCCTTCCTCCACCAAGCCGCCGAGGCGAATGCGCCGGTCCGGCGGAACCGGCTCGGCGAAAAGCTGCGACGGCGTGCGGAACAGCGACACGTGCTTTCCGGTCGCCATCAGGATCAGTCCGGTGGCGCTCGCCAGCAGCACCATCGCGATGCCGACGAAGATGAGACGCTTATGCTTGCGCTTCATGGGGCGCCCCCGTCGCTGTCGCTTTCCAGCGCGATCAAGGCGGCCTCGTTCTTTTTCAGGAATCGTGCCGTCGCGATGTAGATGCCGACCAGCACCGCGAGGGTCAGTGCGTAGCTCGGCCAGACGTAGCCGCCGTAGCCGCCCATGTGGAAAAAGTTCTCGAAGCCGCTCATCGTTCGGCCTCGGCGGCGAACGCTCCCGAGGGAACCGGCCCCCCGTGGACGCGCTTCAGGCGCCGCGCGCGTACCTTGCCGGCGACGATCTCGCCTTCCATGCGCGTCAACAGCACCCACACATAATAAAGCTTGAAGGCGAGCGCCATGATCAGCAGCGGCGTCAGCATGCTGGAATGGATCGCGGGTCCGCCGATCCGCAGCACGCTGGCCGGCTGGTGCAGCGTGTTCCACCAGTCGACCGAGAACTTGATGATCGGCACGTTGACGAAGCCGACCAAGGCCAGCACGGCGGCGGCCTTGGCGCCGCGCGTCGCGTCGTCGAACGCGTTCGACAGCGCCATGTAGCCCAAATAAAGAAAGAACAGCACCAGCACCGAGGTCAGGCGCGCGTCCCACACCCACCACGTGCCCCACATCGGCTTGCCCCACAGCGATCCGGTCACCAGCGCCAGGAAGGTGAACGCGGCGCCGACCGGCGCAGTCGATTTGGCGGCGATGTCGGCCAGCGGATGGCGCCAAATCAACGCGACGGCGCTCGATACCGCCATGACGGTGTAGCAGAACAATGCCATCCACGCCGCCGGTACATGGATATACATGATGCGCACGCTTTCGCCCTGCTGGTAATCGCGCGGCGAGGCGACAAGCGCCAGGTAAAGCCCGACGGCGGCGAGAATCAGCGTCAGCGCCGCCGCCCACGGGCGCACGGCCCGCGCCAGGCGCAGAAATCGGTTGGGGTTCGCGAACCAGTCGAGCCGTTTCATCACACGTTCACTTCGCCTTCAAGGAAACGAAAACTCGCCCCCGCGCGGCCTTCGGTTCCAATTCGTTCGGCGCATTGTCCAACATAAGAAGGCCTCATTCCAGGGCCTGGCGGACCGCCGCCGATGCCGCGAACGGAGCCAGGGCCAAGGCCGCCAACAGCAGCCCGCCCAGGAACAGGAACGGCGCGGCGGAAGGGAGGCCTTGCAGCGCCGCATCGACGGCGCCGACCCCGAATATGAGAACGGGAATGAACAGCGGCAAGACCAGCAGCGACAGCAGCACGCCGCCGCGCCGGGAGCCCAAAATCAGCCCGGCGCCGATCGCGCCGATCAGGCTGAGCGTGGGCGTGCCGAGCGCCAGCGCGCCGATCAAGGCCAGGAAACCGTCGGCGTTCATGTTCATCAACACCGCCAGCAAGGGGGCGGCGACGATCAGGGGCAGGCCGGTGGTCAGCCAGTGCGCCGCGACCTTGGCGACGACAATCAGTTCCAGCGGCACCGGCGACAGCGACAGGAGTTCGAGGCTGCCGTCCTCGTGGTCGTTTTGGAACAGGCGTTCGAGCGACAGCATGGAGGCCAGCAGCGCCGCGACCCAGATCGTGCCGGCGGCGATCCGCGCCAGCACGTTCGGTTCCGGGCCGACGCCGAACGGGAACAGCACCACGGCGAGGACGAAGAACATGACCACCATCAGGCTGTCCATGCCCTGGCGCAGCGCCAGGCGGACATCGCGGCGGACGAGAGCGAGAAGCGCGCTCACGATCCGGTTCCTTGTCCGAGATCGAGGCCGGTCGCGCCGTCGAGGCCGAGGTCCGCATGGGTCGAAACCACGACCATGCCGCCGTTCGCGCGATGCTTGGCGATGGCGTCGCGCAGCAATGCGGTCGCCGTCTTGTCCAAGGCGGTCGCCGGCTCGTCGAGCAGCCACAAGGGCGCGGGCGCGGCCAAGACGCGGGCCAGGGCGACGCGCCGCTTCTGTCCGGCGGACAGGAACCGGCCCGGCACGTCCATGAGATGGCGGATGCCGAAGGCGTCGAGCGCGCCGCCGACGTCGCCGCCGCCGCGCAGGGCGGCCCAGAAGGACACGTTCTCGGCGGCCGTGAGCACCGGCTTCACCGCGTCGAGATGCCCGACGTAATGCAGGCGCGCGTGGTGCAGGTCGGGATCGGCGAAGGCATCGGCGTCGTCCCAGCGCACGGCGCCGGCGGCCGGCCGCAGCAGCCCGGCCATCAGGCGAAGCAGGGAGGACTTGCCGCTGCCGTTGGCGCCGGTCAGCACCAGGGCGCCGCCCGACGAAAGGGCGAAGCCGAGGCCTTGGAACACCGTCCGCTCGCCCCGGATGCAGGTCAGGTCGTGGCCGGTAAAGCGGTTCATTGCGAGACGGTCCAGGGTCGCGGCGGCGAAGGCGGCGACCCTATCGGAAAAAGCCGGAAAAATGAAGGAAACCCGCGTGGGCCATGGGCGGGCACAAAGAAAAAGCGGCCGGGAGGGGGGCCCGGCCGCTTGAAGTGAACCGGCCATTGCGGCCGGATCGAAGGAGCCGAGGAGGGGGGTCCCCGGCCCATAGACGAGGAGGTCTATGTGATGAATAGATAATACGGGGAATGTGGCGATTTTATGCCTCCCCGTTCACATCGCCGTGAGGGAGACAAGCCATTGAAATCGAGCGGTAAATAAGACTCTTAGGTTAGCTTTCGGCGGTCTTCCACAATCTTGCCGTCGTTGGGCAGGCCGTTCACGGCGACCAGCGCGACCTCGCCGCGCAGCTTGCAGACCGCCTGCACCGTTTCGGCGATTCGCGCCGCCAGCGCCGGATCGGTGCTCGCCGTCTCGCACATCAGCACCATCGTATCCTTGCCGTCGGCCTGATCGACGACCAGGCGTGCCCGGGAAATCTCGGGGTGGCGCTTCGCGATATCGGCGACCTGGGCGGGGTGGACGAACATGCCGCGCACCTTGGTCGTCTGGTCGGCGCGGCCCATCCATCCCTTCAGCCGCATGTTGGTGCGCCCGCAGGCGCTTCGCCCGTCGGCGATGGCGGAAAGATCACCGGTGGCGAAACGGATCAGCGGATAGTCCTCGGCGAAGGTGGTGACGACGACCTCGCCGACCTCCCCGTCGGGCAGCGGATCGCCGGTGCCGGGGCGCAAAATTTCGACGATCAGCGATTCCTCGACGACGAAACCGTCCTTGGGCGGCCCTTCGTAGGCGATCATGCCGAGATCGGCGCTGGCGTAGCATTGATAAAGATCGACGCCGTAGGCCTGGATGTCGGCGCGCAGCGACGGCGGCAGCGCCTCGCCCGCGACCAGCGCCTTCTTCAGCGAGGAATGATCGGCGCCGATTTCCTTCGCCTTCTCCAGGATCGTCTTCAGGAACGACGGCGTGCCGCTGTAGCCTGTCGGCCGAATATCGGCGATGGCGCGCACCTGCAATTCGGTCTGCCCGACGCCGGCGGGAAAGACGGCGCAGCCGAGCGCGTGCGCGCCTTCCTCCAGCATCATACCTGCCGGCGTGAAGTGGTACGCGAACGCGTTGTGCAGGATATCGCCCTTGCGGAAGCCGGCGGCGTAAAGGCCGCGCGCCACGCGCCACCAGTCCGCGCCGAATCCTTCGGCATCGTAGGTCGGACCCGGCGATTGGAAAATGCGCGCGAGTGCGCCAGGTCGCACCGCGGTCAGACCGCCGAGCGGCGGATCGTCCTTCTGGATCGTCACCAGGTCGGACTTGCGCGTGACCGGCAGGCCGGCCAGCGCCTTCCTGTCCGTCACCGCGTCGGCGTCCACGTCTTTCAGCAGCTTGGCGAAATACGGTGCGTTCGTTTTCGCGTGCGCGACGTGCGCGGGCAGGCGCGCGAACAGATCGCGCTCGCGCGCTTCCGGGTCGCGGATTTCGAGGGCATCGTAGAATGCGGCGGAAGTCGCGGCCATCCGGTCGGTTCCGGCGGCGGTCAGGCGAGCCAGCGCTTGCGCCGGCGGTAGTGCTTGACGTCGCGGAAGCTGCGCCGGCCGCCGGACGAAAGGCCGAGATAGAATTCCTTCACGTCCTCGTTCTCGCGCAGGGCCTTGGCCTCACCGTCCATGACGACGCGGCCGTTCTCCAGGATATAGCCGTAGTGGGCGTACTTTAGCGCGATCATGGTGTTCTGCTCGGCCAGCAGCAGGCTCACCTTCTCCTCGACGTTCAGAAGGTGGACGATCTCGAAGATTTCCTCGACCAGCTGCGGCGCCAGGCCCATGGAAGGCTCATCGAGCAGGATCGCGGTCGGGTTCGCCATCAGCGCCCGACCGATCGCGGTCATCTGCTGTTCGCCGCCGGACGTGTAGCCGGCCTGGCTGCTCCGCCGTTCCTTCAGGCGCGGAAAATAGTGATAGACCTTCTCCAGGCTCTGCTGGATGCCGCCGCGCCCGTCCTTGCGCGTGTAGGCGCCGGTCATCAGGTTTTCTTCGACGGTCAGGTGTTCGAAGCAGTGGCGTCCTTCCATCACCTGGATGACGCCCTTCTTCACAAGGTCCGACGGCGTCAGGTCCTCGACCCGTTCGCCGCGGAAGAGGATATTGCCTTTGGTCACGTCGCCGCGCTCGGCCTTCAACAGGTTCGAGATGGCTTTCAGCGTCGTCGACTTGCCGGCCCCGTTGGCCCCGAGGAGGGCGACGACGCCCCCCTCGGGTACCGTCAGGGACACGCCTTTGAGCACCAAGATCACGTGGTCGTAGATGACCTCGATGTTGTTAACGCTCAAGAGCGGCGTCTCTGTCGCGGTCACGTCGGGATTTCCCTCGCTCGTGTCCGCGGCGTTACTTGCAGGTCCGCGGCGTGATCTTGTTGGCCTTGGCGTAATCCGCCGCCGCCTTCTCGATCATCGGCCGCACCACGTCCTTCATGGGCGAAATCCAGTCGCTCACGAAGGTCCATTGCTTGCCGTCCCACTGTTGCAGGACGACCGGGCCGCCGGTCTCGTGGTCGGCGCAGGAGACCTTCACCGGATTGGCGAAGTCCTTCAGGCCCAGTTCCTCGAGCCGTTTCGCGGTGAGGTTCAGGTTCTCGAGACCCCACCGGACCTGTTCGCCGGTCATCGCCTTGTTGCCGAACTTGCCCATCGCGGTTCGCACGGCTTCGATCCCGTACATCGCGTTGATGATGCCGCGATTGTAGAGGACTTCGCCGATATTGTTCTTCGCGGCCGCCGCCTTGTCGCCGCCGTAGATGTGCTTGATGATGTCGTCGTGCACCTTGTAGCCGGCGCCGGCGCCGTGGAAGGTGCCCGACTTGTAGCCGATCGCGGCCTCGCCGGCCGGAATCACGTCGGCTTCGGAACCCGACCACCAGACGCCGATCATATGGTCCATCGGGAAGCGGATCGCGGTGGCTTCCTTGATCGCGACCGAGTTCATCACGCCCCAGCCCCAAAGCAGAACCCAGTTCGGACGGTACTGGCGGATTTGCAGCCACGTCGACTTCTGTTCCTGGCCCGGATGGTCGACGGCCAAGAGTTTCAGATCGTAGCCGAGTTTCTTGGATAGGGTTTGAAGCGTCGGGATCGGCTCCTTGCCGTAGGCGCTGTTGTGGTAGACGAGCGCGATCTTCTTGCCCTTCAGCTTGGCGAGGCCACCTTCCTTGCCGCCGATGTACTTGATGAAGGCCGAGGCCTGGCTCCAGTACGTGGTCGGGAAGTTGAACACCCATTCGAACACGCGCCCGTCGGCCGCGGCGGTCTGGCCGTAGCCCATGGAAAGAATCGGAATCTTATCGACCGGCGCCTTCGGAATCAGCTGATAGGTGATGCCCGTGCTCCAGGGGTTGAACAGCGACGCGCCGGTTTGCCCTTTGCCTTTCAGCTTTTCGTAGCATTCGACGCCCAGCTTGGTGTTGTACTGGGTCTCGCATTCTTCGATCACGATCTTGACGCCGTTGATGCCGCCGTCGCGCTTGTTCACCATGTTGTAGTAATCGCGCGCGCCGTTCGCCCATGGCGTCCCGCTGGGGGCGTAGGGGCCGGTGCGGTAGACAAGCATGGGGAAGAATTGTTCGTCCGCGGCCGCTTCCGTGGCCCAGACGGCACTCAACCCCACCGCGGCGCCGATGGCGCCGATAAACAGACTGCGCATTTTCATCGTTATCCTCCCTTGTGGTTCGTTGTCCTTAACGGCTTCGAATACCTTCTTAATTCGGGTCTTTCGACTGTATCACGGGGCGGTCCGGCAGGCCATCGAGGATCGCCCTTCGACGTCGGCTCAGTATGGGAACGGCCAGCGCCTGAGCTTCTCCTTCGCAATCTGCCAAAGCCTGGCCAGCCCGTTCGGCTCGACGATCAGGAAGAACACGATCAGGCCGCCGAAGATCATGAATTCGATGTGCTTCTGAATGTCGGCGCGGATCGCGAAGCCGATCATTTCCGGCACGTTGGTCAGAAGGATCGGCAGCAAGGTGATGAAGGCGGCGCCCAGGAACGACCCCAGGATGCTGCCCAATCCGCCGATGATGATCATGAACAAAATCTGGAACGACAGATTGATGTCGTAGGCCTCGGTCTCGACGCTGCCCAGCCAAAGCGCCAACAGCATCGCGCCCGCGACGCCGCAATAGAACGACGAGATCGCGAACGCCAGCAGCTTGGTCTTCAGCGGCTCGATGCCGATGATCTCGGCGGCGATGTCCATGTCGCGAATCGCCATCCACAGGCGTCCGACGCGCCCACGCACCAGATTCTTGGCAAAAATCGCAAGGATCGTGACGATGACCAACGCCATCATGTAGCGCGCTTCGGCGCTGGCGGGCGGGCCGACGACGATCACCCCGAACAATTCGCGCGGCGGCACGATGATCGTGCCCGAGGGATTGTGGTTGTAGAACCAGCCGACCTTGTTGAACATCCAGCTCAGGAAGAACTGCGCGGCCAACGTCGCGACCGCCAGATAAAATCCCTTGATGCGGAGCGAGGGAATGCCGAACAGGATGCCGACGGCGGCGGCGATCAATCCCGACAGGACGAAAATCACGATGATGTTCAGATCGGGAAACGCGGTGACCAGCTTGTAGGTCGAGTAGCCGCCGACCGCCATGAAGCCGCCGGTCCCCAGGCTGATCTGCCCGGCGTATCCCGTGAGGATATTCAGGCCGATCGCGGCCAGCGAGAACACCAGGAAAGGAATCAGCACCGCCTGCAGCCAGTATTCGTTGGCCATGAACGGGACCACGGCGTAGGCGATGAACAGGACGAGCGCGATGAATACGCGGTCCTGGGCGATCGGGAAGACCGCCTGATCGGCGCCGTAGGTGGTCTTGAACTGGCCGGCTTCGCGATAGAACATTGCCTATACCCGCTCGATGATTTTGTCGCCGAACAAGCCCTGCGGACGGAAGACCAGGAATACCAGGGCCAGCATGTAGGCGAACCAGTTTTCGATCGCGCCGCCGACCAGCGGCCCCCAATAGACCTCTGCGATTTTTTCGCCGACGCCGATGATCAGGCCGCCGATGATCGCGCCCGGCACGGAGGTGAACCCGCCGAGGATCAGCACCGGTAACGCCTTGAGCGCGATCAGCGCGAGCGAAAACTGGACGCCGCTTTTCGCGCCCCACATGATGCCGGCGACCATCGCCACCGCGCCGGCCACCGACCAGACGATGACCCAGATCGTCTTCAGCGGAATACCGACGGACAGGGCCGCCTGATGGTCGTCGGCCACCGCACGCAACGCCCGCCCGACCGTCGTCTTGTGGAAGAAGAAGGCCAGTCCGGCGACCATCACGGCGCCGATCGCGGCCGCCCATAGATCGAAGGTATTGAGCAGCAGGCCGTGAAAATCGAACGGCCTGTCGGGAATGCCGACGGACAGCTTCTTGACGTTCGAACCCCACAACGTCTCGCCGAAGCCTTCGAGGAAGAAATTGAAGCCAATGGTGGCCATGAACAGGATGATACCTTCCTGGTTCACCAGCGGTCGGAGCACCACACGCTCGACGACGAAGGCCAGCACCACCATCACCGCCAGGGTGAGGATGATCGCCGCCCATTCCGGTATGCCGCGTTCCATCAGGCCGACCAAGGTCAGGGCCGCGAACAGGACCATGGTGCCTTGCGCGTAATTGAAGATGCCGGATGCCTTGAAGATCAGCACGAAGCCGAGCGCGACCAGCGAATACATGACGCCCGTCAGGACGCCGCCGATGACGACTTCGAGGAAAAACAGCGGCGCCTCGCCCATGCTGAGGAAGGGCTTCACGAATATTTCTAGGAGAAGGTCCATGAGCCGCTTCTTCCGTTCGTTCCGCTAGTGACCGACGCCGAGATAGGCGTCGATCACGGCCTGGTTGGCGCGCACCTCGTCGGGCGTGCCTTCGCCGATTTTCTTGCCGTAGTCGAGCACCACGACGCGGTCGGATATGTCCATCACCACGCTCATGTCGTGCTCGATCAGCACGATGGTCGTGCCGAATTCGTCGTTCACGTCGAGGATGAAGCGGCACATGTCCTGCTTCTCCTCCAGATTCATGCCGGCCATCGGTTCGTCCAGCAGCAGCAGGGTCGGCTCGGCGGCGAGCGCGCGGCCCAATTCGACGCGCTTCTGCAAGCCGTAGGGCAGTCGTCCGACGGGCGTCTTGCGGATGGCCTCGATTTCCAGGAAATCGATGATCCTCTCGACGAACGCCCGGTGTTCCATTTCCTCCTTCCGCGCCGGCCCGAAGTAGAGCGCCTGGAACAGGAAGTTGACGTTCATCTTCAGGTTCCGCCCGGTCATGATGTTGTCGAGCGTCGACATGCCGCGAAACAACGCGATGTTCTGGAA
This sequence comes from uncultured Hyphomicrobiales bacterium, assembly GCA_964504425.1. Taxonomy (GTDB): domain Bacteria; phylum Pseudomonadota; class Alphaproteobacteria; order Rhodospirillales; family 2-12-FULL-67-15; genus CAZDFF01. The sequence continues at coordinate 11,308 of CAZDFF010000001.1, forward strand.
CGTGCGCGCGATCCCTTGCGCCGCCGCTTCGTGGGTCTGCATCTGCTTGCGGGTCTGACCCTTGAAGGTGATGGTGCCTTCCTGCGGGTGGTAGAAGCCGTTGATGCAGTTCAGCATCGAACTTTTGCCCGCGCCGTTCGGTCCGATGATGGCGAGAATTTCATGCTCGCGGACGGAGAAGCCGACGTCCGACAGCGCCCTTACGCCGCCGAAGGATAGGCTGATGTTGTCGACGTGCAGGATGACGTCGCCGATTTGCCGCAGCCGTTCCATCGCCCCGTCTCAGCTCGCCTTGCGCATGGGTGCCGCCGCCGAGGCGATGGTTTTGACGTCGCGGATGGCGATCTCGGCGCGAATCGAGCCCTTGCGTCCGTCCTCGAACGTCACTTCGGCTTGAATCTCGCAACGGTCGCGGTCCGAATAGAGCGCGGCAATTAACGTCCCGTATTTTTCGGCGACGGTGCCGCGCCGGACCTTGCGGGTGCGCGTCAGTTCGCCGTCGTCCGCGTCCAGTTCCTTGTGCAGAATCAGAAAGCGGTGAATCTGCGATCCCGCGAGGTGCGGATCCTTCGCCAAGTCCACGTTGACCTTTTCGACGCATTCCTGAATCAAGGCGTAGACGTCGGCCTGGCCGGCGAGATCGGTATAGCCCGAATAGGCGATGCCCCGCCGCTCGGCCCAGTTGCCGACGGCCTCGAGGTCGATGTTCACGAACATGGCGACGTAATCGCGCGTGTCGCCGAAGGCCACGGCCTCGCGAACGTAGGGAAAGAACTTCAATTTGTTTTCGAGATACTTGGGGGCGAACATCGCGCCCGTGGTCAGTTTGCCGACGTCCTTGGCCCGGTCGATGATCTTCAGGTGGCCGCCTTCGTCGAAGAATCCGGCGTCGCCGGTCTTGACCCAGCCGTCGGCGGTCTTGGTTTCCCGCGTGGCCTCGTCGTTCTTGTAATAGGACATGAAGACGCCGGGGCCGCGGAACAGCACCTCGCCGGAGTCGGTGATCTTGATCTCGACGTCCTTCGCGGGGGTGCCGACGGTGTCCGGCTTCACCTCGCCGTTGGGTTGGATGGTGATGAAGACGGCGGCCTCGGTCGAACCGTAAAGCTGCTTTATGTTGATTCCGAGCGACCGGTAGAAGTCGAAGATGTCGGGGCCGATCGCCTCGCCCGCGGTGTAGGCGAGCTTGAGGCGGGAAAACCCGAGCACGTTGCGGAGCGGCCCGTAGACCAGCAGGTCGCCCAGCCGGTAAAGCAACGCATCCAAGAACGGCACGGGCTTCCGGTCCAGAATCTTGGCGCCGACGCGCTTAGCGACGTCCATGAACTTGCGGAACATCCATTGTTTGACGGCGGCCGCGTCTTCCATGCGGATCATCACGGTGGTCAGGATGTTTTCGAAGATGCGCGGCGGGGCGAAGAAATAAGTCGGGCCGATTTCGCGCATGTCCTGCATCACGGTCTCGCTGCTTTCCGGGCAGCTGACGCAGAAGCCGCCGACGTAGGACTGAGCGAACGAGAACAGATTGTCGCCGACCCACGCCATCGGCAGATAGGCCATGATCTCTTCGTTTTCGGTCAATCCCTCGCGCTCGATGCCGTTCCTGGCGGTAATGATCATGTTGTCGAAGCTCAGCATCACGCCCTTGGCGCGACCGGTGGTGCCAGACGTGTAAAGCATGATGGCGAGGTCCGAGCCCTTGCCTTCGGCGACGGCGGCCTCGTAGGCGCCGGGATGGGCGGCGACGTTGGCGCGGCCTTGCTCTTGAACAGCGGCGTAGCTTTTCAGGAACGGCTGGGTGTAGTGGCGAAGGCCGCGCGGGTCGGAATAAACGATGGTTTCCAGCTTCGGCAGGTCCGCCTTGATCTCGAGAACCTTATCGACCTGTTCTTGATTCTCGACGATGACGAAGCGGACCTCGGCGTGATCCAGCACGTAGCGCATTTCCTCGGCGACCGCGTCCTGATAGACCGGCACCGGCACGCCGCCCAGCGCCTGCGCCGCGACCATCGACCAATAGAGCCTGGGCCGGTTGTCGCCGATAATGCCGAGCCGGTCGCCCTTGGCGAAGCCGATCGCCTTCAGGCCCATGGCGAGGGCTTGCACCTGGTCCGCTGACTGGCGCCAGGTGAAGGCCTGCCAGATGCCGTAATCCTTTTCCCGGATGGCGGGATGCTCGCCGCGAACACGGGCGTTTTCGAGCAGCAGTTTCGGGAAGGTGTCGACGCGGCCGACGTCGCCGTTCGAGACGTTCATGAATGCTTCTCCCTGTTCCCGCGTGCCTCTTCTTAAATGGGCATGGCGCCGATTTTCGGTCGCCGGACGCGGGTTACCCCCTTAGAGAGCCATATACGCGCCCGTTTCTCAAGACGAAAAGGCTCTCGGACGATCCGTCGCGTCTGTCGCCACCCTCCCCGAACGCATATGGACCTGTTATAGTGAACCGCCGGTCGCCATAGTGGGCGAAGGCTTTTGCAAATGGGACCGTAGCGGTGCCGGTGGATTTCGCCGGACCTTGCCACCGGCCGCCGTGATTCTTTAATTTGCTTTCCGCCGCCCCCGTTTCCCATGGTTTCCCCGGACAAGGAGCCTCCCCCCGTGCCAGCTTTCGGTCATGACACCCTGAAGACCCGCCGCCAGCTCGTCGTCGGCAAGAAAAGCTACGACTATTACAGTCTCGACGCGGCGGCGAAGGCCGGCCTCGGCGACATTTCGCGGTTGCCGTACTCGCTCAAGGTGCTGCTTGAGAATCTGCTGCGCTGGGAAGACGGGCGCACGGTCACCGTCGACGACGTCAAGGCCGTCGCGCAATGGCTGAAGGACCGTCGGTCCGACCGCGAGATCGCCTATCGGCCGGCCCGCGTGCTGATGCAGGACTTCACCGGCGTGCCGGCGGTCGTCGACCTCGCCGCGATGCGCGAGGCGATGACCCGCACCGGCGGCGACCCCAACAAGATCAATCCGCTGTCGCCGGTCGACCTGGTGATCGACCACTCGGTCACGGTCGACGCGTTCGGCGATGCGTCCGCGTTCGCACGCAATGTGGAATTGGAATTCGAGCGGAACAGGGAGCGTTACGAGTTCCTGCGCTGGGGGCAGAAGGCGTTCGACAACTTCCGCGTCGTGCCGCCGGGCACCGGCATCTGCCATCAGGTGAACCTGGAATACCTGTCGCAGGTCGTATGGGTGGGCGGCGACAAGGGCAACGTCGCCTATCCCGACACCCTGGTCGGCACCGACAGCCACACGACGATGGTCAACGGCCTGGCGGTGCTGGGTTGGGGCGTCGGCGGCATCGAGGCCGAAGCCGCGATGCTGGGCCAGCCGATTTCGATGCTGATCCCGGAAGTTGTCGGTCTGCGCATGAAGGGCGAAATGAAGGAAGGCACCACGGCGACCGATCTGGTCCTGACCGTGACGCAGATGCTGCGCAAGAAGGGCGTGGTCGGCAAGTTCGTCGAATTCTACGGCCCGGGCCTCGATCACCTGACGCTCGCCGACAAGGCGACCATCGCCAACATGGCGCCGGAATACGGCGCCACCTGCGGGTTCTTCCCGGTCGATCGCTCGACCATGGATTACCTGACGTTCACCGGACGCGAGCCGGAGCGCGTCGCGCTGGTCGAGGCCTACGCCAAGATCCAGGGCATGTGGCGGGACTCCACGACGCCCGATCCGACCTTCACCGACACGCTGGAATTGGATCTGGCCGAGGTCGAGCCGTCGCTCGCCGGGCCGAAGCGGCCGCAGGACAGGATCGCGCTGTCGAAGACCGCGGCGTCGTTCAACGACGGCTTCAAGGATCTGGCGCGCCGTACCGAACGCCATGAAGAGCCGGTCGCGGGCGCGGACTACAAGATCGCCGACGGCGCCGTGGTCATTGCTGCCATTACCAGTTGCACCAACACCTCGAACCCCGGCGTCCTGGTCGCCGCCGGTCTGCTGGCCCGCAACGCGCGGGCCAAAGGCCTGACCCGCAAGCCCTGGGTGAAGACCTCGCTCGCGCCCGGATCGCAGGTGGTGGGCGATTACCTCTCCGCCAGCGGCCTGCAGGAGGATTTGGACGCCATCGGCTTCAACATCGTCGGCTACGGCTGCACCACCTGCATCGGCAATTCGGGGCCGCTGCCCGAACCGATCCACGATGCGATCGAGAAGGGCGATTTGACCGTCGCCGCGGTGCTGTCCGGCAACCGCAACTTCGAAGGCCGCGTGCATCCGCTGACCAAGGCGAACTATCTCGCCTCGCCGCCGCTGGTGGTGGCGTATGCGCTGGCCGGATCGATGACGGTCGACCTGCTGAAGGAGCCCTTGGGCACCGGCAGCGACGGCAAGCCGGTCTACCTGAAAGACGTTTGGCCCACCAACAAGGACATCGCCGACGTCATCCGCACCGTGCTGACGCCCGAAATGTACCGCAAGCGGTATGCGAACGTGTTCGCCGGCGACAAGGCCTGGCAGAACATCAAGACGGTGGAATCGAAAACCTACAAGTGGCAGCCGGGCTCGACCTACGTCCAGCACCCGCCGTTCTTCGCCGAGGGCGAGGCCGGCGACGGCTCGACCGCCGACATCAAGGGCGCCCGGCTGTTGGCCCTGCTGGCCGATTCCGTGACCACCGATCACATCTCGCCGGCCGGGTCGATCAAGGAAGAAAGCCCGGCGGGCAAGTACCTGACCGAACATCAGGTGCGCAAATTCGACTTCAATTCCTACGGCGCCCGGCGCGGCAATCATGAAGTCATGATGCGCGGCACCTTCGCCAACATCCGCATCCGCAACGAGATGGCGCCCGGCACCGAAGGCGGCGTCACCCGCCACATGCCGGACGGCACGCCGATGTCGATCTACGACGCGGCCATGGCCTATCAGGCGGCGAGCGTGCCGCTGGTCATCGTCGGCGGCAAGGAATACGGCACCGGCTCGTCGCGCGACTGGGCGGCCAAGGGCACGCGGTTGCTCGGCGTAAAGGCGGTCATCGTCGAAAGCTTCGAACGCATCCATCGCTCGAACCTGGTCGGCATGGGCGTCCTGCCGCTCGAGTTCAAGGACGGCATGGACAGGAAGCAACTCAAGCTCGACGGTACCGAGATATACGACATCGAGGGCATCGCCGGCGGCATCACGCCGCGCATGGACGTGAAGTGCACGATCACGCGCGCGGACGGATCGAAGACCACGATACCGCTAAGGTGCCGTATCGATACCTTGGATGAAGTCGAATACTATAAGGCGGGCGGCATTCTCCACTACGTGCTGCGCAATCTTCGCGCCGCATGACGGATCGCCGATCGGGGAAGCGCGCGTCTCACGCGCGTTTCACCCCGATGTGATTGGCGAATTTTCCGGCATCGGCGTATAGCCAGCCCATGACGATGGCGTTCATCCGCACGCTTGCATTCGTTCTCGCCGCGACGGTCGCGGCCGCTCACCATGCCGCGGCGGACGAAGCCAAGGCGGCCAAGCCCATGGCCGTGGTCGAACTGTTCACCTCGCAGGGTTGCTCGTCCTGTCCGGCCGCCGACGCCTTCCTGGGCGAGCTTGCCAAGCGCGACGACGTGATCGCGCTCTCCCAGCACGTCGCCTATTGGGATTACATCGGCTGGAAGGATCCGTTCGCGCTCGCCGAGGCCACCGACCGCCAGCGCGATTATCAGCGGCTCTTCAGCCTCCGTTATGTCTACACCCCGCAGATGGTGATCAACGGCGTCGAGCAGGAAGTCGGCTCCAGCCGTCGCCAGGTGTTGGCGAAGATCGAGAAAGCAAAATCCTTGCCCCAGGTGCCGATCGGCCTTGGACCGGGCGCCAAGGGCGGCGTGAAAATACAAATCGGCAAGGCGCCCGACGGCGACGCCTTCAAATCGGACAAGAACGCCGTTATCTGGCTGATCGCCTTCGACAAGCGCCACGAAACCAAGATTCCGCGCGGCGAGAACGGCGGCCGAACGCTCGCCAACGTCAACGTCGTGCGCCGGATCGAGCGGATCGGCGATTGGAACGGCGAGGCCGCGACGATGTGGGCCCGTACGCCGGCGAAGGGCGAGCCCGGGTCTGACGCCTGCGCCATCGTCGTCCAATCGACGAAATCGGGCCGTATCCTCGGCGCGGCCCGGATGGCGCTGGCGCAGTAGGCCGTTTCGTTCGCCCCCTTTTCAATCCTCCGTCTTCCCGTGCTATGACGGCGCCAACCGAGGAGGACACCCATGACCGATACGATCCGATTCAACCCGCCGGGCACCTGGCCCCAGGCCGGACGGCCCTATAACCACGGCGTCGTGCCGGGCGACGGCCGCGTGCTGTACATGACCGGCCAAGTCGCGTGGGACGCGGAAGGGAAGGTCGTCGGGCCTGGCAATTGCGAAATCCAGGTCCGCAAGAGCTTCGAGAACGTGCGCAACATCCTGGCCGCGGTCGGCGGCACGCTGGAAGACATCGTTTCGATGACGATCGTTTTCGTGAATCGCGACGACCTGCCGGTCATCCAGAAGGCGCGCGCCGAATTCCTGCGGCCGGAAACCGGCCCGGCCAGCATCATGTTCCAGGCGGCGGGCCTGATCGTGCCCGAACTGGTGGTCGAACTGATCCCCGTCGCGGTGATCCCGCTCGACCGGTTCAAGGAACCTTCGGCTTAAGCGCCGAGCCCCTTTTCCATCGCCGTCGCCAGCCGGCGCGCGAACGCCTGGGCGTCGGCGACCGCCTCGCCTTCGACGATGCGGGCCTGATCCAGCAGCAGGAAGGCGGCGTCGGATAGGTCCTCGCCGCCCTTTTCCGCCTTGGCCGCCAGGCGCCGGATCAGCGGGTGGGTCGGGTTCAGCTCCAAGATTCGGGGCACGACCTTGGCAGCATCGATCTGGCGATGCTGGCGCAGCAGCCGTTCGAGATGAATGTCGATGTCGCCGTCGTCGGAAACCAGGCAGCAGGCGCTGTCGGTCAGGCGATGCGACGCGCGCACGTCCTTGACCGCGTCCTTCAGCGCCGTCTTGAAATGGCCGATCAAAGCGTCGATGCCGGGGGCGTCGGTCTTCTTCTCGTCTTCCTTCTTGCCGTCGCCGTCCTTGGCCGCGATGGCGTCCAACGCGGCGCCCGCCCGCGTCGCCGACTTGAACGGCTTATCCTTGTAGGTGCCCAGCGCGTCGACCCAGAATTCGTCGACCGGATCGGTCAGCAGCAGGACCTCGACGCCCTTGGCCTTGAAGCCTTCCAGTTGCGGGCTGGCCAGCGCGGCCGTCGGGTTTTCGGCGGCGATGTAGAAGATCGCGTCCTGGCCTTCCTTCATGCGACCGACGTAATCGTCCAGGCTCGCGGGCGTGTCGCCGGCCGAAGTGCGGAACCGGGCGATGGCGAGGATGGCATCGCGATTGGCTTGGTCCTCGTAGATGCCTTCCTTCAGCACCGGACCGAAGTTTTCCCAGAAAGCCGCGTATCCTTCGGCGTCGGCCTCGGCTTTTTTCTTCAATTCGCCGAGCACGCGCTTGGTCAGGCCCGACTTGATTTTTTGCAGTTTCGGGTCGTGTTGCAGCATCTCACGGCTGATGTTCAGCGAGATGTCCTCGGAATCGACCACCCCGCGCATGAAGCGCAGGTACGGCGGCAGCAGGTCGGCGCAATCGTCGGTGATGAACACGCGCTTGACGTACAGTTTCACCTTGGCCTTGCGGTCGGGCTGGAACAAATCGAACGGCCGGTGGCCCGGCACGAACAGCAGGTTCGAATAGCCGACCACCCCTTCGACCTTGTTGTGCAGGGTCAGGAACGGTTCGTCGAAGGCGTGCGCGACGTGATGGTAGAATTCCTTGTACTGGTCTTCCGTGACCGATTTCTTGTCGCGTAGCCATAAGGCCGATGCCGTGTTCAGCGTGTCTTCCTTGTCGCCGTCCTTCAGCACGACCGGAATGTCGATGTGGTCGGCATAGGTGACGACGATGTGGCGGATGCGGCCGGGGTCCAAAAACTCCTTCTCGCCCTTCGAAAGATGCAGGATTACGTCCGTGCCGCGCGCGTCGCGCGTCGTCTCCTCGATTTCGAACTGGCCCTTGCCGTCGGAGGACCAGCGCCAGGCCGTACTTTCGCCCGCCTTGCGCGTCACGACATCGACCCGGTCGGCGACCATGAAGGCGGAATAGAAGCCGACGCCGAACTGGCCGATCAGGTTGACGTCGTCGCTTTTCTCCTTGTCGGCGGCGATCTGGTCGATGAAGGCCTTGGTCCCGGATTTCGCGATGGTGCCCAGAAGATCGGCCAGGTCCTGGCGGTTCATGCCGACGCCGTTGTCGGAAATCGTCAGCGTGTTCGCCTTCTTGTCCGGGGCGACGACGATCTTGAACATACCGGCGCCTTCGCCTTTCGTTCCCTCGGGGTCGGACAGCGACAGGTAGCGCATACGGTCGCACGCGTCCGATGCGTTCGAGATCAGCTCGCGGAGGAAAATCTCCTTGTGGCTGTAAAGAGAGCGGGCGACGATGTCGAGCAGCTTGCCGACTTCCGCCTGGAACGTGAATGTTTCCTTGGCCATGGTCGAAACCGTTTTAAGTTGGAACCGATCGATTGCCCGGTATTCCGGGGTGGGGCTGATATGTGCCACACTGGCGCTCTTGGCAAGCCCCGCCGTCGCCCGGGACCCGGGCGACGGCGCAATCGAGCCGCACCCCATGGCCGAACAGCACAGGCAAATGTTGGACGCGATCGCCGCCGACGCGGCCGATACCGCCCGCCTGACCGGCCGGAAAGCGCTGTCGGCCCCGGTCATGGCGGCGATGGCCAAGGTGCGGCGCGATCGTTTCGTGCCGGAAAAGGAAGCCCCCTATGCCTACGTCAACCGGCCGCGTCCCATCGGTCACGGCCAGACCATCTCGCAGCCGTTCGTGGTCGCCCTGATGACCGACCTGCTGGACCTGGCGCCCGGGGACCGGGTGCTGGAGATCGGCACCGGGTCGGGCTATCAGGCCGCCGTGCTCGCCGAAATCGGCGCCAGGGTGTTCACCATCGAGGTGGTCGAGGCCTTGGCCGCGAAGGCCGCCGAGGCCTTGAAGAAGGAAGGCTACGGCACGGTCGATGTCCGCTTCGGCGACGGCTACAAGGGCTGGCCGGAAGAGGCGCCGTTCGACGCCGTCATCGTCACCGCGGCGCCCGAGAAAATCCCCGAAGCCCTGGTGGCGCAGATGAAGCCCGGCGCGCGGATGGTGGTCCCGGTCGGCCGCCAGGGCGACGCGCAGGCGCTTTATCGTTGCGTCAAGCGCGACGACGGGGAATTGGATTGCCGCAATGTCCTGCCGGTCGCCTTCGTGCCGATGGTAGAGGAAAAGCCGAAGGACGAACGCAAGCGCCTATGGCCGTGATCCGAACAGGCGGCGCACGACCCGCCCGTCGGTGACGATCAGGCCGAGGCCGATCGCCGCCATGCCGACGAATTGATGCCAGCCCAAGCGCTCGTCCAAAATCGACCAGCCGAGCCAGATGGCGCTGACCGGCACCAGCAACGTTACCAGCAGGACGTTGGTCGCGCCGGCGGTCGAAAGAATGCGAAAATAAAGCGAGTGGCCGACCGCGGTGCATAGGACGCCGAGCCCGACCACCGCACCCCAGGCCTCGGCGCCGGGCATCGGCAAGGTCCATGGCCTGTCGACGATCAGGACGACCGGCGTCAGCATGACCGTGGTCGCGGTCGCCTGGCCGAAGGCGACGACCAGAAACGGGACGCCCTTCAGCGTTCGCCCAAAAATGCCGGCGACGGCATAACTGAGCGCCGCCGCGAGACAGGCGAGTTCGGCCAGGATGTTCGCGTCGATGCCGCCCAGGGATTCGAGTCCGACCATGGTGGCGACGCCGCCGATGCCGACGATCACGCCGATCAGCCTGTTCGTCGTCAGCTTTTCATCCCGGGTCAGCCAATGGGCCAGGACAACGGCGAACAGCGGCGTCGCCGCGTTCAGGATCGACGCGAGCCCGCTCGGAATCTGGGTCTGTGCCCAGCAGATCAGGCTGAACGGGACCATGTTGTTCAACGTGCCGACGACGCAGAAGGCGGCCCACAGTTTCGGGTCGCGGGGCACGGCGATGCCCGTCGCACGGAGCACGATCAGCAGCGTCAGCGCGGCGATGCCGGCGCGGCCGACGACGACCGTGAACGGCGGCAGATCCTCGAGGGCGACGGCGGCAAGGAAGAACGATCCGCCCCACAGCCCGGACAGCACGATCAGCAACACCCAATCGATCGGGCGCATCGTCGGGGCCGCTTCGCGAATCATGGGGATTTCGGTCTCCGCCTGTCCGTCGCCGACGATAGACGGTCCGGGGCAGGCGGTTCTATCCGCTTCTTGCGTCGGAACGGCTTGAATTCGGTCCTTCGAGGACCGATTGTTTGGACATGAGCCCGGGTTTCCTGCCCAAGCGGCCGCACGCCGAACCGACGTCTCCGGTCGTCGCCGTGCTGGGGCCGACCAACACCGGCAAGACCCATCTCGCCATGGAGCGGATGCTCGGTCACGCGACCGGGATGATCGGCTTTCCGCTGCGGCTGCTGGCGCGGGAAAATTACGACCGCGCCGTCGCCGTCAAGGGCCGCAACGTGGTCGCACTCATCACCGGCGAAGAAAAAATCGTGCCTGCTGGCGCCCGCTATTTCCTCTGCACGGTCGAATCGATGCCGGTCGACCGGCGGGTGTCGTTTCTCGGCGTCGACGAAATCCAGATGTGCGCCGATCCGGATCGCGGCCACGTCTTCACCGACCGGCTGCTGCATGCCAGGGGCGAAACCGAAACCATGTTCATGGGCGCGGAAACCATCAAGGGCCTTTTGCGCGAACTGGTGCCCGGGATCGAATTCCAGTCCCGGCCGCGTTTCTCGACGCTCACGTACACCGGTGAGAAAAAGCTGAACCGCCTGGCGGCGCGCAGCGCCGTGGTCGCGTTCTCGGCCGCCGACGTCTATGCCATCGCCGAGATGACCCGACGCCATCGAGGCGGCGCCGCCGTCGTTCTGGGGGCGTTGTCGCCGCGTACCCGCAACGCCCAGGTCGCCATGTACCAGGCCGGCGAAGTCGATTACCTGATCGCCACCGATGCCATCGGCATGGGCCTGAACATGGATGTCGACCACGTCGCCTTCGCCGCGACCCGCAAGTTCGACGGCCGCGCCGTGCGTGCGCTGAGTGCCGCCGAACTGGCGCAGACCGCGGGCCGGGCCGGACGGCATATGAACAACGGCACCTTCGGCACCACCGCGGACATCGGCCCGTTGGACGCGGAGTTGGCCGAACGGATCGAGACGCACCGCTTCGATCCGTTGCGGCGTATTTTCTGGCGCAATCCGGATTTGCGTTTCCAGTCCGTCGCAGCGTTGCGCGCCAGTCTGGTGCGTCCGCCCGAACGGCCGGGCCTGATTCGTGCCCGCGAGGCCGACGACGAACTGGCGCTCGCGCACCTTGCCGAAGACCCCGAGGTCGCACGCGTCGCCGTCGGCGCCGAGGCCGTGCGCCTGTTGTGGGACGTCTGCCAGGTGCCCGATTTCCGCAAGGTGATGAGCGACGCGCACGCACGCCTCCTCGGCCGCATCTATCTTTACCTGGCCACGGGCGCGGGGCGCCTGCCCGCCGATTGGGTCGCGGGGCAGGTGGCGCGTCTCGATCGCACCGACGGCGACATCGAAACCCTGATCGAACGCATCGCCGCCGTGCGCACGTGGACCTACGTGTCCTATCAGGCGGGCTGGCTCGACGATCCCGGTCACTGGCAGGGCCGTGCCCGCGCAGTCGAGGACAAGCTGTCGGACGCGCTGCACGACCGCCTGACCCAGCGCTTCGTCGACCGCCGCACCGCGCACCTGATGGGGCGCATGAAAGGCGACGGCGACCTTCTGGCCGCCGTCGACGCGGCGGGCGAGGTCCTGGTCGAAGGTCATTTCGTCGGCCGCCTCGACGGGTTTCGGTTCCGGCCCGATGGCGACGGCCGAATCGACGGCGGCGAGGTGGCTCGGAAGGCGGTGTTCGGTGCGGCGCAAAAAGCCTTGAAGGGTGAAATCCAGGCCCGCATCAAGCGCCTCGAGGCCGATACCGACGGCGAATTTAGCTTCGGGCCGGCCAACCTGATCGAATGGCGCGGCCAGCCGGTCGCGCGCGCCATCAAAGGCGCCGAAATCCTGAAGCCGGCGGTCGAGGCGCTTTCGACCGACCTGTTGGAGCCGCATCAGCGCGAACGCATCCGTCGAAGGGCCCAGGCGTGGCTGGACGGCGTGGTCGCGTCCGGCCTCGCGCCGCTTCTTGTTGCCCAGAAGCGAACGCCGGGAGGTGCCGCGCGCGGCCTGCTGTTCCAGTTGGCCGAGCATCTTGTCGCGATGCCGAGGCGGCGGGCCGAACGCGAAATCCAGGCCCTGACCAAGGAATCGCGTCAGGCCTTGCGCTCGCTTGGCGTCACCATCGGGCGCGAGACCGTCTACATGAAATCGCTTTTGAAGCAGAAATCGATTCAAGTGTGCGCGCGTCTGCACGCGATCCATTCCGGAACGACCGCGATGGTGCCGCCCGCCGGGTGTCTTGCCGTCGCCGTGGAAAAGGACGCGCCCGTATCGTTCTACCGGGCGGTCGGCTTTCACGTCGCGGGCGGCATGGCGATCCGCGCCGACGCGCTCGAACGGTTTCTCTCCCGGGCATGGGCGTTGGCGGCCAAGGGCGCGTTCCAGCCGGACCCGGATATGGCCGCCTTGATCGGCGTTGCGCCCGAGGCGTTGCCGGCGATCCTGAAGGACCTGGGCTTTCGGACCGTGGGCGAGGGGGCGACCGTCGGCTTCAGGCCGCGCGGCCAGGGAAAGGCAGGGCATCGGGTAGAGGGTCGAAAGCCGCCGCCCGCGGCCGATTCGCCGTTCGCCAAGTTGGGCGCGCTGGCGTCGCGGCGATGACCGGCGGTTCCGACGGCGCCCAGCGCCGGCTCGATCAGTGGCTTTGGTACGCGCGCTTCTTCAAAAGCCGCTCGGCGGCAACGCGCTTCTGCGGCCAAGGGCGCCTGCGGGTTAACACGCGGACCGTCGCCAAGGCGCATCACCCTCTGAAGGAAGGCGACGTGCTGACGTTCATGCTGGGCGAGCGCGTGCGCGTGATTCGCGTCGTCGGGCTGGGCACGCGGCGCGGACCCGCGCCCGAAGCTCAGGGGCTTTACGAGGACATGTCGCCGCCGGTCTTGCCCAGGCCCGCCGGCGAATCGCCGCCGGTACACCGGGAACGCGGCAGCGGCCGGCCGACGAAAGCGGAACGGCGCGCCATCGACCGGTTGCGGGACCGGGAGTAATCAGTTTTTTCGAAGAATGACCGACAGGTTGTTGGCCGGCATCGCCACGGTCTCGACGAGGGCGAATCCGTTTTTTTCCGCTTCCGCGGTTACGGCCTCGAGATCGCGCACGCCCCATGACGGGTCTTGCGATTGCAGGCCGCGGTCGAAAGCCTCGTTCGAGGCGGCGGTATGGCGTCCGCCGACCCGGTACGGTCCATACAGGAATAGAATGCCGCCATGCGGCAGGACCCGGGCCGCGCCGCGCATCAGGCCCCGGCACGACGCCCACGGCGAAATATGGATCATGTTGTCGCACACGACGGCGTCGGCCGCGGCGATCGGCCAGTCGTCGCCGGCGGCGTCGAGCGCCAGGGGCGGATGCAGGTTTTCAGGAGAGCCCACATGTGCGGCCCAGGCCAATATGCTGGCCCTGGCGGCGGAATCGGGGTCGGACGGCTGCCAGGAAAGGTGCGGCAGTTGGGTAGCCAGAAAGGCGGCATGTTCGCCGGTGCCGCTCGCGACCTCCAGCACCAGGCCCGTCGCGGGCAGCACGCGACGCAGCACGTCCAGGATCGGCGCTTTGTTACGGGCCGCGGCGGGCGACATCAGGCGGTCGCCGGGAAGGGGTCGGGTCATGGCCCCCAGATAGGCCTCAAAACCCTTGTGGACAAGCCGAATTCCGCATTTTTCCAAGGGTTGTGCGGGTTCGGGCCCTGTGATAGGAGGGGCCGATGATTCAACGCTTGAAGGCTCTTTTCGAGGGCGTCGGCGGGCGCTCCCAAGGCACTTCGGGCGGCCCCGTGCATGACGAGTTCGAACTCGCGTCGGCGGCGCTGCTGGTCGAGGCGGCGCTGATGGACGGTCACTTCGGGGCCGACGAACGGGCCGCGATTCAGTCCTCGTTGCGTAACCGGTTCGGGCTCGAAGCCCGGGATGCCGATCTCTTGATCCTGGAGGCCGAAAAGGCCGTCGCCGAAACCAACCAGCTTTATGCCTTTACGCGGACCGTGAAGGACCGTTACGGTCCCGCCGATCGGTTGCGCTTGGTTGAAATGCTGTGGAGCGTCGTCTACGCCGACGGCAAGGTTCACGATTTCGAAGCCAATCTGGTCCGCCGGGTGGCGGGGCTGCTATACGTGTCCGATCGCGACAGCGGCCTCGCCAAGCAAAGGGTTCTGGCCCGGCGCGAGGCGGCGCCGATCTGAACGCCGGGTGGCGCTGCCGGACGCCGCGTCGAGGATTGATTAGCCGAGGGCATGGAGAACATGACGTACGTCGTCACCGAAAACTGCATCAAGTGCAAATACCAGGATTGCGTCGAGGTTTGTCCCGTGGACTGTTTCTACGAGGGCGAAAACTTTCTCGTCATCCACCCCGACGAATGCATCGACTGCGGGGTCTGCGAACCCGAGTGCCCGGCCGAAGCGATCGTGCCCGATACCGAACCCGGGATCGAGAAGTGGCTGGACATCAACAAGGATTACGCCGCCAAGTGGCCCAATATCAGCCGTAAGGGCGAAAGCCCGGCGGATGCCGAGGACTGGAAGGGCAAGCCCGACAAGGCGGCGCTTCTCAGCCCCAATCCCGGCAAGGGCACCTGACAAAATAATCTTTTAATTTTAGGCTCTTACAGGCCTATTGCCCCGACGCCGCACCGTATGTGGGGCCGGGGCCTGTATTTTTGCCTAAATTTGTGGTAGAGTGTTTTTTGTGCTGGTCGAAACGCCGCGCGGCGAGGAAGGCCGGCACTTCGGTTATTTAAGGGGTGCCATGGCACCGTTGTATGCCCGACCGGGATTCACCGCCCGCGGATAGCCGCAGACTGTTGAAGCGCATAAAGATTCGTGAACGGGGGAACGCCGGCGCAAGGCCTTGGCCCCGTCACGGAACGGTCGCGAATTGCTATCCCTGGTCGTTGCCCGCTGAATCCCTTGGACCGCAGATGAGGGAATCGTGAAGAAAATGAAGAAAACCGCGACAAAGAAGAAGGACAAGAAGCCAAAAATGAAGGCCACCGCCAAGCCTGCCGCCAAGGCTGCCGTTAAATCCGCGGCCAAGCCCGCCGTCAAACCCGCGGCCAAATCCGCCGTCAAGCCCGCGGCCAAGGTCGCCGCCAAACCGGTAGCGAAGGCGCCGGCCAAGGCCGCGCCGCCGAAGGCCGCCGTGCCTGCCGCCAAGCCGGTGAAGCTCGATGCGCTGCCCTTCAAGACCGGCGACTACGTGGTCTATCCGACGCACGGTGTCGGCAAGGTGGTCGAAATCGAGACGCAAGAGATCGCCGGCCACAAGCTGCAGCTCTTCGTCATCTCGTTCGATCGCGACCGGATGGTCTTGAAGGTGCCCGTCAGCAAGGCCGGCACGTCGGGTTTGCGGCGCCTGTCGACGCGCAAGATCATGGACAGCGCGCTGACGACGTTGAAGGGCCGTGCCCGCGTCAAGCGGACGATGTGGAGCCGGCGCGCCCAGGAATACGAAGCCAAGATCAATTCCGGCAATCCGGTTTCGATCGCCGAGGTCGTGCGCGACCTGC
Source organism: uncultured Hyphomicrobiales bacterium (assembly GCA_964504425.1). GTDB lineage: Bacteria > Pseudomonadota > Alphaproteobacteria > Rhodospirillales > 2-12-FULL-67-15 > CAZDFF01. Next base: position 27,095 of record CAZDFF010000001.1, read on the forward strand.
ATCGGAACGTCGGTCAGCCCGATCAGTCGTTCAGCGAACGCCAAATCTACGAAGCGGCACGCGACCGGTTGGCGTGCGAACTCGCCGCCGTCGAGCACATCGACGTGGCTGCGGCGACCGTGAAGCTGGAAGAAATGCTCGAAGCCGCCTGATCGGTCCCGCGCAATCTTGAAACGCGAAACGGCGGCCTCGCAAGGGCCGCCGTTTTCGTTTGTCGCCCGTCCGGCAATCGTCAGTCCGTGATCGTCTTGTAGGTCTGGCCCGGGACCAGGGCCTGCCCGGGCGAGAGCCCGTTCAAGACCTCGAACCATTCGCGGTGGTAGCTTTCGAACGGCATCGACCGGGACAGGCTTTCGGCGGTGTCGCCTGCCTTGGCCTTGACCAGTTTGACGGTCAGCGGCCGCACCTCGGCCGCCTGCTGCGGCGTCAGGCGCTGGAAACTGTAGGTCGTACGCTGCAAATCGGTCTGAAGCTTTTGCGTCAGGTTGGGCGGCGTCAGAAAGATCATGCGGAAGATGCGATCCGGTCCACCGCGCAACGCCAGCAGCCGCACGTCCATGGTGCCGGCGCGGGTGCGAATCCGGGTCGTCCCGGTGGCCGATCCCATGCCGTTGACGTCGATGCGCTCGACGTCCTGGATGCCGAGCTTGCCGCCCCAGTCGCGCGCGACGTAGGCGGCCATGTCGGAAACGGTGCGCGCCTTTTTCGGATCGACCATGTCGAAGACGATCATCGCCTGTTCGGGGCCGCGCGCGACCACCTGCTTCGGCGAATTGAACAGCGTGAAACCGGGCGGCACGGCGAAGCGGAAACCGAGCTCCGGATGCACGAATTCGCGGCCGCGTCGGATGCCCTGTTTCGGGTCGTCGCCGAACGCGATGCCGGCGATGTGAGAAAGATAGATGTCGCGATTGATGCGTGGATTTTCGACGCGGGCCGTATTCGCCAGCCGGATCGCCTGCTCGATGCGATCGGCCGTGCGGGGGTGGGTCGACATGATGGAATACTTGTCGGCGGCTTCCGGGGTGCCGGCGATCTTCGCCTCGAGGCGGGAGTGCGCGTCGAGCTTCTTGAAGAACGACGTCATGGCATCGGGCGAGTAGCCGACGCGTGCCAGGTAGCGCACGCCCAGCATGTCGGCTTCCAGTTCCTGTTCGCGCGAATAGCCTTGCAGGACCGCCTGGGCGCCGAACGCCGCCAGATCCCCGGCCGCCCCCGGCACGCCGGCGATCTGGCCGATAACGCCCAGGACCGTCATGCCGATGTTGGCGGCCATCGCCTGGCTGTAGCGCTGCGCCGAATGCCGGGCCGTGATATGGCCGATTTCGTGGGCCAGCACGCCGGCCATTTCGGCTTCGGTCTCGGCCACGGCAAGAAGGCCACGGGTGATGTAGACGTAACCGCCCGGCAAGGCGAAGGCGTTGACCTTCTGGTCGTTCAACACGGTGAAGGTGAATTTTAGGTCGGGCAATTCGGAATTGCGCGCGATCGTCGATCCGATTTGCGTCACGTATTCGGCCAGGCCCCGGTCCGCGTAGGCGCCGCCGAATTCCTTCAGGATCTTCGGGTGCTCCTGCGCGCCGACTTTGGCCTCTTCGCCCGGCGACATGAACGCGGTGAAGCTCTGCTGGCCGGTCGCAGGGTTGGTCGAACAGCCCCCCAATGCCGACACGACGGCGAGCATGGAGACGATGGCGGCGGTGCGGAGAAAAGAGGACATGATGAGCATTATAAGGATTGCAGACGGTCCTGGGCCAGGGGCGGGCGCTGTCAGAATCTCGCCGACAGGCTGATCGAATTGAACACGTCGCCTTCGCGTTGGGCGTCGAACTCGCGGGTGCGCATCACCTGGGTCATCGCCAGCCGGATACCGCGCCAGACGACGGCGATGCCGTACTGCATGTCGCCGACCAGCGTCTTCTTGTCGACGCTGTGGCTGCCGGCCAGCGTATTGCCGTCGAGGAAGATGTTGCGCCCGACGGCGCGGCCCTCGACGCCGGCGAACACGTACCAGCCGAAGCCGTCGCCCTTGTCGACGGCTTCGAGTCCGCTCAAGGACGGCTGGATATGCGGCGGGCCCCAGTCGAGATTGAGCGCCTGGCCGATCCGCACAAGCCCACCCGCGTTGGCGTGGGTATAGACGTTGCCGAGCGCGAAGCCGATGTGCGGAATGGCGTCGGCCTCGATGGGGCCCATGCGCAACGGCGGGGTGCGCAATTTTCGCTCGCCGATGATGGCGATGCCGGGTTCGTTGGAAAGCTGATGGTCCCAGCCTTCGGGGCGGGTGGTCTCGATGGTCCGATGCACGAACTTCTGCGTCGGCTCCGCCAAGGACGCGGGTCCGACCACGCCGATCTCGACCGCGACGGTGTCGAGCACGCCGAATTCGCGGCCCAGCATGCTTCGGGTGGTTTCGACGTGCAGCGACGGCGAGACATAAAGCCAACCCGCGTAGGGGCGGTCGTTCGTGACGACATCGCGACGCGTGATGTCTTCGGGCGAGTACATGTTCTGGCCGAGCGCGAAGCCCCAGCGACCTTCGGCTTTCAGCGCGAACGGATAGATCGTGCGCAACGCCGCCTGGATCGGCCCGGGATTCTTGCCCTGGGCGTTCGAGACGTACCCCAGCCGTATGCCGTTGGTGTAATGGCGGTCGGTATTGGAAAGGCGGTCGTTTTCGACCACCAGAGTCCAGGTGCCGTCCCGCCACCAGGGCTCCTTGTTTTCGTCCGTCTTCGGCGCGGCCTCGGCCGCCTGCGGCGCGGCTCCCTCGCCCGGCGACCCGGCAAGCGCCGTCGTCGCCGGCAGCAGCGTCAGGACGGACAGAGCGACAATCAGGCGGCGCATGGTCGTGGCCTCGGGCGGCGCGGGTTCGGGGAATATCAATACCGTATATTGGTTAACAGGGAATTGGGGCCGCAAAAAGGCGCCGAAGCGATAAAAATTCAGTGTCTTCCGAGGATTTCCAACGGCTCCGGGTGGGAAAGCTCGATCATCGGGCCGTTTTCCCGTTTCAACCAGCCGCGCACGCGCACGGTCGCGCCTTTCAGGGACAACGGGTCCAGGCCGGCGGCACGGAAGGTTTTCGCCGCCTGGGGCCCGATCGCGGCGGTGAAGTCCGTGCGCCAGTCCTCGCCGAAATTCAGATAGACGCGACCCTTGACCCGGGCGGCGTCGAGAATGCGCCCCTCGATCACCTGAAAGGTGCCGATGTCCTTGTTCGTTTCGTTTGGGGTGCGGACTCGATAAAAAGAGTGACCCCAAATCCCGATCCGGGCGGCGCGGGCGGCCTTTTCCTCGGCGTACATCAGCTCGGCGACGGCACGGTTGTCGGGAAACGTATAGACCCGGGCCATGCCGTCGCGCAGCAGGGCGCCCTGAACCCACACGCCGCTGCCATCGATCAGGTGCGCGAGAATCCGCCCGTGCCGGTCCTTGCGCGATTCGCCGTAGTAAAGCGTCAGGGTCTTGTTCAGGGCGAGGGCTTCCAGCGCCGTTTTCGCCTGCGGCGCCAGCGGCCACGTCGGGAAATTCTTGCGGCCCAACGGAAGTTTCGGCGCCTGAACCCCGACGAGGCGAATTTCCCGCGCGCCGTCGAGCGGCACGGCAAGTTCGACCGTGTCGCCGTCGACGACGGCGGCGACCGAGACGGTCTCGCCCTTGGTCAGCCGTGCGCGCGGGTCGGCCGCGAACGCGGCGGCCGCCAGCAGGATCAGGGCGAATCCGATCGCCGCGACCCGTCCGTAACGATAGGTAAGGGGCATCCGTGCGGTCATTCGGATCGGATCATAACGATGTCATGGGAATCCCGCGAGGGCGCGAACCTCGGCCGACGTCTTGCCGGCCTCGCGCAACGCCCGCAACGTCGCCGCCTTGTCGCGCTTGGCGAGACGTTTGCCCGACTCGTCGGCGATCAATCCGTGATGCCGGTATTCGGGAACTGGTAAAATCAACAGTGCCTGCAACAGCCGATGCACGTGGGTGGCGTCGAACAAGTCCTCGCCGCGCGTAACAAGCGTCACCCCTTGCAGCGCGTCATCGACGGTGACCGCCAGATGATAGCTGGCCGGGGTTTCCTTGCGGGCCAGCACGACGTCGCCGAACATTTCCGGCCGTGCGTCGATTCTGCCCCTGGCGAGATCGTGCCACGTCAGCTGTCCCGTTTTGCGGATGGCGCGCGCCATGTCGAGCCGCCAGGCGTAGGGTATGCCCTGTTCGATCCGGGCATGGCGCTCGTCCATCGTTAAGCCGCGGCAGGTGCCGGGATAAAGCGGCCCGTCCGGGCCCAGAGTCGGGGAACCGTGCGGCGCCGCGCCGGCGCGTTCGATCTCGGCCTGGATTTTCCGCCGGGTGCAGAAGCAGGGATAGAGCAGTTCCTGGGCGCGCAATCGATCGAGCGCGGCGGCGTAATCCGCCATGTGCTCGGACTGGCGGCGCACCGGCCGTTCCCAATCGAGCCCGAGCCAGGCGAGGTCTTCCAGGATTGCGGCCTCGAATTCGGGGCGGCATCGCGTGCCGTCGATGTCCTCGATGCGCAGGATGAAGCGCCCGCCCGGACCGGCCGCCGCAGCGGCGAACAGGGCCGCGTGGGCGTGACCCAGATGCAGCAGGCCGGTCGGGCTGGGGGCGAAGCGGGTAACGGCGGTCATCCGCTATCCATGGCAGGCCGGCGGCGGCGTGACAACCGCCCAGCGGTCGGTTATGCCTCTGGCACGGAACAGAAAAGGGACCGATACCGCCATGGCCGCGACCTCCACGCTCGACGGACCCAACTTGCCGCCCGCGTCGGGCAGCAAGCCGAAGCAACTGGTGCTGCTGCTGCACGGCGTCGGCGCCGACGGCAACGACTTGATCGGCCTCGCGCCGTTCTTCCAGCAGGTGTTGCCGGACGCCCTTTTCGTCTCGCCCAACGCGCCGCAGCGGTTCGACATGGCACCCTGGGGCTATCAGTGGTTTTCGATCCGCAACGATTCCGACCCGACCCAGTTCATATCCGACGCCGGCAAGTTGAAAGGCGCGCTGGCGGCGCTACCAGTCCTGAATGCCTTCATCGACGAGCAGCTCGCCACGCACGGTTTGACGGATGCCGACCTGGCGCTGATCGGGTTTTCCCAGGGCACCATGATGTCGTTGCAGGCGGGCCTGCGCCGCGACAAGGCCATTGCCGGGATCGTCGGCTATTCGGGCGTGCTGCTGGGCGGCGATCTTCTCGAAAAGGAGATCAAATCGCGCCCGCCGGTGCTGCTGGTGCACGGCGACGCCGACGCGGTGCTGCCGGTGTCGTCGTTGCCGGCGGCCGTGGCGGCCCTGAACAAGCTCGGCGTCCCGGTCGAGGCCCACATCCACCCGGGCCTCGCCCACGGTATCGACGAAACCGGCATCCGCCGCGGGCAAGCGTTCCTGGCGAAGATCTTCGGCGCTTAGACTCGGTGTCTAGACGGCCGCCGTACCGCGGATCGGATAGTTCTTTTCCTGGATCAATTTCACGCCGCGCAGGATGGCGTCCAAGTCCGGCCGCGCGAACGGCGCGTTGGAAATATCGACAATTTGCACGTTGCCCTGCGGGTTGACGACGAACAAGCCGGGTTCGGCGAACGGGCGGTCGGTCTCGGCTTCCGAGCGCGGGTTCGACACATAAAGGCCGAGCGTCTTCATCTGCGCCGGCGGTAGGCCGTAGGCGACGGGCAGGGTAATGCCCATTTCCTTCTTGTCGATCTCGGCTTTTTCCAGGGGATCGCCGGACAGTGCGATCACGTCGGCGTTCGCCGCCTTGAAGTCGGGAACCAGGGTTTCGAGCTTGGCGAGGTATTTCTTGCACAGCGGGCAATGCTTGCCCCGATAAACCACCACCACCTGCCAACGGTCCCTGGCGCCGCCGACATGGGCGGAACCCCCGCCGACCAGCGGCAGGTCGAATTCCGGCATCGGCGCGCCAGCCTGGATCTTGGCGTTCATGGTGTCGTCCTCCGTATCTTTTTATTCGGGGTCCCTTCTTAGCGGACGGCCTGCCCGTGCGCCGCCGTTTTCCCGTCCGATGACGGAATCGTGAAATTTTACCCGCAGGGCGGTGGTTTTATCGGGGCGCCGCCGCAGGCATTTGGCAAGCAACCACCACATGTTGTAATCTCCCGCCCGGCGGCCCCTGGGATTTTGCCGAAGGCATTGAAAGGGGCCCGTAAGACAGGAAGGAGAAGAGAGTGACGGTCTCGGCCGAAAACTTTCCGGCTCTGGTCCTCAACGCCGATTTTCGGCCGCTGAGTTATTTTCCGCTGTCGCTATGGTGCTGGCAGGACAGCGTGAAGGCCGTCTTTCTCGAACGAGTCAACGTCGTTTCCGAATACGAACGCGCCGTTCGCTCGCCCCGGTGGGAGATCAAGCTGCCTTCGGTGATCGCGCTCAAGGAATACATCCCGATGGCGCGCCGCCCGGCGTTCACCCGGTTCAACGTGTTTCTGCGCGACCGCTTTTCCTGTCAGTATTGTAACGGCCCATTCCCGACCGAGATGCTGACGTTCGACCACGTGGTGCCGCGTTCCCGGGGCGGCTGCACCGAATGGGGAAACGTGGTGACCGCGTGCGAGCCCTGCAATCTTCGCAAGGGCTATCGTCTGCCGGCCGAGGCGGGCATGCGCCTTCGCCATGCGCCGCACCAGCCGTCGAATTTCGAATTGCAGGAAAACGGCCGGGCCTTCCCGCCCAACTACCTGCACGAAAGCTGGCGCGATTTCCTCTACTGGGATTCGGTGCTCGACCCGGCTTGAAGCCCGGAAAAGACGCCTATATTCTTGTTTTGTTCTCGGCCTCGGCGTTTGACACGGCGGGCGCAGTCCCTATACTCCCGCGCCTTATTTCCGAGAACGCGGGCAGGCCCGAAATGCGGTCGGCCCCGCCCCGAAATACCGGGGCCTATCGGGACAACAACAACCGAGAACGAGAGAACCCATGACCAAACGTCTGGAATCGAAATACAAAATCAACCGCCGCTTGGGCGTCAATCTTTGGGGCCGCCCGAAAAGCCCGGTGACGATGCGCGAATACGGCCCCGGCCAGCACGGCCAGCGGCGCAATCGCAAGCCCTCCGACTTCGGCCTTCAGCTGATGGCCAAACAAAAACTCAAGGGCTACTACGGCAACATCAGCGAACGCCAGTTCCAACGCTACTACCAGGAAGCGTCGCGCCGGCGCGGCGACACCTCGGAGAACCTGATCGGTCTCCTGGAGCGGCGCCTGGATGCCGTTGTCTATCGCATGAAATTCGTGCCGACCGTGTTCGCCGCCCGTCAGTTCGTCAACCATGGGCATGTGCGGGTCAACGGCAAGCGCGTCAACATCGCTTCCTATCTGGTGAAGGACGGCGACGTGATCTCGGTGCGCTACAAATCGCGCGAGCTGGCCATCGTGCTGCTGGGCGCCGAGTCGCCGGAACGCGACGTGCCCGACTACATTCAGTTCGATCACAAGAAGATGAGCGGAACCTTCGTCCGCGCGCCGAAGCTGGCCGACGTGCCCTACCCGGTGCCGATGGAACCGAACCTGGTGGTCGAATTCTATTCGCGCTGATTTCCGAAAGAATTTCACAACGACAAACGGCGCCTCGCGAGAGGCGCCGTTTCCGTTTGGATGGCGAGCTCGGCCGGTTCAGCCGACGATGTCGACGATGGATCCGCGCGGCGTCGCGCGCGAAAGGTCGTTGCCCTGGATCGTCGCCCCTCTGTCGATCAGGTCGCGGAAGCGGGTATCCTCAAGGCGCTGTTCCGATAGCCGCTGGTCGATTTCCTGGCGGGCGATGCGCTGGCGTTCTTCCGTGCGGCGCTCGGCTTGGCGGGCTTCGACCTCGCGAAGCTGTTGGGCCACCCGTTGCTCGTCGGCGAGCCGACGGGCGTCCTGGACCTGCGCGTCGGCTTCGGCGCGCTGAATTTGGCGGCGGTTTTCGAGCGCGACGTCGTCGCGCCGGCGGGTTTCGTCGGCAAGCACCCGGTCGACCTGTTCGCGGTCGTCGGCGCGACGCTGGGCGAATTGGCGATCGGCGCGCTCGGCGGCGAGGCCTTGGTTGGCCTCGCGCTCGATCAGAGCGCGTTGGGTTTCGCTGCGTGTGCCCTGGGCCTCGCGCAGTTGATCGGCGAGCCGCCGTTCCTGGCGGGCCGCTTCGCTGGGGACGATCGAACTGGCGACCGCCAAGTTTGCCGCGATGTCGCCCATGGGCGCTTTCCCGGACATGCCTAAGCAATTGTTAACATTCTATTGTGCCACGAACCGAACTTTAGGCCAAGGCGGGGGAATCCAATGATTTCCAAGCCTTGCGGCCGATCCGCCTTGCGGGGGGCCGGCGCCGAGCTAGAATGCGCCGAGGACGAAAGGGGGGCGGGTCCGATGGCCGAACGTCCAACGACGCCCATGTCGATCCTCATCACGGCGTTGGCCTACATGATCGAGGCCGACATGAAGACCGTGGTCGAGGAAAAGGCAAAGCTTGTCACGCTGTTTCGAAAGCACGTCAGCCGGGGTCACATGACCGACGGCGACTTGCAGCGCGAGATCGATTCGGCGTTCGAGTACATCCGTCGCGCCGGGGTCGACAAGTTCCTGCTCGAGACCACGCCGTCGCTGACAATGGCGCAGCGGATCGCGGTGGTGATGAACCTCTACGACACGATCCTGGTCGACGGCCTCGTCGCCGAGGGCGAGGTGTCGATGATGCGGAAATTCCGCACCGCCTATGGGATCAGCGATTCCGCGTTGGCGGTGATGCGCGAACTGGTGATGTTCAAGAACGACACCAATCTGTTCATCAATCCCAACCATCCGCGCAATACGACCGACTTCGACATCGATCTTTCGATGGGACGCTGGCTGCGCGGGGAAAAGTCGCCTTGACCGTTCAGGCCGCGGCCTTGCCGCCGCGGCGCCGGTTCAATGCCTTGGAATCGGTGTCCTGCCACTTGGCCGCAATGCGGCTGAGTTGATCTAGTACGCCGGAAAGTTCCTTGCCGCGCGGCGCCAGCGAATAGGTCACCGCGGGCGGGATCGTCGGTTCGTAATGCCGGGCTACGATTTCCGCCGATTCCAGAAGCCGCAGCCGTTCGGTCAGCACTTTGGCCGATACCCCCGGGACCGCGCGCTTGAGCGCGCCGAACCGCATCGCCCCATGGGTTCGGAGCACATAAAGGATATAGGTCGTCCACGGCCCCATGAGCAACCGGAGCAGGGAGTCCATCGGGCACCCGACGGCGCTGTGGGGAAGGGTCATGGCGTTCTCTCACGTTCGGTAATTTGGTTACTAAAAGGTACCTACTTTACAAAAGTAATGCAAGAGAGCATAACGCCAATAGTTACTTTTAGTAACTTGTATCTTTATTTGTAACTTGCCGTGCCCCGGCCGGACTGGCGGCATGGAGACACCAGGAGAATCAATCATGTCGAAGATCGCCATCGTTTATCATTCGGGCTACGGCCATACCAAGGTCCTGGCCGACTCCGTCGCCGCCGGCGCCCGTGCGGTGCCCGGCACCGAAGTCGCGTTGATTCCGGTCGCCGAGGCCGAGACGCGCGCCGCCGAGCTCGACGCCGCCGCCGCCATCGTGTTCGGCGCGCCAACCTACATGGGCAGCGCCTCGGCGCCGTTCAAAGCCTTCATGGACTGGAGTTCGAAAGTCTGGTTTACGCAGGGCTGGAAGGACAAACTGGCGGCAGGGTTCACGAATTCGGCGTCGCAAAGCGGCGACAAGCTGAATACCCTGATGCAGATGGCGGTGTTTGCCATGCAGCACGGCATGATCTGGGTCGGCCTCGGCTTGATGCCCGGCAACAATTCGTCCAAGGGCAGCATCGCGGACCTGAACCGGATCGGCAGCTACCTGGGGGCCATGGCCCAGTCGGATTCCGACGCTTCGCCGGAAGAAGCGCCGATCGAAAGCGATCGCAGGACTGCGGAACACCTGGGCCGCCGGGTCGCGCTCCAGGCACGGCAACTCGGGCTCGCGAAGGCCGCCTGAGACGCGGGACGACGGCCCGCGTCGCGACCGGACCCGGAGGAAGGACCTATGACGAACAGGACCCTACCGACGATCTTCGTCTCTCACGGCGCACCGACGTTCGTGCTGGGCGACAGCCCGGCCGTGCGGTTCCTGCGCGATCTCGGCCCGCACTTCGGCCGGCCGCAAGGAATCGTGGTCGTCTCGGCCCATTGGGAAACCGACGGTCCCGTTCTGAACGCAGCCGAGCGCCCGCCGACGGTCCATGATTTCTACGGTTTCCCGAAGCCGCTCTACGATATCCGCTACTCCGCGCCGGGCTCGCCGGCATTGGCGGAAACGGCGGCCGGGCTTTTGGCGGCCGCCGGTATCGCCGGCGGACTCGATCCGGATCGCGGGCTCGACCACGGCGCTTGGGTGCCGTTGTCGTTGATGTATCCCAAGGCCGATATTCCCGTCGTGCAGTTGTCGGTGCAGACGGCGCGAGGGGCGGCCTGGCACGTCGGCGTCGGCGCCGCGTTGTCGGACCTTCGCCGGAACGGCGTGCTCGTCATGGGTTCGGGCGGCGCCGTGCATAACCTGGGCGCTTTCGATCTCGGCAGTCCGGTCGTGGAGGGCTGGGCGCGCACCTTCGACGATTGGCTGTGCGAAACGTTGACCGAAGGCGCCGTCGATAAGCTGGTCGACTACCGTCGGCGGGCGCCCGAAGCATCGAGGGCGCATCCGACCGAGGAACACTTGCTGCCGCTTTTCACGGCGTTCGGGGCGGCTGGGAAGGGCGCGAAAGGCCGCGTGCTTCACCGCAGTTTTCTCGACGGTTCGCTCAGCATGGCTGCTTACGCGTTCGAATGAAGCGCAACGAAAAGGCCGGCCGGGATATCCCGGTCGGCCTTGTCCGTGAAACGACGCCGGTTGAAATTCAGGCGGCGTAGGAAACGCCCTTGTCGGTGAACAGCTGCTGCAGTTCGCCGGATTGGTACATCTCGCGCACGATGTCGCAGCCGCCGATGAACTCGCCCTTCACGTAAAGCTGGGGGATCGTCGGCCAGTTGCTGAAGGACTTGATGCCCTCGCGCAGGCCCTGGTCCTGCAGCACGTCGATGCCCTTGAATTTCACGCCCATCTGCGAGAGCGCCCCGACTACGGCGGCGGAAAAGCCGCATTGCGGGAACATGGGCGTGCCCTTCATGAACACGACGACGTCGTTGTCGCCGATCTCCTGCTGGATCTTGGCTAAGACGGGATTGTCGCTCATCGGGGTCCTCGTGGGTTAAAGGGGCGCGGCATGTGCCGCGTTTCGTCCAAAATAAGGCAATGGAACCGCGCGCTCAAGCGCCGTCCGGTACGCTGGTCGTCAAGGCCAGCGCGTGCAGTTCGCCGCCCATGCGGCCTTGCAGCGCCTGATAGACAAGCTGATGCTGCTGCACCCGGCTTTTGCCCTTGAAGGCAATGGATTTCACGTGCGCCTGGTAATGGTCGCCGTCGCCGCGCAGGTCCTGGATCGTGACCTGGGCGTCGGGGAGCCCTTCCTTGATCAGCCGTTCGATTTCCGTTGCCGGCATGGGCATGGTTGCCGTCCTCGTCGCGGTTATCGGTTTTTCAGGGACCTGCCATGTAGGCGGGCAGCCAGCCTTCGTGACGGGCCTTCAGTTCGGCCAAGGATATGGCCCCTCGGCCTTGCAACGTCAAGCCATCGCCGCCGGTGGCGCCGATCGCTTCGGCCGGCACGTCGCGTGCCGCCGCGGCTTCCAGGATCGGCGCGGGATCGTCGCACGTAACCACATAACGCCCCTGGTCTTCGCCGAACAGCCACGCATGCGGATGCGAATGATCGTCAGGCGCGGCAAGGGTCGCGCCGATGCCGCCGGCCAGGGCCATCTCGGCCACGGCGACCAGCAGCCCGCCGTCGGAAACGTCATGGCAGGCGGAGACGGCGCCGTGTTCGATCAATCCGCGCACGAAGTCGCCGTTGCGGCGTTCGGCGGCCAGATCGACCGGCGGCGGCGCGCCGTCCTCGCGGCCCGCGATCTCGCGCAGGTAAAGCGATTGGCCCAGGTGGCCCTTGGTTTCGCCGATCAGGACGATCACCTGTTTCGGTTTCTTGAAGGCGACGGTGGTCGTTTTCGTCACGTCGGCGATGACGCCGACGCCGCCGATCGCGGGGGTGGGGAGGATCGCCTTGCCCTGGGTCTCGTTGTAGAGCGAGACGTTGCCCGACACGACCGGGAAGTCGAGCGCCAGGCACGCCTCGCGCATGCCCTCGATGCAGCCGACGAATTGGCCCATGATTTCCGGCTTCTCGGGGTTGCCAAAGTTCATGTTGTCGGTGACGGCCAATGGCCGTGCGCCGGTCGCGGTCAGGTTGCGCCAAGCCTCGGCGACCGCCTGGCGGCCGCCTTGAACCGGATCGGCTAGGCAATAGCGCGGCGTGCAGTCGCTGGTCATGGCCAGCGCTTTCTGGGTGCCGTGCACGCGCACCACGGCGGCGTCGCCGCCCGGGCGCTGTACCGTATCGGCCATAACCATGTGGTCGTATTGCTCCCAGATCCAGCGCTTGGAACACAGATCGGGCGAACCCATCAGGCGGGCGAGCGCATCCAGCAAATCGTTCGTCGTCGGCACGTCGCCGGCGTCGACCGGTTTCGGTGCCGGGGTCGGCTTCCACGGCCGGTCGTATTCCGGCGAGGCCAAGGCCAGGGGATCGATCGGCAGGTCGGCGACGACCGCGCCCTTGTGCTTCAGGATCATGTGGCCGGTGTCGGTCAGCCGTCCGATGATCGCGAAATCAAGCTCCCATTTCTCGAAGATGGCGCGGGCCTCGTCCTCGCGGCCGGGCTTCAGCACCTTCATCATGCGTTCCTTGCATTCCGATAGCATCATCTCGTAGGCAGTCATGCCTTCCTCGCGCTGCGGCACGGTGTCGAGGTTCAGTTCCACGCCGACGCCGCCCTTCGACGCCATCTCGAACGACGACGACGTCAGCCCCGCCGCGCCCATGTCCTGGATGGCCACAATCGCATCGGTCGCCATCAGTTCCAGGCAGGCCTCGATCAGCAGCTTCTCGGTGAACGGGTCGCCGACCTGCACGGTCGGGCGCTTTTCTTCCGAGTCCTCGCTGAATTCGGCGCTGGCCATGGTCGCGCCATGGATGCCGTCGCGCCCGGTCTTGGACCCGACGTAGACGATGGAATTGCCGATGCCGGCGGCGGCTGAATAGAAAATCCTGTCCTTGTCGGCCAAGCCCACGGTCATGGCGTTGACCAGGATGTTGCCGTCGTAGGCGGAATGGAAGTTGCACTCGCCGCCGACGGTGGGCACGCCGACACAGTTGCCGTAGCCGCCGATGCCGGCGACCACGCCCGCGACCAAATGCCGCGTCTTCGGATGGTCGGGCCGCCCGAAGCGCAGCGCGTTCAGGTTGGCGATGGGCCGCGCGCCCATGGTGAACACGTCGCGCAGGATGCCGCCGACGCCGGTCGCCGCGCCCTGGTAGGGCTCGATATAGGACGGGTGGTTGTGGCTCTCCATTTTGAAGATGGCGGCCTGGCCGTCGCCGATGTCGATGACGCCGGCGTTCTCGCCCGGCCCGCAGATGACCCACGGCGCCTTGGTCGGCAGGGTCTTCAGCCATTTCTTGGACGACTTGTAGGAGCAATGCTCGCTCCACATCACCGAGAAGATGCCGAGTTCGGTCAGGTTCGGCGCGCGGCCGAGTATCTTCAGGACCTGGGCGTATTCGTCCTTGCTGAGCCCGTGGGCGGCGACGACGTCGGGGGTGATTTCGCTCATCGGCTCTCCGAATCGGGCAGGATCGAACGGCGGCGCGTGGACGGCGTGCGGTCGAACAGCAGCACGCCCCGGCGCTTGAAGGGCACGATCAGCAACGCGCCGGCGACGAAGCCGCCGATGTGCGCCCACCAGGCGACTCCGGGCTGGCCCGGCGTCGCCGATGCCGCGTTCCAGACTTGAAATGCAATCCACAGGCCGAGCACGACGAACGCCGGCAGATGGATGATCCGATAGAACAGGATCGTGCGGATCGACGCGTGCGGATGCAGCAGCAGATAGGCGCCGATGGCGCCCGAAATCGCGCCGGACGCGCCGACCATGGGGATCTCGGATTTCGGTTCGAGCACGGCATGGCTCAACGCGGCGACGATGCCGCAGAAAAGATAGAACGCGAGATAGCGACCGTGCCCGGTCGAATCCTCGACGTTGTCGCCCAGCACCCACAGGAACAGCATGTTTCCCCCCAGATGCATCAAGCTTCCGTGCAGGAACATGGACGTTATCAGCGTCGCCGCCGGCGGAATCTGCGCCAGGCCTTCGGGCAGGCTGCCGTGGCCGAACATGACCGCCGGGATCGCGCCATAGGCGTAGACGAAGAGATTGCCGGCGCGGGGATCGAGCGACGCCTGATACAGGAACACGGCGACGCAGACGGCGATGAAGGCCCAGTTGACGTACGCGTGCCGGATGTACCGGGTCGGGTTGTCGTCGCCCAAGGGGATCAGCATGGCGTCGCGGCTCCCGTTCGCCGCCGTCAGGCGAGCGCGGCGGCGAGGCCGTCGAACATCGCCCGTCCGTCGATACCGCCCAGCTGCGGGTCGGCCAGTCGCTCGGGATGCGGCATCATGCCGAGCACGTTGCCTTTTTCGTTCAAAATCCCCGCGATATTGCGCCGGCTGCCGTTCGGATTGACGTCGTCGCTCGTTTGGCCGTCGGGGCCGACGTAGCGGAAGGCGACGCGGCCCTCGCCTTCCAGGCGATCCAGCGTCGCCTCGTCGGCGAAATAGTTGCCGTCGCCGTGGGCGATCGGAAACCGCACCACTTGGCCCTTCCTGTAGCGGTCGGTGAAGCGCGTCTGGGCGTTTTCGACCTTCAAGTAGACGTCCTTGCAAAGGAATTTCAGGTTCGCGTTCTTCATCAGCGCGCCCGGCAGTAGGCCGGCCTCGGTCAGAATCTGGAAGCCGTTGCAGATGCCCAGCACCGGCGTGCCGGCGTTGGCGCGCTTCACGACCTCGCGCATCACCGGGGAATGCGCCGCCATGGCGCCGGACCGCAGATAATCGCCGTAGGAAAAGCCGCCCGGCACCACGATCAGGTCGACCTTGGGCAGGTCGGGGTTGCCGTGCCAGGCCATCATCGGATCGCGGCCCATCGACTGCGCCAGGGCCACCTTCACGTCCCGATCGCAGTTCGAGCCGGGAAAGACGATGACGGCGGCGTTCATGGCGGTGCGGTCAGCCTTCGGCGATGTCGATGGAATAGTTTTCGATCACGGTGTTGGCGAGCAGCTTCTGGCACATCGCCTCGATCTGGGCGCGGGCCTTCGTCTTGTCGGTCTCGGCCAGGTTCAGTTCGATATACTTGCCTTGGCGCACGCCCGACACGCCGGAAAAACCGAGCGAGCCGAGTGCGTGCTCGACCGCCTTGCCCTGCGGGTCGAGGACACCGTTCTTCAACGTGACGTGGATTTTCGCCTTCACCCGAATTCTCGGCCTTCGCGGGTTACTGCATGACCTCGGGACCCTTGAGGTCGCGCGGCCCGCCTTCCGGCAGAATCCCCAAGCGCCTCGCGACTTCCTGGTAGGCTTCCTCGACGTTGCCGAGGTCGCGCCGGAAGCGGTCCTTGTCCATTTTCTCGTTCGTCTTGACGTCCCAGAGCCGGCAGCTGTCGGGACTGATCTCGTCCGCCAGCACGATCCGCATCTGGTCGTTTTCCCAAAGCCGGCCGAATTCGATCTTGAAGTCGACCAGCCGCAGCCCGATGCCCAGGAACAGACCGGACAGGTAATCGTTGATCCGGAGCGACAGCGCCATGATGTCGTCGATGTCCTGTGGCGTGGCCCAGCCGAAGGCGGTGATATGTTCTTCCGAGACCATCGGGTCGTTCAGTTCGTCGGATTTGTAATAGAATTCGACGATCGAGCGCGGCAGCGGCGTGCCCTCGGCCATGCCGAAACGTTCGGCCAGCGAGCCGGCGACGATGTTGCGCACCACCACCTGGATCGGGATGATCTCGACCTCGCGCACCAATTGCTCGCGCATGTTCAGGCGGCGGACGAAATGGGTCGGCACGCCGATCTCGCCCAGGCGCGACATCAGGTACTCCGAGATGCGATTATTCAGCACGCCCTTGCCGGTGATGACGCCGCGCTTCTGGTTATGGAAGGCGGAAGCGTCGTCCTTGAAGTACTGCACCAGGGTGCCGGGCTCGGGGCCTTCGAATAGGACCTTGGCCTTGCCCTCGTAAATCTGTCTGCGTCTGGCCATGATGGGGTATCCCGATGGTCGAGGGCGGGGCGCCGAAAAGCGAACAACGGCGCGGCTTTCGGTTCATATAGCAGGTGTCGGGGGGCAACACAACGA
Source organism: uncultured Hyphomicrobiales bacterium (assembly GCA_964504425.1). Lineage (GTDB taxonomy): Bacteria > Pseudomonadota > Alphaproteobacteria > Rhodospirillales > 2-12-FULL-67-15 > CAZDFF01. The sequence continues at coordinate 43,438 of CAZDFF010000001.1, forward strand.
CCCCCGGGAACGCCCGCGCGGCGGAAAATCGCCCGGCGGATCAGATCGTTACCGGGTTCCACGGGGCCTCGCCGGGCGGCCCGGCGGCGAACAGCCAGACCGGTTTCGCCGGCCAGTGCGCGGGCGACGGCACGGCGATCAGCGAGGACGAAACCGTGCCGAATCCGGTATCGGTAGCGACCGTCATGGCGCCGCCGGGACCGATGCCGCGATCGCGATCGCGCGACGCCATCAATTCCTGCCATGCCGCGAAGTCGTCGTTTTCCGGGTCGGGCGCCTTGGCCGCCTCGAACAGCGGTTTGTAGCGGCGGATTCGGTTGGATTCCGGATCGTTCAGGTCGTAGGCGGTCAGCATCGACAGGCCGGGCGGGATCGGCATGACTTCGACCCCGAGCCCGCCGTCCGGCGATTCCGACCCGCGCGAGCGCAGCCAAAAGGCCTCCCGGCGGTCGGCGACGATCATGTTGAAGGTGCGATAGCTTTTAGGTTCCAGCCGGGACAGTGCCTCGGCGGCCGCCCGGGCTTCGGCATGATCCAAGGCTTCCAGCGGAAGTTCGCCCCGGCTTCGCATGCCCGCCTGCGGGCCCAGGGAATGGCGCCGGTTGAGGACGCCCGCGACCACGCCGTGATCGTTGAGGCCGAGCCAGGTGCCGCCGGCGAGTTCGTCCCGGCCCGCGACCACGTCCGGCCGGTCAGGCCAATGACGGCCCGGCGGGTGCCATGGACGGTCCATCATTTCGTCGCGGTTGGCGCCGATGACGATCGGCCAGGGCTCGCCCGGTCGATAAAGGATGACGACGGTGCACATGACGCAAGTTTAACGCAATCGCCCTGCAAAAGCCTGTCATGATCTTTGTGCGAATCGAGGCGTCCGGCGGTTGCATCCACCGGCCCGCGACACTAGATTCCCGGCACCGTCATTCAGGGAGAGCGACTTTCATGGCCGACGCCTTCAACGACCGCGAAAAGGGATACGAGGCGAAGTTCCAGCGCGACGAGGCGTTGCGCTTCAAGGCCGAATCCCGGCGCAACAAGCTCCTGGGATACTGGTTGGCAGACAAGTTCGGCATGACCGTGGCCGAGAAGGAAGCCTACGCCAAGGAAGTCGTGATGTCCGACCTGGACGAGCCCGGCGTCGACGACATCGTGCGCAAGGTGATGAAGGACGTCCAGGCCAAGGGCGCCAAGATTACCGAGGTCGAGGTCCGCAGGCAGCTCGAAAGCCTCTACGTCGAGGCCATGGCCCAGATCGCCAAGGAAATTTGAGGCGGGGTCTCAGCCCCGGCCGAACACCCGCTTGAAGATCGTGCCGACGTGGCGGGTGTGGTGCTTCAGGTCGAACATTTTTTCCATCGCCTTGGCCGATAGGATTTTCGCGACCGCCTTGTCGGTCTTGAGGTGGTCGAGGAACGCGTCGCCTTCGCGCCACGCCGCCATGGCGTTCACCTGCACCGCGCGATAGGCGTCCTCGCGGCTCATGCCGGCCTGGGTCAGCGCGAGCAGAACCTGCTGCGAGAACACTAAGCCCTTCAGGCTTTCGAGATTCTTCTTCATCGCCTCCGGGTAGACGACCAGCTTTTCGATCACGCCGGCCAGGCGGTTGAGGGCAAAGTCGAGCGTTATCGTCGCGTCGGGGCCGATCATGCGTTCGACCGAGGAATGCGAGATGTCGCGTTCGTGCCACAGCGCGACGTTTTCCAGCGCCGGCACCACGGCCGAGCGGACGATGCGCGCGAGCCCGGTCAGGTTCTCGGTCAGCACCGGGTTGCGCTTGTGCGGCATCGTCGAGGATCCCTTCTGGCCCGGCGCGAAGAATTCCTCGGCCTCGCGCACCTCGGTCCGTTGCAGGTGACGGATTTCGATGGCGATCCGCTCGACCGACGCGGCGGCGACCGCCAGCGCGGCGAAGAACGCCGCGTGCCGGTCGCGCGGGATCACCTGGGTCGATACCGGTTCGGGGACGAGCCCCAGCTTCTTCGCGACGTGCGCTTCGACCCGGGGGTCGATGTTGGCGAAGGTGCCGACGGCGCCCGAAATCTTGCAGGTCGCGATCTCGCGCCGGGCTTCCTCCAGGCGCTTGCGGTTGCGCTGGAATTCGGCATGGAAGCCCGCCAACTTCACGCCGAACGTGGTGAGCTCGGCGTGGATGCCGTGGCTGCGGCCCATGCACGGCGTCATCTTGAATTCGAAGGCGCGCTTCTTGAGCGCGGCCAGGACCCTGTCGACGCCGGCGATCAGAAGATCCGCGGCCTGGGTCATCTGCACCGCCAGGCACGTGTCCAGCACGTCCGACGACGTCATGCCCTGGTGGACGAAACGCGCTTCGGGGCCGACGTTTTCGGCAAGCTCGGTCAGGAAGGCGATGACGTCGTGTCGGGTCTCGCGCTCGATCGCGTCGATCCGGGCGATCCGCGCCGCCGTATAGGGCTTGTTGCCCTTCTTCCAGACCGCCTTGGCGGCGGCCTTGGGCACGACGCCCAATGTCGCCAGCGCGTCCATGGCATGCGCCTCGACCTCGAACCAGATGCGGAACTTGTTGGCGGGCTCCCAGATGGCGGTCATCTCGGGTCGGCTATAGCGCGGGATCATCGGTCGGCGGTCCTGGAGGCGGTTGGCATTGAAGGACGGCATATTACCCCAGCCGACCGGCATTGAAAGGCGTGTTATGATCGTTAAATTAAAGGAACCGACCATGGATGCCGTTGTCCCACCCGGTTGCGCACCCGATGACGCGCTGGCGACGATTCCGTTGATCGACGGCGGAACGGACGCGACCCGCGCATTGCTGCTGGCGGAACCGGAACGTCTGGCGGCGTTGGTCGCGAGCGCCCGGCGCCATTACGGCGGATCGGCCATGGCCGTGGGCGACGCGCTGTCCCGACGATGGCTGCGGCGCACCGGCAATCCGTACATCGCCGAGATCGCCGCCGCCGCCGCGCGAATCGGCCGGCCCGGTGCCTATCTTCTCAATCTGTCGTACGAGTGGACGTGCACGACGGCGGTCGGAGCCGACGGTGCGGGGCGCATGTTGCGCGTGCTCGACTGGCCGCTCGACGGACTCGGCGCCAACGTCGTCGTGCTGCGGCGCGAGGGCGCGGCCGGTCCCTATTACGACGTGACGTGGCCGGGATTCGCCGGGGTCGTCACGGCGATGGCGCCGGGCCGGTTTTCCGCCGCCATCAACCAGACGCCGATGCCCGCATTCACGTCCTCATGCTGGCTCGATTGGGCGATTGTCCGGTGGCGCGGCCTTGCCCGAGGCCTGCCGCCCGCGCACCTGCTGCGTCGGGTCTTCGACACCTGCCGCACCTACGACGAGGCCAAGGCGATGCTGGCGGAAACGCCGATCGCGGCCGGCGCGTTCTTCTCGCTCGCCGGAACGAAGCCGGGCGAAGGCGTGGCGATCGAACGCACGCCCGACATGACATTGATTCATGCTTCGCCGGTCGCCGTCGCCAACGATTGGATCGGCATCGTTCGGCCCGGCCGCCCGCGCGGCCGCGACAGTCGCGAGCGGCGTGAACTGCTGGCACGCCTGGCCGGCGACGCGGGCGCGGAAAGTTTCTCATGGCTGTTGCCGCCGGTGTTGAATCCGACGACGCGCATCGCCGCCGTCGCCGACGCCGCCGACGGCACGCTCGTCGTCCGCGGCTTGGAGGAAAGCGGCCGGGCGACGGTGGATTTCAGGCTTTGATGTCGGTTCGCCGGTAGATCCAGTACCAGGCCATGGTCGCGATCTCGAGCGCCAGCATGATGCCGAATCCGGCGCGATAGCCGCCGGTTGCATAGCCTCCGGCGGCCGTCGGTTCGAACAAGTCGATGATCAGCCCGATGCCCCATTGGCACAGGAACGCGCCTGCGAACACCATCAGATTGAGGCTGGTGTTGACGCGTCCGACCATGTCGATCGGGAAGCTTTGCGTCAGCATGGCGTAACACAGCAGGTTCGCCGTGCCGAAGAAACCGAACGCCATCCAGGTCAGCAACACGGCGCCTTGCCATTGGATTACGAGCACGGCTTGCGAGGCGATGAAGCACGTCATGCCGACCAACGCCACGTCGATGGTCTTGATGCCGCGTCGGCCCAGGCGCTCGGCGATGGTCCCGGTGATCAGGAACCCGACGATCATGGCGCAGGCGATCAGCAACAGGTAGTCGGCCACGGCGCCGCGTCCCATGCCGGCCACGTCCGCCAGCCATGGGCCGGACCACAGGCTCTGAATGCCGACGAAGGACGCCTGCGCGGCGATCGTCATCGGCGCGATCCGGATGAACAAGGGACTGGCGAAGACTCTGCCGAAGCCGCGGAACTGTTCGAGCAGGCTTCCTTCGGGGACGCCCATGCCGCGTCGCGGCACCATGAACATCACGGCAACGGCGCCGATCAGGAAGGAAACCGCCAGCACGACGAAGACGCCGCGCCAGCCGAGTACGCCGAGCGCGGCTTCGACCGGAACCGTTCCCATCAGCGCGCCGAAGCCGCCGGCGGCCAGTTGGCAACCGTTGACGAGCGGCAACTGGCCGACCCGGAACCACATGCTGAACGCCTTGAATCCGGCCATCAGCGCCCCCGAGACCCCAAGGCCCATAAGGCCGCGGCCGACCGCCAGGCCCGCCACGCTGTCGGCGGCGGCGAAGATGGCGGCGCCGGCCGCCGCGATCACCAGCAGCCCGGCATTGGTTCGCCTGGGCCCGAATCGGTCGAGCAGCACGCCCAGCGGAATTTGAAACGCGGCGAAGGCCAGAAAGTAGGCGCTGGTCAAAAGCCCCAGCTGCGCCGCGTCCAGCCCCAGATCCTTCACCAAGTCGGGCGCGATGACGGCATTGACAACGCGGGACAGGTAGGAAAGGAAATAGCCGACGGCGAAAGGAACGAATACCTTAACGAGGGTCGATGAACGTTCTGTTTCGGTCATGGTGCGGCAAGCTATCGGGCTTGCCCTCGGCCCCGCAACCGGTATTGATACGGTGGCGAGCGAAACGTGGCATTCGCGGGAGGCGAAGGTGACGGCGATGGCGGCGACGGCGGCGACAGGGCGGAAGAAGCGGGCGCGCAAGCACTCCGTCTGGGAAGGCATGAAGCGTCTGACGCGCTTTCGGCTCATCGTTCCCATTAAGCGGAGCAAGCATCCGCCGTCCTATACGGCGCACGGCTCGTTGGTCGGGCTTGCCTGGGCATTCACGCCCCTGGTCGGCATTCAGATGTATCTGGTCTTCATGACCTGGGTCATCGGGCGCAAGGTCTTTAAGTACGATTTCAACCTGATCGTGGCGTTGGCCTGGACCTGGGTCACCAACGTCGCGACGATGTTGCCGACCTATTACATTTTTTACATTACCGGTCAGCTCATGCTCGGCCGCTGGAACGACATCTCCGGCTACCAAAGTTTTGTCGACACGTGGAACAAGGCATTCGGCAACGGCGAATGGGGCATCGGTTCGCTCGGTCTTTACCTCAAGATGGTTGCCGCCGATCAGGGCCTGACCATGATGATCGGCTGCCTGCCGTGGGCCGCCGTGTTCGGCTGGGTCGGCTATCGCTGGACGCTGGCCTTTCTCAAGCGGCGCGACGAGCGCCGACGCGAACTCGCCCATCGGCGCCATACTCAAGGCTGATCGGGACGATGACCCCCGAAGACATCCGCGCTCGCATCGGCCATTGCCTGGTCGACGCGCACTTTCCGCAGCTTCCGAACTTCCAGCGCGGCAAGGTGCGCGATTCCTATGACCTGCCGGACGGCCGGCGAATCATGATCGCGACCGATCGTCAATCGGCATTCGACCACGTGTTGGCCGCCGTGCCCTTCAAGGGCGAGATATTGAACCAAACCGCGCGCTTCTGGTTCGAGGCGACGGCCGACATCTGCGCCAATCACGTGGTCGCCTTTCCGGACGCCAACGTGGTCGTCGGCCGAAAGCTCGAGATGCTGCCGATCGAAATGGTCGTGCGCGATTACCTGACCGGATCGACCGCGACCAGCATCTGGCCGATGTACGCCAAGGGCGAGCGCGTCGTTTACGGTCACAAGCTGCCGGGCGGCCTGAAGAAAAACCAGAAGCTGCCCGAAACCATTCTGACGCCGACCACCAAAGGCATGGCGGGCGAGCACGATTATCCGATCACGGCGGCGGAGATCGTCGAGAAGGGCATTCTCCCGGAATCCCGTTGGCGGGAAGCGGCCGAAACCAGTTTGAAGCTTTTCGCGCGCGGGCGCGAGATCGCGGCGAAGAACGGCCTGATCCTGGTCGACACCAAATACGAGTTCGGCGTCGACTCCGACGGCCGCCTGACGCTCGCCGACGAGGTGCATACGCCCGACTCCAGCCGTTATTGGGTTAGGGACGGCTACGATGCCCGCATGGCGGCGGGCCAGGAACCGGAAAGCTTGGATAAGGAATTCCTGCGTCTATGGATCGCGGCCCGCTGCGATCCCTACAAGGACCCGATTCCGGAAATTCCATCCGACACGCTGGCCGAATTTTCGGGCAAGTACATCCGACTCTACGAGCGGATCACCGGCCGGATGTTCGTGCCGTCGGAACCCAATTTGCCGCCGCGCCAGCGGATCGAGAAGAACCTGCGCCAGGCGTTCCCGGAATATTTTAATTAGCCTTCCGACTGCCTTGAAAATTTGTTTTCTTTCAAATCGTTAGCCGAGCCTTCCTCTCGGTTACACATTGTTACAATTCCTTACACTCGCCGCGTTGCGGCGCCTTCCCACCTTACGGCAACATGACGACGGCCCAAGAATGGTGCCGTAGCGGTTCTCTAGAACGGAGGCGGTTCGTGACCGACGTGACTCTTCCGGACGCCCGTCACTGGCCGTCGCTTTCCATTCGCGACAAAGCCATGGAAGTGGATGTTCCTCGGGACGGGGAGTCCGCCCATCGGCTGACGGTGCGAATTCGTCAGGCCCTGAAAACCGCTCCGCATTCGCTCTCCGGCAACGCGGAACACAAAATTTTCGCCCTGTTCAGGAA
>CAZDFF010000001.1:50518-58161 GCA_964504425.1 uncultured Hyphomicrobiales bacterium
CTCCGCATTCGCTCTCCGGCAACGCGGAACACAAAATTTTCGCCCTGTTCAGGAATGACCTCTGACGTTCGCGATGGAACTGACCGCTAAGATAGCGAGCTAAAACTTAGATATGCTTACAGAGTGGCTCGTTGAATTGTTCGAGACCGATTTGATCGCCCTACACATTTTTCAACAAGTCCTTCTCCAGACTGCCCGACCACATACAGCCGGCTAAAATTTCCAAGTGACTGGGAAAAAGAATCATCAATCCATTCTGCAAGAGCATTCATGCCGTAGGGGTCTCGGAATCCGCCGACGTAATCGTCGAACGCGACAACTAGCCAGCATGGCGCTTGATAGGGCATAGATATTTTTTTGCCGACAGCAGCTTGAATTAAATTGAAGGTGTTTTGCGTTATTTCTGTCCGATCCTTTGCCACAAGAGACGCGGCCGCTGTTCGCCCAGATTTTCTAGTGCCAGCCCATTTCAATGGGCCAGTCATAGCAACATGGCCGTGCTCTAGAAGTAGTTCCATTCGAATCGAATCATCGTGACCGTCAATCGCGGTTGTTGCTTCGATGTATGTGATTAACGGGGGCAAAACCGAAATATCGCGGATCGTTGCGTCGAAGGACTGATTGCCAACACGGGGCAAAATCAAATGCTTGTCTGAATTTTTAAATAATAGATCACACGTGAGTGCGATTGGCCGTATCTCCTCAAAAAAGCACTTCATCAGCCCCTGACGAAGCAACACTTCCTTTTTGAGATTATTTTGGTGAAAAAGTTCGATTTTTTCTAAAACAAATGCAGCAAGTTGTCGTGGTGAACGCTCGATTTCGATTTCTTCGACTTTGAGAGCATCGGCAAGATTCACGACATTTGTCTTTCTATTCTATTGCATGGATCCTCAAGGGAGGCTTGTCGACCATCCTCCGCACTGCTGAACTACAGCAGCCCCATCGCCTTCAGCGACGTGGTGCCCGAGCGCGCCACGATCAGGTGATCGTGCAGCACGATGCCGAGCTTGCCGGCGGCGTCGCGGATTTCCCGCGTCAATTGGATGTCGGCGCGGCTGGGTTCCGGGTCGCCGCTCGGGTGGTTGTGCACCAGGATCAGCGCCGTCGCGCCGAGTTCGAGCGCCCGCTTGACGACCTCACGCGGATAAGCAGGTGTGTGATCAACCGTGCCTTTCTGTTGCACCTCGTCGGCCATCAGCGCGTTCCGGCGGTTGAGGAAGAGAACGCGGAAGTGCTCGCGCTCCTCGAACGCCATGCCGGCTTTGCAATAATCGACCAACTTTTGCCAGGACGACAGCACCGGCCGGTCCATGACTTCGGCGCGGGTCAACCGCAAGGCCGCCGCCTGCACCGCCTTGAGCGCGACCACGCCGCTTTCGCCCATGCCCTTCACTTCGAGCAGCCGTTCGGGCGGGGCGCTCACGGCCTCGGCGAAGGTGCCGAATTTGCGCAGCAGGGCCTTGGCCAGCGGTTTCACGTCGGTTCGGGGATTGGCCTGGAACAGGATGATTTCCAGCAACTCGTAATCGGGCAGGGCGTCGGCGCCGCCTTTCAGGAATCGTTCGCGAAGGCGTTTGCGATGGCCGAGATGATCGGGCTTCTCGGCCACGCGTCCTCAGACGGGATAGGGCGGCCGGTCGAGCCCGGCGGGCGAGAGGGTGAAGACCTCGTAGCCGTCGGCGGTGACGCCGATCGAATGCTCGAACTGCGCCGACAGCGAGCGGTCCCGGGTCACGGCGGTCCAGCCGTCGTCCAGGATCTTCACGTCGTAGCGGCCGGCGTTGATCATCGGCTCGATGGTGAAGAACATGCCTTCGCGCAGAGGCAGGCCCTCGCCCGGCTCGCCGAAGTGCATGATGTTGGGCGCGTCGTGGAACACGCGGCCGAGCCCATGGCCGCAAAAATCGCGCACGATGGAATAGCGCCGGAGCTCCGCATAGCTTTGGATCGCGTGGCCGATGTCGCCCAGGGTGGCGCCGGGGCGGACGACCTCGATCCCCTTCCACATCGCCTCGAAGGTGGTGTCGACCAGGCGCTTGGCCTTCACGCCGACGTCGCCGACGTAAAACATGCGGCTGGTATCGCCGAACCAGCCGTCCAGGATCACGGTCACGTCGATATTGATGGTGTCGCCGGACTCCAGGACCTTCGGTCCCGGGATGCCGTGACAGACCACGTGGTTGACCGACGTGCAGATGGATTTAGGAAAGCCCCGATAATTCAACGGCGCCGCGATCGCGTTGTGGGAAACGATGAATTCGTGACAAAGCTTGTCCAGCGTCTCGGTCGTCACGCCGGGCACCACCTTGGGCGTGATGAAGTCGAGCGTTTCGGCCGCCAGGCGCCCGGCGCGGCGCATGCCCTCGAATTCGGCGGGGCCGTGCAGCTTGATATGGCGGCGGTCCGGTGCGGTATCCACGATCGTCTCGTTCATTCGGTCAATTATAAACGTTCCTATAGCCGAAGCGCCATCGGCCGGTCGACGGCAATTTCTTCCGGCCCGACCCGGCAGGCATAGGATACGACCTCGACCCCGGCCTTCCGCGCGCGTTTCAGGCCTTCGGCGTAGGTCGGATCGATGTCGGCGGCGATGGTCAGGCCGTCGGCGTCCTGGCGCTGCACCAGATAGAACATGACGGCGCGGAAGCCTTTTTTCACCATGTCGGAAAGCTCTTCCAGGTGCTTCGCGCCCCGGGCCGTCACCGCGTCGGGGAACTCCGCCGGCGCGCCCTTGGTCAGGTCGCGGCGCATGGTCACGTTCTTGACTTCGACGTAACAGGGCGGCCGGGCCGGGTCCTCGAGCAGAATGTCGATCCGGGAATTCTTGCCGTATTTCACCTCGCGACGCAGGGTCGCGTACCCGGCAAGCCCCTGAACCGCCCCTGCTTTAATTGCTTCCTCGACGATGGCGTTGGGCCGCGCGGTGTTGATGCCGACCCAGGACTTGCCGACCCGGATCATTTCCCATGAATAGCGCAGCTTGCGCTCGGGGTTGTTCGACGGCGACAGCATGACGGCCGATCCGGCCGCGTTGACGCTCAGCATCGAACCGGGATTGGCGCAATGCGCGCACACGACCTCGCCGGTGGCCAGCGTCACGTCGGTCAGGAATCGCTTGTATCGCTTGATCAGCGTGCCGGGAATCAGCGGTTGTTCGAAACGCATCGGGGTCCTCTCACGGTCTTGCCTTGTCGCCGGCCGGAATCTCGACGGTTCCGAGCGCGTCGGCAAGGCGCGTCTTGGCGCTGCCCGGGCGCAGGGCTTTCGGCTGGTCCGGCCCCGGTGCCCAGGCGGTCAAATAAATCACTTGAAAGGTCGCTGGCATGCGTCCGTCCTCGCCCTGGAACAGCTCCCGATAACGTGCCGCGGCATGTGCGATGGTTGCTCGCCGGGTCAATCCCTGTCGGCGGTGTGCGGAGGCGTTGCTTTCGCCCATGGCGGCGAGGTCCGCCATCAGGCGCATCGGGTCGCCGTAGGAAACGGTGATGGTGTCTTTGTCCACCACCGGCAGGCGGAAGCCGGCCCGTTGCAGCAGGCCGCCCAGGTCCTCGACGTCGGCGAAGGGCGATACGCGCGGACTCAGGCCGCCCTCGCCGGCGATTTCGGCGTCGGCCAGGGCCTGGCGCAATTCCTTCAAGGTCTCGCCGCCGAACATGGCGGCCAAAAACAGGCCGTCGGGCTTCAAGGCGCGGCAGACCTGCAACAACGCGCCGGGCAGGTCGTTGACCCAATGCAGGCCGCCCGCGCTGAGGACCAGGTCGAACGCGCCGTCGGCGAAGGGCAGCGCTTCCTCGTCGGCGGCGAGTCCGAGTGCGCCGGTCCGGCCGCGCCGCGTCGCGGCTTCGGCCATGGCGGCGGAAAGATCGCATTGCACCAGGGTTTCGATGCCGCCGCGCCCGCCCAACAGGCGGCCGACCTGGCCGTCGCGGCAGCCGAGATCGAGGGCCATGGGGAATTTTCGCGTCACGTCGTCGAGCCGTTCGACCAGGCGATCGGCGACCTCGCGCATCAGAAAGCCCGCGTCCTCGGGGGCCCGTGCGGCGCGGTCGCGATGGCGGCGTACATGGCGCCGATTGAAGACGATCATCGAATCCGACATGCTTGTTATATGGCACATCCGGCGCCCATCTTGAATGATTCCGAATCCCCGGAAACCAAACCCGGTTCGTTGAAGCGGGTGGCCCGGTTCGCGCTCGACTTGGTATTGCCGCCGCATTGTCTCGTCTGCGGCGTCCTTGTGGACGAACCGGGCACGGCCTGCGTTGCATGCTGGTCGACGCTGCGGTTCCTGGCGCCGCCCTGGTGTGCCGCCTGCGGCCTGCCGTTCGAGTACGATGCCGGATCGGGCGCGCTCTGCGGTGCCTGCGTGCGCCAGCCGCCGACGTTCGCTCGGGCCCGTGCCGCGCTGGCCTACGACGATTCCAGCCGCGGCCCGATCCTCGGTTTCAAGCATGGCGACCGTACCGAATCCGCCGCCGCCTTCGCCGGTTGGATGATGCGCGCCGGCGCCGAACTTGTTCCCGAGGCCGATCTGATCGTGCCGGTGCCGCTGCATTGGACCCGGCTCTTCATGCGCCGATACAACCAAGCGGGCCTGCTGGCCCAGGCGGTTGCCGCCCAAGCCCAAATCCCATGCGTGCCCGACGCCCTGAAGCGCCTTCGACGCACGCCGCCGCTCGGCCGTTTGGGGCCGGCGGAAAGACGCCGGACGCTCGGACGCGCCTTCGCCGTGGTTCCGGGCCGGGCGCCGGCGATCGCGGATCGCCGGGTGCTGCTGATCGACGACGTGCTGACCACGGGCGAGACCGCGGCGGCCTGCGCCCGGGTTCTGCTGGCGGCGGGTGCCTGCGCCGTCGACGTGTTGACGTTGGCCCGTGTCGTCCGTCCGCTGCCCGGATAGGCCACCCTGGCGCGCGGGCACGAAGCGCCTATATAAATAGACGCCCCACCCGCGCTGCCTCGGAGAAAATTCCCGTGCCCAAGGTCGAAATCTATACCACCGGATTGTGTCCGTACTGCCATCGCGCCAAGGCGCTGTTGAAGAAGAAAGGCGTGGCGTTCGTCGAATACGAAACCGACGTCGAGCCCGGTCGCCGCGCCGAGATGATCGAGCGCGCCAAGGGCCGGCGCACGGTGCCGCAGATTTTCATCGACGGCGACCACATCGGCGGTTCCGACGATCTTTACGATCTCGACGGCGCGGGCGGCCTCGACAAAAAGCTGGGGATCGCCCCCGCATCATGACCGTGTTTCGCGTCGCTTGCGTGCAGACCAACGCGGGGCGCGATCCGGCGCCGAACATCGAGGTTGTCTCGGGCCACGTACGCCGTGAACGGGACGCTGGCTAAGATATCAACCTGATGCCCGAAATCGTCAACATGCTCGAACCGAAACGCGCCCAATTGTTGGAAAAAGCGAAGGCGGAAGCCGACGATTCCGCGCTTGCCGCGTTCAAGGGCCTGGCGAAGGAAACCGGCGCGTGGTTGCTGGCGGGCTCGCTGGTGATCAGGGTCGAGGCCGAAAAGGTCGCCAACCGATCGTTCCTGATCGACCCAAAGGGCGAAACTGTGGCCCGCTACGACAAAATCCACATGTTCGACGTCGATCTGGGCGGCGGCGAGCGATACCAGGAAAGCCGAACCTATCGGGCCGGATCCAAGGCCGTGGTCGCCGAAACGCCGTGGGGCCGGCTGGGTATGACCGTCTGCTACGACATGCGTTTTCCGCATCTCTATCGCGCGCTGGCCAAGGCCGGCGCCGATTTCTTCTCGGTGCCCGCGGCCTTCACGCGGCCGACCGGCAAGGCGCACTGGCACGTGCTGCTTCGGGCACGCGCAATCGAAAACGGTTGTTTCGTGTTCGCGCCGGCGCAAACCGGCGAACACGCCGAGGGCCGCAAGACCTACGGTCATTCCCTGATTATCGATCCTTGGGGTGAGATTCTGGCTGACGGCGGCGAGGACGTCGGCTTCGTCATGGCCGAGATCGATACGGCGAAGATCGCCGAGGCGCGCGGCAAAGTGCCGTCGCTGAACGCCGACCGCGCGTTCGATTGAATTCCGTCAGCTCTTGCCGATCGCATGCGGCGGCGGATCGCCGTCGTCGCGGTTCGATGCCGTCAGATCGTTGACGGCGCAGATGCGCTGCTTGACGCCCGGCAGCGAACCCGATCCGTCGAAGCCGTGCTCGTAGGCGACGACCTGTAGGCGTCCGCGCGCAAGGTCGAGCAGTTCTCCCGCCTTCAGGAGATGATCGGGATTGCGCGGCTTGCCGTAGACTTCGTTGCCGCGCGCGAAGGTTTCGTAGATCAGGACGCCGCCGGGGGCGAGCGCGTCGAGCAGATGCGGAAAGTGCGGCCTGAACAGATAATTCACGACGACGATGCCGGCAAAGGTTCGCCCGGCCAGCGGCGACGGTGCTGTGAACGGAGGTGTCCCGCCCTCGAGGTCGAGCGTCAGAATCTCGGCGCCGGGATCCTTGGCGAGGTCGGCCAGGGGCTCGGCGGCGATGTCGACGGCGACAACCGGATGGCCGCGGTCCAGGAACAGCCGCGCATGCCGTCCGCCGCCTGCCGCCAAATCCAGCACACCGCCGCCCTTGGCCACCAAGGGCGCGAAACGGACGACCCACGACGTCGGTTCCGTCGTGCGGAGATGCCTCGGTTTGCGGTCGGATTCGGTTTCGTTTGCCATTTATTAACTAATTTGCTCTAACCCTACCCGGTCGGGCCCCACGTATGCCGGTCTCGGCCGAAATTCATTTTCAAGACCCGTGAAAGGGCGGCGTCGATCATGATCGTCTATCAGCTCCGGTGCGCCAAGAACCATGAATTCGAAGCCTGGTTCAAGGATAGCGCGACATTCGACAGCCAATGCCCCGCCGGCGACATCGAATGCCCGGTCTGCGGCAATACCAAGATCGTCAAGGCGCCCATGGCGCCGCGCATCGCGACCAAGCAAGCCAGCGACGCCGCAGCATCCGGCCGTGCCCACGAGTTGGCCGAGCAGATTTTGAAATCAGTCAACGCGCTTCGCAAGCACGTCGAGGAGAATTGCGATTACGTGGGCGAAAAATTCGCCGACGAGGCGCGGCGCATTCACTACGGCGAAACCGACGATCGACCGATTTACGGCGAAGCGACCAAGGAAGAAGCCAAGAACCTGGACGAAGAAGGCATCGAGGTTCATCGCCTTCCCACGCCGCCACGCCGCGACGACTGATCCCTTACGGTTTTACGGCGAAGGCCAGGTAGTTGACGGCAAGGTCGTCGGCCAACCGCCACTCGTCGTCCATCGGATCGTAGACGATCCCCTTCAGCGCCTGAATCTCCATGCCGCCCAGGGCGAGTCCGCGGGCCATTTCCGAGGGCCGGACGAACTTGCGCCAGTCGTGCGTGCCGATGGGCAGCCAGCGCAGCACGTACTCGGCGCCGATCTTCGCCAGCGCCAGCGACTTTAGGGTCCTGTTGAGGGTCGACAGCGCCATCCAGCCACCCGGCTTGACCAGCCGGCAGCACACTTCCAGGAAGGCGTCGCGGTCGACCGCGTGTTCGACGACCTCCATGTTGAGCAGCAGATCGAAGGTCCGGTTCTCGGCCGCCAGATCTTCGGGCGCCGCCGTGCGGTAGTCGATAGCAAGAC
>CAZDFF010000001.1:58171-75906 GCA_964504425.1 uncultured Hyphomicrobiales bacterium
GATCGCCCGCATGTACGAGGCATTCTTCTCGACCAAGACCGACGGCCTGGGCATGGTGGCGGGCGGCCCGCACGTTTTCCTCGCCGGCATCGATGCCGGTCACGTCGGCGCCAAGGCGCGTCATCGGTTCGGTCAAAAGCCCGCCGCCGCAACCGACGTCCAGGACCTTCAATCCGGCCAGAGGGGCGGGCTTCAAGGGATCGCGGCCGAGCCTCGAGGCGGCTTCGTCGCGGATGAAGCGGATGCGCGCCGGATTCAGCCGGTGCAGGGGCTTGAAGGCGCCGTCCGCGTCCCACCAGGCCGAGGCGATTTCCTCGAACCGGGCGACCTCGGCCGGATCGGCCGTGCCGGGCGTCGTTCGGGCGATCTTGCGGGTCTGGGTCGGGGCCATGGCGGTGTCCTGCGCAGGGCGATAATCGGGGTAATAACGGAGACCGGGGCGGAGTTGCCTTGGCGCCCGCTACAGAGTATGTATGCGCCGGCCGCGCCGCAACCGCCAGTGCAATAGAGCGAATTCAGCGTTTTCGGCGTCCGAAAGGGCGCCGGAATCCGGGCGCCTCGCGGCCGGATTCGAGGAAGCGCGATGGCTCGTATCGTTCAGAAATTCGGCGGCACGTCGGTGGCCGATACCACCCGCATCAAGGCGGTGGCCGAGCGCGTCAAGCGCGAGGTCGATGCCGGCAACGAGGTTGCCGTCGTGGTTTCGGCCATGGCCGGCGTGACCAACCAACTCGTCGGCTACGTCGGCGAGATCGGCGCCTACCAGAACACGCGCGAATACGACGTCGTCGTCTCGACCGGCGAGCAGGTGACGAGCGGCCTGCTGGCGCTCGCGCTTGAGGACATCGGGGTCAAGGGCCGCTCCTGGCTCGGCTGGCAGGTGCCGGTCGTGTCCGACGCGGTGCACGGCAAGGCGCGGATCGAGAGGATCGAAACCAAGAATCTGGAAGCCGCGATGGCACGGGGCGAGGTTCCGGTCGTACCCGGGTTTCAGGGCGTGACCGAGGACGGTTCCGTCACCACGCTCGGGCGCGGCGGCTCGGACACCAGCGCGGTGGCGCTGGCGGCCGCCCTGCATGCGGATCGCTGCGACATCTACACCGACGTGGACGGCGTTTACACGACCGATCCGCGCATCGTTGCGAAGGCGCGCAAGCTCGATAAGATCACCTACGAAGAAATGCTGGAGATGGCCTCGGTCGGCGCCAAGGTCCTGCAAACCCGCTCGGTCGAGCTGGCGATGAAGCAGGGCGTGCGCGTTCAGGTGCTTTCCAGCTATACCGATGAACCCGGCACTTTGGTCGTCGACGAGGATGAGATCGTGGAAAAAGAACTGGTCAGTGGCGTGGCGTACAGCCGCGACGAAGCGAAAATCACCCTCATGCAGGTGGCCGACAGGCCCGGCGTGGCGGCCGCGATCTTCGGACCGCTGGCGGATGCCAGCGTCAACGTCGACATGATCGTGCAGAATGTGTCGGCCGACGGCAGCACCACGGACCTGACTTTTACGGTCGCCAAGGGCGACTTGAAGCGTGCCGTTGGGATCCTGGAAAAGGCGCGGACCGAACTGGGCTACAAACAGCTCTTGTCCGATTCCGACGTGGTGAAGGTGTCCGTCATCGGTGTCGGTATGCGCAGCCATGCCGGCGTCGCCCAGCGCATGTTCAAGACGCTGGCCGAAAAGGGCATCAACATTCAGGTGATCTCGACGTCCGAGATCAAGGTCAGCGTGTTGATCGCCGAGGAATACACCGAGCTGGCGGTTCGCGCGCTGCATACCGCCTACGGGCTGGACAAGGACTAGTCCGGCAAAAGCCGTCGTTCCGGCGCCGTCGGAGGGGGCGGCAGAACGTCGAATGCCGTGGGCCTTGGGCGAAACTGCCTGTTGCCCTGCGGATGATTTGAGACCGAGCCGCTTTCGGCCATCGGAGCGCCATGCCCAGACCCCCTGCCAATCCGCCGCGTCCGCCGGTCGTTGCGTCCTCGCGCCGATTGCTGGCGCGCGTGCGCGATGTCATGGCCGGACCCGGCCTGGCGCAGGAGCGGCTCGATAGGATCGTCGCCATCATCGCCGCCGACATGGTGGCGGAAGTTTGCTCGATTTACGTCCGTCGCCCGGGCGACGTGCTGGAACTGTTCGCGACCCAGGGCCTGAAGCCTGACGCCGTGCACAACACGCGCCTGCGCGTCGGCGAAGGCATCGTCGGCGACATTGCCGCGCACGCCCGGCCGCTTGCGCTTTCCGACGCCCAGAAGCACCCGAATTTCGCCTACCGGCCGGAAACCGGCGAAGAAATCTACTATTCGATGATGGGCGTGCCGGTGATGCGCGGCGGCACGCTGGTCGGCGTCGTCGCGGTTCAGAACCGCACCCGGCGTCAATACGCGGAAGAAGAAGTCGAAACCCTCCAGACCGTCGCCATGGTGCTGGCCGAATTGATCGCCGGCGGCGAACTGGTCAGCCTCGGCGAGTTCCGACCGATCGACGGCATCGCGCTCAAGCCCCTGCGCCTGGAAGGCACGCGTCTCAACGCCGGGATCGGCATGGGCCAGGCCGTGCTGCATCAACGCCGGTTCGTCATCGAACGCGTGGTCGCCGAAGACCCCGCCCTTGAGCATACGCGGCTGCGCAAGGCCTTCGCCGACATGCACGGCGCGCTCGACACGATGCTGAACGACGGCAAGCTTTCCCAGGGCGGAGAACACCGGGACGTGCTGGAAGCCGTGCGCATGATCGCCGAGGACGAGGGTTGGCTGAGGCGTATCGCCGAAGCGATCGACGGCGGTCTGACGGCGGAAGCCGCGGTCGAAAAGGCGCAAAACGACATCCGTGCCCGCTTCAGCCAGGTGCAGGATCCGTATCTTCGGGAGCGCGTCCACGATTTCGAGGATCTGGCCAGCCGCCTGCTTCAGAATTTGATCGGCGCGGAGGCCGCATCGGAACGGATGCCGGGCGAACACGTCGTTCTGGTGGCGCGCTCCTTGGGGCCGGCAGAGCTTCTCGACTACGACCATACGCGCGTGCGCGGCTTGGTGCTGGAGGAAGGCTCGGCGACCTCGCATGTCGCCATCGTGGCCCGCGCGCTCGACATTCCCGTGGTCGGCCAGGCGCGCGACGCGGTCGCGCGGATCGGTCCCGGCGACACCGTTATCGTCGACGGCGAGAACGCGCAAGTTTTGGTGCGCCCAGGCGAAGACGCGCAGCAGATGTTCCTCGAAGGCATTCGCGCGCGCGCCGAACGCAAGGCCAAGTACGCGGAAATGCGCGATCTGCCGGCGGTGACGCAGGATGGTGTGCGCATTCAGCTCAACATGAACGCCGGCCTGTTGATCGACCTGCCGCATCTTCACGATAGCGGCGCCGACGGCGTGGGCCTTTACCGCACCGAAGTGCCGTTCATGGTGCGCGCCTCTTTCCCCGACGTGCGCACCCAAGAGAGGATATACGCGAGAGTCATCGAACAGGCGGCGGGCAAGCCGGTCGTTTTTCGGACGCTGGACGTGGGCGGCGACAAGATGCTGCCCTATTGGGACAAAGCGAACGAAGAGAATCCGGCGATGGGTTGGCGCGCGATCCGCGTCGCACTCGATCGGCCGGCGATGCTGCGTCAGCAATTGCGCGCGCTGATCCGTGCGTCGGCGGGGCGCGATTTGCGCGTGATGTTCCCAATGATCGCCGAGGTAGCAGAATTCGTCGCCGCGCGCGCGCTATTGGAACGCGAATTGGCGCGCGAAGGCAGGCTCGGCAACGGCGTGCCGACGACGCTTTCGGTCGGCGTCATGCTCGAAGTGCCGTCCCTGCTTTACCAAATGGACGCCCTCGTGAAGGAGGTCGATTTCATCTCGGTCGGCAGCAACGATCTGTTGCAATTCCTGTTCGCCTCCGATCGCGGCAATCCCCGTCTTTCGGAGCGATACGATTCGCTTTCGTCGCCGGTGTTTCAGTGCTTCAAGGGCGTGGCGGACGCCTGCCGGGCCGCCGGCGTATCGGTCGGGCTTTGCGGCGAGATGGCGGGCGATCCCCTGGGCGCGCTGGCCCTGATCGGGCTCGGTTTCCGGAACCTGTCGGTGGCGCCCCCGGCCATCGGACCCGTAAAAACCATGATTAGAAGCCTTTCCGTGGCCCCGCTTGCGGCCTACATGGCGTCCCTGCTGAACGGCCCGGACCGGAGCGCCCGCGAGAAGCTCAGGGGATTTGCCAAGGATCATGGAGTCATAATTTAAGGTTTTTCGTTTCGTACTTGAAATTTATCGATTTTCTTATAAAAATGCCGATGCGCGGCGGACCGGACGGCTGGGACGATGACCGCGCGCGACATCCTCGCTTTTGGCGCTGCAGCATGACGCCGGGTGGGATTCGCAGCAACGCCGACGGCGCTGCCGTCAGGGATTTGTTTCCCTTTCGGCCCCGGTCGCCGACGCGGATGTATAGATGGATCAAAAGGTCGAACGCGAAAACGGACAAGGCATCGGTGCTCTTCTCAGGGCCTCGCGGCTTAGGTGCGGCGAGGAACTGGACGATGTCGCCGCGATCTTGCGCATTCGCCGTCCCTACATAGAGGCGATCGAAGAGGGGCGTTTCGCCGAACTCCCGGGGCCGACCTACGCTGTCGGATTCATCCGCGCGTATGCCGAGCATCTCGGTCTCGACAGCAGCGAAGTCGTGCGCCGATTCAAATCGTCGGACGCGCAGCCGACTCGCGCCAAATCCGAACTGGCATTTCCGGTGCCTGTCGCAGAGACCGGCGTGCCCGGCGGCGCCATCGTTTTCGTCGGCGTGTTGGTTGCCGTCGTCGCTTACGGCGCTTGGTACCTGAGTTCGACCAAGGATGGATTTTTCGCCGAGTTGGTGTCGCCATTGCCGGAACGGCTGGCGTCGCTCGCGAATCAGACGCCGGCCAACCCGACGACGGCCGGCAAGGACAATCAGCCCTCGGCGGCGATCGCGGCGACATTGCCGGAGCATCGCACGGAAACGGCGCCCGCGCCGGCGGCCGTCGAAGTAAAGCCGGTCGAAATCGCGCGGTTATCCGACGCTGCGCCCGCGCCGGGCTCGACCGAAACGCCCGCCGAAGCAAAACCGGCGGCTCCCTCGACAGATGCGGCGAAACCGGCCGAGCCAGTTGCGACACAGGATTCGGTCCCGCCCGCCGCCGCGCCCGAGCCGGCGAAGGCGGAAAAAATCGAACCCACGGCTGCAATCACGACGGCCCCGGCGCCGGAACCAGTCAAGATCGAAAAGGCCGAGCCCGCGCCGCGTGCGGCGGTGCCAGTCGAAGCGAAGCCTGCCGCTGTCAAACCCGTTGCCGAAAAACCCGCCGCGACGGTGGCTGGGAATGCCGAAACGATCGGTAGGCCGGCGTCGACGTCGGCGCCGGTCGAAAAGCCGGCCGCGAAAATCGATATGAATCCGGCGGAAGTAGCTGCGTTACCGTCTTCGAACCAAGGCATCGACGCGCCTTATCGACCCGATACGGAGACCGCCGCCGCGCCCCCGGCCGTCAAACAAGCGACGCCCGTTGCCAAGGCAATGCCGAAGCCGGAAGCGAAGCCAGAGACGCCGGCCGCTTCGCGGATCGTGGTGCGCGCGAAGTCGAACAGTTGGATTCAAGTGCGTGACGATGTCGACAATCAACTATTGCTGACCCGGCTCTTGCGCGCGGGGGATACCTATCCGGTGCCGAATCGGTCAGGGCTTATGCTTTTGACCGGCAACGCCGGGGCGCTGGAAATCCAGGTCGACGGCGAGATCGTGCCGGGAATCGGCGGCGGCGCCGTCCGGCGCGCGGTCGCGCTCGATGTGGAACGCTTGCGCCAAGGCAAGGCCGTCGTCGATTAGCCGCCGCTCTTGCGGTTCCTGGCCTTGTGGGGCCTTCGACCCGCGCCATTGACGGGTCGCCTGCCGATAAGGCAAGAATTCCCCGGGCATCCGCCTTCCTTGCGCCCGATACGAGGACCTTATCGTCATGTCTGACCGCCCCGACCCGGCTCCTCGCCGGCGAAGCGTTCCGGTAGAGATCTGCGGCGTCACGGTCGGCGGCGATGCGCCGATCGTCGTGCAGTCCATGACCAATACCGACACCGCCGACGCCGAGGCCACGGCCCAGCAGGTGGCCGCGCTCGCGCGTGCCGGATCGGAACTGGTTCGGATCACGGTCGATCGCGACGAAGCCGCGAAGGCCGTCCCCTATATCCGCGAAAAGCTCGATCGAATGGGCGTCGGCGTGCCGCTGATCGGCGACTTCCATTACATCGGGCACAAGCTGCTGGCGGAAAATCCGGGCTGCGCCGAAGCGTTGGCGAAATACCGGATCAATCCCGGTAATGTCGGCTTTCGGGAGAAACGCGACCGTCAGTTCTCGACGATGATCGAGATCGCGCTGAAATACGGCCGGCCGGTACGGATCGGCGTCAATTGGGGCAGTCTCGATCAGGAACTGCTGACCGGCCTGATGGACGAGAACGCGAAACTGCCCCGGCCCAAGGACGCGACCGCGGTGATGCACGAAGCGTTGGTCCAATCAGCGCTGCTGTCCGCCGCGCAGGCGGAAAAGATCGGCCTCGGGCGCGACCGGATCGTTCTTTCCTGCAAGGTGAGCGCGGTCCAGGATCTGATTTCGGTCTACGGCATGCTGGCGGCGCGTGCCGATTATGCGTTGCATCTCGGGCTGACCGAGGCCGGCATGGGTTCGAAAGGGATCGTCGCGTCCACGGCGGCGATGGGCGTGCTGCTGCAGCGAGGAATCGGCGATACCATACGGGTTTCGCTGACGCCGGAACCCGGCGGCGATCGTACCCGCGAAGTGATCGTCGCCCAGGAAATCCTGCAAACCATGGGCATCCGCTCGTTCACGCCGTTGGTCACCGCGTGCCCGGGTTGCGGGCGCACCACCAGCACGGTCTTCCAGGATCTGGCCGGACGCATCCAGGATTACGTCCGCGCGCGGATGCCGGAATGGCGCAAGCATTACATCGGCGTCGAAACCATGAACCTTGCCGTCATGGGCTGCATCGTCAACGGGCCGGGCGAAAGCAAGCACGCCGACATCGGCATCAGCCTGCCCGGCACCGGCGAAGAACCCGCCGCGCCCGTTTTCATCGACGGCAAGAAGACCACCACGTTGCGCGGCCCGGGCATCGCCACCGATTTCCAGAAGATCGTCGAGGATTACGTCACCCGTCGCTATCCGCCAAGGGACGCCGCATCCGGGGGCGCCGTCAAGGCCGTCGCCGCTAACCGCTAGCCGGAGAAGTCTCGAAGATGGCCGCCTTGCAGCCGGTGCGCGGCACGCACGACATATTGCCGGACGACATGCGGCGGCATCGTTTCGTCGAGGAGTCGGCGCTTGCCGTCGCGGTCGGCTACGGCTTTCGCGAGATGGCGACGCCGATTTTCGAATTCACCGATGTTTTTGCGCGGACCCTCGGCGACACGTCCGACATCGTGACGAAGGAGATGTACACCTTCACCGACAAGGGCGGCGAAAGCATCACCCTCCGCCCCGAAAATACGGCGGGCGTGGCCAGGGCCTTCATGTCGAACGGGCTGGCGCAGCAGACGCCGCTGAAGGTCATTTATCGCGGTCCGATGTTCCGGTACGAACGGCCGCAGAAGGGGCGATTGCGCCAGTTTCACCAGATCGGCATCGAAATCATCGGCGTCGCCCAACCCCTGGCCGACGTCGAAGCCATCGCGCTCGGCGCGCGGGTGTTGGCCGCGCTCGGCCTTAAGGACAAGACGACGCTGGAGCTGAACACGCTCGGGGATTTGGAAAGCCGCGCGGCCTATCGCGAACGGCTTGTCGCATACCTGAAGGATTTCGATGACAAGCTTTCCGAGGACAGCCGCGAACGCCTGAAGCGCAATCCGTTGCGCATTCTCGATTCCAAGGATGAAGGCGACAGGGCCGTCGTCGCCGGCGCGCCGAGGCTGGAAGAAAGCCTGAACCCGCTATCGCAAGATTTCTTCGCGGCCGTAAAGGATGGCTTGGATGCCGCCGGCGTCGCCTTCACGGTAAATCCGCGCTTGGTGCGCGGGCTCGACTATTATTGTCATACCGCGTTCGAATTCACGACGCAGGCATTGGGGGCGCAAGGTACCGTGCTGGCGGGTGGACGTTACGACGGCTTGATCGAACAGATGGGCGGTGCGCCGACGCCGGGCATCGGCTGGGCCGCCGGCGTCGAACGCTTGGCGATGTTGGTGCCCGAACCGTCCCCGGGGAAGGGGCCGATCGTCATCGTGCCGGTTGCCGATGCCCAAATACGAATGGCCATCGAACTGGCCGAGCGGTTGCGCGGCGCCGGCTTTGCTGTCGACCTTGGCTATTCCGGCAACGTCGGCAAGCGGATGAAGCGCGCCAATAAGGTGGGCGCCGTCGCCGCGATCATGTTGGGCGAAACCGAAATCGTCGCCGGCAAGGCGACAGTGCGCGACATGCAAACGGGCGAGCAGGCCGAGGTCCCGTTGACCTCGCTTGAGGACCATCTCGCCCGCTTTCGGTAGCCGGGTCATGACCGACTCACCGGTCGTCCCGCCCTCGATTCCGCTCGTCGTCGGCGCCAACCACCGCTCCAGTTCGCTTGCGCTGCGCGATCAATTGTTCGTGGAAGAACGGGCGCTGCCGGGGTATCTCGACCGCCTCAAAGACCTGGGTTTGACGCAAGCCATCGTGCTGTCGACCTGCGATCGAGTCGAAATCCAAGCCGCGCATCGGGATCCGGCCGCCGCCGCGGCCGCGATCGAGGCGGCGATGGCGGCGCATGCAGGGCTTTCGGCCGCCGACCTTACGGACCAGATTTATTGTCTCGAAGGCGAGGACGCCGTGCGCCAGGTTTTCTCCGTGGCCGCGTCGCTCGATAGCCTCGTGATCGGGGAGCCGCAGGTGCTGGGTCAGGTGAAGGAAGCGCATCGGCTGTCTGTCGAAGCCGGCATGATGGGGCCGGAACTCGAAATTGTTTTGCAGGCCGCCTATGCGGCGGCAAAACGGGTCCGCAGCGAAACCCGCATCGGCGAGCGTCCGGTATCCATCGCCGCGGCGGCGGTCGAAGTGGCGGGCGAAGTGCATGGCGACCTGTCGCGATGCCGCGGCCTATTGATCGGCGGCGGCGACATGGGCGACATGATCGCCGAGGGACTGCAGGCCGCGGGGCTCGGCCATCTTGTCGTCGTTCATGCCAGCGACGCGCGGGCCGACCGGATCGCCCGCGCGCTCGGGTGCCATGCGGCGCCGATGGCGCGTCTCGGCGACGAATTGCCGAGCGCCGACATCGTGCTTTCGGCCCAGGGCGGTCGCCGCCACACGATCGCACCCGAGATGGTGGCCGCGGCGCTTAAGGCGCGACGCCAGAAGCCGATTTATCTTGTCGATGCGGCGGTGCCGGGCGACATCGATCCGGCGGTGAACGACATCGACGGCGCCTTCCTGTATGACATGGACGATCTCGAACGTGTCGCGACAGAAGGACGTCAGCATCGCGAGGCCGAAGCCGAGGGCGCGAAGCGTATCCTGGAGGAGGAAATCGCGAAATTCCTCAAGGGAAAAGCCGAACGGATCGCCGCGCCTGCCGTGACCCGGTTGCACCAGAGATTCGAATCGGCGCGCGCGGCGGCCTTGAAGGAAGCCGGCGGAGATGCGGAAAAGGCGACGCGCCTTCTGATCGGACGTCTTCTGCACGATCCTTCTGAAACCATGCGCGCGCTTGCGGCCGAGGCAGGGTCCGAGGCGGCCGCCGAAGAGCGATTGAAAGCCGCCGAGCGTGTTCTGGAACGCCTTTTCCGCCTGGAATCCGGGAAGAAGCCGGAGGATTACCGATGAGCATCGAGGAGAAGCTCGACCGGGTTGTCTCCCGTCACGAGGAACTCGGCCATCTGATGTCGTCCGAGGGCAGCGGTCGAGCCAAGGATTTTGCCAAGCTGTCGAAGGAATATGCCGACTTGGCGCCCGTCGTCGGCGCCATCGGCCGCCTGAAGAAGGCCTGGGCGGAATATCGGCAACTCGGCGAGTTGATGGCCGACAAGGCCGCCGACGCCGACGTGAGAGCGCTCGCGGAAGAAGAATATTTCCAGTTGAAGGAGCGTATCCCCGCGCTGGAACGCGAAGTGCAGATACTGCTGTTGCCGAAGGACGAAGCCGACGAGCGAAACGCGATCCTGGAAGTCCGTGCCGGCACCGGCGGGGAAGAAGCGGCGCTGTTCGCCGCTGATCTGTTCCGCATGTATCAGCGTTATGCCGAAAGCCATGGCTGGCGGTTTGAATCCATGGAGGTTTCGGAAACCGGCATCGGCGGGTTCAAGGAAGCGATCGCCATGATTTCGGGCAAAGGCGTGTTCGCGCGGCTGAAATTCGAATCGGGCACGCACCGGGTTCAGCGCGTGCCGGAGACCGAGGCGAGTGGACGCATCCACACGTCGGCGGCGACTGTCGCGGTACTGCCCGAGGCCGAGGAGGTTGACGTTCACGTCGAAGATAAAGACCTGCGCATCGACACCTATCGTTCGCAAGGGGCCGGTGGTCAGCACGTCAACACCACCGACAGCGCGGTGCGCATCACGCATATTCCTTCGGGCGTGGTCGTTGCCTGTCAGGATGAAAAATCTCAGCATAAGAACAAAGCCAAGGCGATGAAGCTGCTGCGCGCTAAGCTTTACGAATTCGAACGCGCGCGCGCCGCCGCTGAGCGCGCGGCCTCTCGGAAAAGTCAGGTCGGGTCCGGCGACCGCTCGGAACGGATCCGCACTTATAATTTCCCTCAGGGACGAGTCACGGATCATCGCATCAATGTTACCCTCTACAAATTGGACCGGGTGTTGAGCGGCGAATTGGACGACTTGATCGAACCATTGATCGCCGACGACCAAGCGACGCGCTTGGCTGAGCTTTCGTGACGCGTGCGCTCAGCGACGCTTTGACGCGAGTCGCGACGATGCTGGCGGCGGCAGGCATCCCCGATCCCCGGCGTGAGGCCCGACTGCTCGTGCGCCATGCGACGGGGTGGGACGATGCGACGATGCTGGTCGACCCGGGGCGGGAACTGGGTGACGACCAGGCGGCCGCGCTCGATGCCGTGGCAGCACGCCGGGCGAGCCGGGAACCGATGGCTTATATCGTGGGCGAGCGGGAATTCTGGAGCCTGCCGTTTCGGGTCACGCCGGCGACCCTGGTCCCCAGGCCCGATACCGAAACCGTCGTCGAAGCGGTGCTCGCCGATACCGGTGACAAGACCCGAACGCTTCGCATTCTTGATCTGGGGACCGGAAGCGGCTGTCTGCTGTTGGCGTTATTGTCGGAGTTTCCGAACGCGTCGGGATTGGGCGTCGATATAAGCGCGTCGGCTCTCGAGGTTGCCAAGGTCAATGCAACACGTCTTGGATTCGACGTCCGTGCGACGTTCCGCATCGGGGACTGGCTGGACGGTGTCGAGGAAAAATTCGACGTCGTCGTCGCCAATCCGCCGTACGTGCCTGACCGGGAGATCCCGGATTTGGATGCGGACGTGCGTGCGTTCGAACCCTTGAGTGCGCTCGCGGGCGGCCCTGACGGGCTTGACGCCTACCGACGAATCGCTCGCCGTCTCGGCAAGGTTCTTGCGGTGGACGGGATTGCCTGTTTCGAAGTCGGCGCCGGGCACGCCGATTCGGTCGCCGCGATTTTCGCCGGACAAGGATTCCGTATACATGCCGTGCATGCGGACCTTGCCGGAATCCCGCGCGCCGTGGCCGTTTCCGGGCGGGGTTGAACCCCCCGGATTATGACGATAGCGAAGGCGGCCGTTGGCTAAATACCCAAAAAAGGTGTTGGAAATTACCCTGCCACCGACTAGGGTAGTCGTGACGGGAGCACCGAGGGGCCACTGGGCCGGGTGCCGTCCGACGGCGATAGCCGACATTCTCCTCATGTACGAAAGCCGATGCCCTTTATTCGGGCTTGGCTGACGTGCTCATGTTGAGTCGCGAAGACGACGTTCGTCGGGGAGAAGATAAAATCGATTCAACGACTGCTCAAGGTGCCATGAAACACGGTTCCAATTCCCGGCGGGGACGTTCCCGCAACAACGGCAAGCGGCATCCATCCGCCAAAAGCTATAATTTCGAAAGCAGCGGCCCGGACATCAAGGTTCGCGGCACCGCGCAACAGGTGTTGGAAAAATATCTGGCATTGGCTCGCGATGCGTCTTCGGCGGGCGATCGGATATCGGCTGAAAACTTTTTTCAGCACGCCGAACACTACTATCGCATTCTCAATACCGAGAATCCCAATCGCCCGAACAACGGCCAGCAGCGCCCTCCGGGCGGGTTCCCCTCGCCGGCGCAAGACGGTTTGCCGCCGGATGTCGATGGCGACGACGCCGATGGCGACGGCGACGATTCCGGGATCGCGGAAACGTTGGCTCGCGGTGCCGGGACCGAATCGACGGCGTCCTGAAAGCCCGGCGCGCTTACGAAAGTAATCTTAGTCGATCACCGCGCTTGACGGCGCCGATGCCGATGACTTCGGCATAGACGCCGCAATCCGCATGACCGAAGCCCCGCTGCAAAATCTGCGGCACGTTATGATCGAGCTCGGCGCTGTCCGGGTTCACGGAAGTTGCCGGGCATCGGCTCGTGCGGTCGACGATTTTTAGCGTCGCGTCGCCGATACGTATCGTTCTATCGATCCAGCCGAACTCTTCCCATGCGGCGGCGCCTTCTAGAACGACATTGCCGCGAAACCGCCGGACATCGATTTTGCAACCCGCGACCCGTTCGAGATCGTGCACGCTGGCCGAGTTGATCAGGGAAATCATCGGTGTCGAAACGTCGGAAAGGGTGCTGCCCTCTTCGATCTCGACCAGCTTCGGTTTGCCGTGGGCCTCCGATCCCATAAAAGCGGCGAAGAACTCCTCGATCAGAGCGCGTCCGATCCGATCCGTGATCTTGCCGCGCGCGACCTGCTTGCCGCCGCGGCGGATCGTCAGGGTTCCCGTATCCGGTTCGAACGATGTCTGGATCTGGGCCAGACGGGCGTGGCGCGCAAGCATCAGGAACGCGTTTTTCTCCATCCAACGGATCGTCGGTCCCCCCGTTGCCCGCGATCCATGGGCGAGCGCATAGCGGCGATCCAAGGGCAGCCCCTGGCCGACTTGCAAGTAGGCCTCGCTTAGAATTTCGCCGGTCAATCCCTTGATCGGATAGCGCACGATTTGGCCGACGCGAATACTCATCGAAATCGTCCCCGGGTGCGCTTGCGAAAGGCGTTGGGTGTACCATATCTGGGTTGGTAGAGACCGCAAGGAATTTGGGGTATTTGCGCTTATGCGGCGCCTGCCCCCATTGTACGCTTAATTCAGCTCGATCGGATACGGATCATGGAATTCGAAAAATATACGGAACGTTCGCGCGGGTTCATCCAGTCGGCGCAGACTCTGGCGTTGCGTTCGGGGCATCAGCAGCTGACGTCGCTTCATCTTTTGCGCATTCTCGTCGACGACAAGGAAGGTTTGGCGGCAAATCTGATCGGCGCGGCCGGCGGCGATGCCCGAAAGGCCGCCGACGGCGTGAAAGCCGAACTCGACAAGCTGCCCAAGGTCGAAGGAACCGGCGCCGGCCAAGTGTACCTGGGCGCCGAAACCGCCAAGGTTTTCGAACAGGCAGAGCAATTGGCCGCGAAACAAGGCGACAGTTTCGTCACGGCCGAAACTCTGCTGTTGGCGATCGCCCTGGCCCCCTCGACGGCGGCGGGCCGCATTTTGAAAGATTCCGGCGTCACGCCGCAGACATTGAACGCAGCGATCCGCGATTTCCGCAAGGGGCGGGCGGCAACCAGCGAGCGCGCCGAAGACAGCTACGAGGCCTTGAAGAAATACGCTCGCGATCTGACCGCGGCCGCCGCCGAAGGCAAGATCGATCCGGTGGTCGGTCGCGACGAGGAAATTCGCCGTACCATTCAAGTGCTGTCGCGCCGTACCAAGAATAATCCCGTGCTGATCGGAGAGCCCGGCGTCGGCAAGACGGCCATCGTCGAAGGCTTGGCCCAGCGCATCGTCAACGGCGACGTGCCGGAAAATCTGAAAAAAAAGAAATTGATGGTGCTGGATCTCGGGGCGCTTATCGCGGGTGCGAAATTTCGTGGCGAATTCGAGGAACGCCTGAAGGCGGTGTTGAACGAGGTGACGGCCTCCGAGGGTGAAATCATCCTCTTCATCGACGAGATGCACACGCTGGTCGGGGCAGGCGCGGGGGAGGGCAGCATGGATGCCTCGAACCTCCTGAAACCCGCCCTGGCTCGCGGCGAACTTCATTGCGTCGGCGCTACGACGCTCAACGAATACCGCAAGTATGTCGAAAAGGACGCGGCGTTGGCCCGGCGCTTTCAATCGGTCTACGTCGATGAACCGACGGTCGAGGACACGATCTCGATCCTGCGCGGCATCAAGGAAAAGTACGAACTGCACCACGGTGTGCGCATTCAGGATAGTGCCTTGGTGTCGGCCGCGACGCTCTCGAACCGCTACATTTCGGATCGCTTTCTTCCGGACAAGGCAATCGATCTGGTCGACGAAGCGGCGAGTCGGTTGCGCATGGAAGTCGATTCCAAGCCAGAAGAAGTCGATGAACTCGACCGGCGCATCGTGCAATTGAAAATCGAGCGCGAGGCGTTGAAGAAGGAACACGACGAGGCCTCCCGGGATCGGCTGGTCAAGCTGGAAATCGAATTGAAAGATCTCGAAGCGAAATCCGAGACGCTGACCGCCCAATGGCGCGCCGAAAAGGATTCGCTCGCCGATGCCACCAAGATCAAGGAGCAACTGGATCAAGCACGCGGCGGCGTCGAGCGCGCCATGCGCGAAGGCCAGTACGAAAAGGCCGGCGAATTGCAGTATGACGTGATCCCCAAGCTCGAGGGCAAGCTGAAGACGGTCGAGCAGGCGGAAAGCAACCGGATGGTTGAACAGGCGGTCACGCCGGAACACATCGCTGCCATCGTTTCCCGCTGGACCGGCATCCCTGTCGACAAGATGCTTCAAGGCGAACGCGAGAAGTTGCTGGCGATGGAGCAACGGCTGCGCAAGCGCGTGGTCGGGCAAGAAGAGGCCCTTGTCGCCGTTTCGAACGCGGTGCGCCGGGCGCGCGCCGGCTTGCAGGACCAGAACAGGCCGATCGGCTCGTTCCTATTCCTGGGGCCGACCGGCGTCGGCAAGACCGAATTGACCAAGGCGTTGGCCGAGTTTCTGTTCGACGATGCGCAGGCGATGGTCCGCGTCGATATGTCCGAATACATGGAAAAGCACGCGGTCGCGCGTTTGATCGGCGCGCCGCCGGGCTATGTCGGTTACGAGGAGGGCGGCGCCCTGACCGAAGCCGTGCGCCGTCGGCCCTATCAGGTGATCCTTTTCGACGAAGTGGAAAAAGCGCATCCCGATGTCTTCAACGTGTTGCTGCAGGTATTGGACGATGGCCGTTTGACCGACGGCCAGGGCCGCACGGTCGATTTTCGCAATACCTTGATCGTTTTGACCTCGAACCTCGGCGCCGAAATTCTTGCCGCCCAGGAGGAAGGGAAGGATTCATCCGAGGTCCGCGGCGATGTCATGGACATCGTGCGCCGCGCCTTCAGGCCGGAATTCCTGAACCGGCTGGACGAGATCATCCTGTTCCATCGCCTGTTCCGCGCCCAGATGGAGCCGATCGTCGATATCCAACTTGGCCATCTGCGGAAGCTGTTGTCCGAACGCAATATCGTTCTGGAACTCGACAAGAAGGCGACGGATTGGCTGGCGGACAAAGGTTTCGAGCCGGCTTACGGCGCGCGGCCCTTGAAGCGGGTGATTCAGAAGTCCTTGCAGAATCCCTTGGCTTCGCTTCTGCTCGAAGGCCGGGTCAAGGACGGCGAGACCGTCCGCGTTTCCGCCGACAAATCGGGGTTGGTTATCAACGGGGTTAAGGCCGAAGCGGCCTAATCGGCGTTGTCAATCGTCCGTGGTCTTGGCGGCAACGGAAGGATTGCGTCCGAGATCGGCAAAGCGTTTGTCGGCGTCGGCGCGGGCCTGGGCGAACACCAGCAGTTCCTGGCCGGCAAGCTTGCGACCCGACGGCATTTTCACCTTCATCGGATTGGTCTGGCGACCCGCGACGAGAATTTCGTAATGCAGGTGCGGACCGGTCGACCGGCCGGTCGTGCCGACATAGCCGATCACCTGGCCTTGGCGCACGCGCTTGCCCGAGGCTATGCCGCGTCCGATGGCGCTCATATGCGCGTACGCGGTCGTATAATCGTTGGTGTGGCGCAGCTGGACGTATTTGCCATACGCCCCCTTGAATCCGGCGTACGTAACGGTGCCGTCGCCGGCGGCGTAGATCGGCGTGCCTTTCGGTGCGGCAAAATCGACGCCGCGATGCATCTTCGAAAAGCCGAGAATCGGATGGTGGCGCATGCCGAAGCCGGACGACAGGCGGGCGCCATCGATCGGCGTTCTCAGCAGAGCCTTCTTCGCGCTTTGGCCTTTGTCGTTGTAGTAATCGATGTCGCCGTCGCCGGTTATGTGTCGATAAATGGCGTGGCGTTGGCCACTGAGCATCAAGGCCGCGTAGGCGATGTTGCCGGTGTGCACGACGCGACCGGATTCGTCCAGCACGCTCTCGTACATGATCTCGAACTTGTCGCCTTGCTGAATATCCCGTTGAAAATCGACGTCCCACGAATAGGCGCGAATCAATTCGACCAATATCGGGTTCGGCACGTCGGCCTTGCGTCCGTCGACGTAGAGGCTGTGGTTGATCGTGCCTTCGGCGCGGGCCAGTTTGCGAGTCAATGTCGCGGCGATTTCGGTTGCGGCGAATCGATCGCCGTCGTCGCGCGCAACCTCGATTCGTCGCGAGAAATCCGGCTGCACGGCGAACCCGGCGAAGCGGCCCGGCGGCAGCGTGTCGGGGCCGTCGACCTGGAACGCGATTTCGATCTCGCTCCCCGGGCGGATGCGTTTCGGATTGTAGACCTTGGCGAGAGCGGCGATGGCTTGGTGCGCCTCGTCCGCGCCGACGCCTTCGTTCATCAAGATACCGGCCAGCGTATCGCCGCTTTCGGCCTCGACCTTGTGCACGAACGTCGGCGGTAAAGTTGCGGCGGCGGGGTCTTCCGGAAGATCGAATCGGCGCGTCTGCAGCGTCGCGGCGGTCAGCGGGTTGCCGAGCGAAATCGGCGCCTTCGACAGGGTTTGAATATCGCTGTCGCCGCGGCTGGCGGCGGCGGGATTAGGGTCGGCCGGGCCCAATACGGCAAGGACGGCGACAACGGCGCCCGCGCCTGCCAGGGCGACCGGGAGTATCCCCTTCAAGAGCATGAAACAACGTCCCGCATGTTCTTTCCCAGATCGCCCGGCGTGCGTGGTTCGCTTGGGCGCTTTCGGTCAAGATGTCCTTGGGGGTCGCCGGCTGTCAAGCCGATTTCCCAATTACACCAGGAAAATCAATCGTATGGCCGGAACGGTTAAGAAATGATTGGGAAATTGGCCACCCGCGGCCCCGTGCGCGGATCGGCTAAAAGATATCCACAAGCCGGCCGAAAAGAACAAAAATCTTTCTAAATCAATGCATTGAAACATGACAAAAAGGTGAAGAAAAGAATTTGACAGGCCCCATGCGCAGCCCTATAACCCGCCCTCTCGCGGGGGCGTCGGGCCCAATTGCCTGGCACCCCCGAAAGTTTGTTCTTTGACATTGTGAATATTATGGAAGGGATACGCAGGCGGCGGTTCTG
>CAZDFF010000002.1:0-42514 GCA_964504425.1 uncultured Hyphomicrobiales bacterium
TGATGAACGCGGATCGCTTCGACATCGCCTGATCGCGACGGAAAGACGCCCGGGCGCCGCCGCCATCCGGCCGCGCTCGGGCGTCGCCGTTCGGGCTTGCCGCTCGGTTCTCGGCGCCTCTGGAGGAAGCCGGATTTCGGTTTCTGCCGGTCGAAGGTAGTGGCCAACTGGGATGAAACTGGGCACTGAATTGTCTGTGTTTCAGTGCCTCACATGAAGGTTCGCTGATAGCCAAAAAGGCCACTGCAGCCGTTCGCCAAATAACGGCTATGCGAAAAACTCTGATACACCGATATGATTGCCCGTACCGCCTAAGAATGTACGACCTACCACCAAACGAAGAGGGGCAGGTTTAGGCATACAAACAGTCCTGGCTTGGTCATGGTTTCGCATTGGTATTGGCTTCTACTCTTTGTGCCAGTTTTGGTTCTGATCCAGATTCAGCGGTCGGCGTGGTTCAAGGGAAAGCTGGGCGAATTCAAGGTCAATGTTGGCGTTTCGCTCCTCCTTGATCGGAAAGTCTATCGCCTCGTCAAGAACGTTACGTTACCGGTCGGCGACGGGACCACCCAAATTGATCACGTGGTCGTTTCGCCGTACGGAATATTCGTGATTGAGACCAAGAACATAAATGGGTGGATATTCGGTCAGCCGAACCATGCACAATGGACGCAGGTGATTTATCGGTTTAAGCAAAGATTTCAGAACCCGCTCCTCCAGAACAACGTACATGCCAAAGCGGTGCGGGATCTCCTCGGCCTCAAGCCTGATCAGGTACACAATGTCGTGGTATTCGTTGGTGCCTGCACGTTCAAGACCCCGATGCCATCCGAAGTCGTGTATGGAGTCTCTGGCCTTGCAGGGTTCATTCGGGCAAAACACGTTCTTGTATTCACCGAAGATGAGATACGTCGCTTCGTTGAATGCATTCTGACCAAACGTCTGAATCCGGGTTTCCAGACGGAACGCACTCACGTGCGAAACGTGAAAAGAAGAATTTCAGACAATTCAGCCAATTCCGGTATTGCCTGCCCCCGTTGCGGCGGCGTTATGGTTGAACACGTTAATAGACGCACCGGCGAACGCTTCTTCGGCTGCAAACGATTTCCGCGATGCAGCGGCACGCATTCCTAGCTTTAAATCGCGCATGCATGCTTGATGCCCAGGTTTATTCCCGGCGCTCCTAAATTTAGCTGCTGAAAATTAAGCCTTGGGAAGCTGGCGGAAGGGGGGAGATTCGAACTCCCGGTACGGTTACCCGTACGCCGCATTTCGAGTGCGGTGCATTCAACCACTCTGCCACCCTTCCTATGGGTATCGGCGGGCGCCCGGAATCGGGGCGCCGCCGGCGCGAGGGCGGCGGAGAGTAACCCATGAGCCGGGGCCCCGCAACCGGCGCGGCGGGGCCGCGCGGCGCGGCGAAAAGCGGTGGAAACCCTTGTCTTTCGGCCCGATTCCGGGTTCGATCCCAGGGTCCCAAATCCGTTGACATATATAAGTGGCGGGGTATAGTGCCGCCTCTTTTCCGGGGTCCCCCTGAAAGAAGCGTTTGCTTTTCGGGACTTGGCCCCTTTATCGGACGAACACGCGCGAGAGAGAAATGTACGCTGTCATCAAAACCGGCGGGAAGCAGTATCGGGTGGCGAAGGACGATCGCCTGGCGGTCGAACGCCTGCCCGCGGAACCCGGCACCATGATCGCCCTGAGCCCGGTCCTCATGATCGGCGAGGCCTGCAAGGCGCCGACCATCGGCACGCCCGTGATCGACAAGGCGGCGGTGTTCGCCGAGGTGCTCGAACAGGGGCGCGGCGAGAAGATCATCGTCTTCAAGAAGAAGCGCCGCCAGAACTACCGCCGCAAGAACGGCCACCGCCAGGACCTGACGATGCTGAAGATCCTGCACGTCAGCCCGACCGGCGAGGCACCGCAGTTCACGCCGACGCCGAAGAAGGCGAAGGTCGTGGCGAAGAAGCCCGCGGTCGAGGAAGACGACGGCGACGTGAAGCCGGCGAAGAAGGCCCCGGCCAAGAAAGCAACGGCGAAGAAGGCGGCCGCGCCCAAGAAGGCGGCGGCCAAGAAGCCCGCCAAGACGAAATCCAAGGAGTAACGATCCATGGCACATAAAAAAGCAGGCGGCAGCTCCCGCAACGGCCGCGACACGGCCGGTCGGCGCTTGGGCGTCAAGAAGTTCGGCGGCGAGTCGGTGCTTTCCGGCAACATCCTGGTTCGCCAGCGCGGCACCAAGTACCACGCCGGCCGCAACGTCGGCATGGGCAAGGACCACACCCTGTTCGCCACCGCCGAGGGCCGCGTCAGCTTCGCGACCAAGTCGAACGGACGGACGTTCGTGACGGTGGAGCCGAGCAACTAATTCCCGGGCCCGCCATTCGCGCGTGATCCGCGGGGGAATGGCCGGCCATTCCCCCGTTTCGATTCCTGGCACCGCGAACAAGGCGAAATCCCGAGCCGGCCCATGAAATTCCTCGACGAAGCCAAGATCTTCATCCAAAGCGGCGACGGCGGCGCCGGTTGCGTCGCGTTCCGGCGCGAGAAGTTCATCGAGTACGGCGGCCCCGACGGCGGCGACGGCGGTCGCGGCGGCGACGTCGTGATCGAATGCGTCGACGGCCTGAACACGCTGATCGACTTCCGCTACCGGCAGCATTTCAAGGCCGATCGCGGCCGTCCCGGCGCCGGGCAGAATCGCTCCGGCCCCAAGGGCGAGGACCTGATCGTCAAGGTGCCGGTCGGCACGCAGGTGCTCGACGACGACAAGGAAACCCTGATCGTCGACATGACCGCGCCCGGCCAGCGATTCGTTATCGCCAAGGGCGGCGACGGCGGCTTCGGCAACGCCCACTACAAAACCTCGACCAACCGGTCGCCGCGCCAATCCTTGCCCGGCTGGCCCGGCGAGGAACGCTGGGTCTGGCTGCGCCTGAAACTGATCGCGGACGTCGGCTTGGTCGGCCTGCCCAACGCGGGGAAATCCACGCTGCTGGCCGCCGTTACCCGCGCCCGGCCCAAGATCGGCGCCTATCCGTTCACCACCATCCATCCGAACCTGGGCGTCGCCGCGGTCGACGACGCCGAAATGATCCTGGCCGACATTCCGGGCTTGATCGAGGGCGCCCACGAAGGCGCCGGTCTCGGCACGCGGTTCCTCGGCCATATCGAACGCTGCCGCGTGCTGCTGCATCTGGTGGACGGTACGTCCGGCGACGTTGCCGCCGACTACAAGACCGTGCGTGGCGAATTGGAGGCCTACGGCGGCGGGCTCGTCGACAAGGTCGAGGTCGTCGCGCTCAACAAGTGCGACGCGCTGACGCCCGAACTGATAGAGGAAAAGCGCCGGGCGCTGGCCAAGGCCAAGTACAAGAGCGCGGCCAAGGCGAAGGCGGTCGACATCGCGGTCATTTCCGGCATCGCCGGGATGGGGCTCACGGCCCTGACGCGGCGCCTGTTGCAGATCGTCCGCAAGGAAGCCGCGGCCGAGGAAAAGAAGGCCGCGACGAAAAAGCGCGCGGTCATCCTGAAATGAGCCCCTCCGGAGACAAAGCCGCGCTCGCCTCGGCCAAGCGCGTGGTCGTCAAGATCGGCTCGACCCTGCTGGTCGATCCGCAGCAGGGCACGCTGCGCCGGCAATGGCTGGAAGCGCTTGCCGACGACGTGGCGCGCCTGCGCGGCCGCAAGCAGGACGTGGTGATCGTGTCCTCCGGCGCCATCGCCGTCGGTCGCCGCCATCTGAAATTCAAGGAAGGCGCGCTGCGGCTCGAGGAAAAGCAGGCCGCCGCCGCCGTCGGCATGGTGCATCTGGCGCACGCCTATCATGAAGTGCTGGCCAAGCGCGGCCATACGATCGCGCAGGTGCTGTTGACGCTGGACGACACCGAAAACCGGCGCCGCTACCTGAACGCGCGCACGACCCTGAACGAATTGCTCGATCTCGGCGCGATCCCGGTGATCAACGAGAACGACACGGTCGCGACCGACGAAATCCGCTTCGGCGACAACGATCGGCTGGCGGCGCGCGTCGCCGCCATGATCTCGGCCGACCTTCTGGTGCTGCTGTCGGATATCGACGGCCTTTACGGCGCCGACCCGCGCAAGGACAAGGCCGCGAAGCGGATTTCGACCGTGCGCGAGGTGACGCCGGAAATCGAATCCATGGCCGGCGATCCCGGCTCCGGCGACGGCTCGGGCGGCATGGTGACAAAGATCGCGGCCGGTCGCATTGCTTTAGGAGCAGGCTGCCGCATGGCGATCATGGACGGCCGCGCGCCGTCGCCGATGTCGCGGCTCGAGGCCGGCGCGGAGTGCACCTGGTTTCTGCCCGACGCCAACCCGAAGACGGCGCGCAAGCGCTGGATCGCGGGTTCGCTCAAGGCCGTCGGCTCGGTCGCCGTCGACGACGGCGCCAAGAAGGCGCTGCTGGCGGGGAAAAGCCTGCTGCCCGCCGGCATCAAGAACGTCACGGGCGAATTCCAGCGCGGCGACGCCATCGCCGTGTTGGGCGCCGACGGGCGCGAGGTCGCGCGCGGCTTGGCGGCCTATTCGGCGGCCGACGCGCGCCGCATAATGGGTTATAAAACAAGTGAAATCGAAGGCGTTCTCGGTTACCGTGGCCGCGACGAAATGATTCACCGCGACGACTTGGTGCTGTCATGACGCCCGTCCAGACCGCGGCCGTTGCCGAAACCGGAAACGACGTCGCCGACCTGATGCTGGGCATCGGGCGGGCCGCCCGCGCCGCCGGACATGCGCTCGCCGAAACCTCGACCGAGGCGAAGAATAAGGCGCTCGCCGCGGCCGCGGCCGCGATCCTCCGGCGCAAATCCGACATTCTCGCGGCCAACGCCAAGGACATGGCGGCGGCCGAACGCAAGGGCCTGACCAAGGCGGTGCTCGATCGTCTGATGCTCGACGACAAGCGCATCGAGGCGATGGCCAAGGGGATCGAGGATATTCGGGCGCTGGCCGACCCCGTCGGCACCGTCATCGCCGCCTGGGACCGGCCGAACGGCCTGCACATCGAACGCGTGCGCGTGCCCTTGGGCGTGATCGGGATTATTTACGAATCCCGGCCGAACGTGACGGCGGACGCGGGCGCGCTGTGCCTGAAGGCGGGCAATGCCTGCATCCTGCGCGGCGGCTCGGAAAGTTTCCATTCGTCGGCCGCCATCGTCGATTGCCTGCACGAAGGATTGCGCGCGGCCGGCATTCCCGAAACCGCGATCCAGCGCGTGCCGATGACGGACCGCGCCGCGGTCGGCGAAATGCTGAAGATGGTCGGCCTGATCGACGTGATCGTGCCGCGCGGCGGAAAGTCCCTGATCGAGCGAATCACGGCTGAAAGCAAGGTGCCGCTGTTCATGCATCTGGAAGGGCTCTGCCATACCTATGTCGACGTCAAGGCGGATCTCGAAAAGGCGCTGGCCGTCGTGCTGAACGCGAAGATGCGGCGCACCGGCGTGTGCGGCGCGACCGAGACCTTGCTGGTCGATCGCAAGATCGCCGGCGCGTTTCTGCCGGACGCGATCGACGCGTTAATCCGCGCCGGCTGCGAAGTGCGCGGCGACGCCGACACGCAAAAAATCGATTCCCGCGTCGTCGCGGCGACGGCCGCCGACTGGGACACGGAATACCTGGACGCGATCATCGCCGTCGCCGTCGTCGACGGGCTTGACGGCGCGATCGATCACATCGCCCGTCACGGGTCCGGCCATACCGACGCGATCCTGACCGAGGACAAGGCGGCCGCCGAAACCTTCGTCCGGCGGGTCGATTCCGCCATCGTGCTGGTCAACGCCTCGACCCAGTTCGCCGACGGCGGCGAATTCGGCATGGGCGCCGAGATCGGCATTTCAACCGGCCGCCTGCACGCGCGCGGGCCGGTCGGCGTCGAACAGCTCACCAGCTTCAAGTACGTGGTGCGCGGCTCCGGCCAGTGTCGCCCTTGACGGCAGCCACGGCGCAAACGCGCCGGCGCGGCCGACGCATCGGCATCCTCGGCGGCTCGTTCAATCCGGCGCACGAAGGGCATCTTCACATCAGCCGCCTGGCGCTGCGCCTGCTGCGGCTCGACGCGGTGTGGTGGATGGTTTCGCCGCAGAATCCGCTGAAGCCCGTTCGCGGCATGGCGGCCTTCGAAAAGCGGGTCGCGGATGCCCGCGCGATGGCCCGCCATCCGCGAATCCGGGTCACGGGAATCGAAGCAAGACTCGGCACCGCCTACACGGCGGACACGCTGGCGGCGCTGAAACGGCGTTTCCCGATGGAACGTTTCGTGTGGCTGATGGGTGCGGACAATCTGGCGCAAATCGGCCGTTGGCGACGATGGACCAAAATCTTTCGCACCGTTCCCGTTGCGGTTTTCGCGCGCCCTCACTATTCTTTACGTGCGCTCGCTGGCAAGGCGGCCCATCGATTCAAGGCCGCCCGCATCGCGGAACAAAGGGCCGGCGCGCTGGCGGATACGCCGCCGCCCGCCTGGGTGTTCCTGAACACCCGGCTGGATGCGACCTCCGCCACCGGCATTCGCGCCGGCCTCGGTAAGTCGGGCCGGTCGGCCGTCGGAAGGTGACCCTGGGCGGTCCGCTCGCGTGCGGGCCACGTGCAATCCGGCCGATCCGCCGAAGATCGCGGGCAGGCCGTCGTTTTAACGGCAAGGAGAGACCCATACCGAGACCCAAAAGGAAGACCCCGCCGGCAAGCGCGAAACTGCTTTCGCTGGTGGAAAAGTCCCTCGATGACGACAAGGCCGAGGACATCGTCGTCATCGATCTCGCCGGCAAGACCGAAATCGCCGATTTCATGGTCATCGCTTCCGGCACCTCGCAGCGCCAGATCGGCGCCATGGCCCAACATCTTCGCAACAAGATCAAGGATGCCCGATTGGGAAGTCCCGCCGTCGAAGGCGGCGCCAGCGATTGGGTCCTGATCGACGCGGGCGATGTGGTCGTGCACCTGTTTCGGCCGGAAACGCGCCAGTTTTACGACCTGGAGAAGTTCTGGACCATGACGCCGGCGGAAATGCGCGCAAGCCTGCCGGCCTGACGGCCGCCTGCTTTCGCCGCCGCCCCGAAAGGGGAATGCCATGCGACTGACCGTGGCCGCCGTCGGCCGCTTCGGCGGCGCGCGGGCGAAGGCCGGGCCGCTGAAGGCCCAATTCGACGATTATGCCAAGCGCATCGCCTGGCGGCTCGACGTTCGCGAGGTCGAGGAAAAGCGCAAGCGCTCCGCCCCCGAATTGAAGAAACGCGAGGGCGAACTGTTGCTGGCGGCGGTGCCCAAGGGCGCCGTCGTCGTCGCGCTCGACGAAACCGGCCAAACCCTGACCAGCGCCGAATTCGCCGGTCGCATCGCCAAGTGGCGCGACGGCGGCACCAAGGACCTCTGCTTCGTTATCGGCGGCGCCGGCGGACTCGACAAGGCGGTGCTGGAACGGGCCCAACTGACGCTTTCGTTCGGGCGCTTGACCTGGCCGCATCTGCTGGTCCGGGTGCTGCTGGCGGAACAGATTTTTCGCGCCCAGTCGATTCTTCAGGGTCACCCCTACCATCGGGAATAGGCCTTTCGCGGGCGTTCCGCGGGGCTGTTAAAATCCCGGAATTTCGGCCTATATTGAGGCCATGACCGATTCGTCCCGCAAATCCCCGGCCGCCCGGCCGCGTCCCGTCGTGCTCTGCATCCTGGACGGTTGGGGCGAGCGTGCCGACGACGAAAACAACGCCATTCGCCTGGCGCGCACGCCGAACTGGGACCGCTATATCGCGTCCGCGCCGAAGGCGCTGCTCGACGCTTCCGCCCACGAGGTCGGCCTGCCCGAAGGCCAGATGGGCAACTCCGAGGTCGGGCACATGAATCTGGGCGCCGGCCGCGTCGTCATGCAGGACCTGCCGCGCATCGATGCGGCGGTTGCCGACGGCTCGTTGGCGAAGAACGAACGGCTGGGCGATTTCATCGCCAAGTTGAAAGCCTCCGGCGGCGCGTGCCATCTGCTCGGGTTGATGTCGCCGGGCGGCGTGCATTCGCATCAGGATCACATCGCCGCGCTGGCG
This sequence comes from uncultured Hyphomicrobiales bacterium, assembly GCA_964504425.1. GTDB lineage: Bacteria > Pseudomonadota > Alphaproteobacteria > Rhodospirillales > 2-12-FULL-67-15 > CAZDFF01. The sequence continues at coordinate 8,061 of CAZDFF010000002.1, forward strand.
AAAATCGTTTCCGAGACGGGCGTGCCGGTTCGCGTGCATGCGTTTCTCGACGGCCGCGACGTGCCGCCGAAAAGCGCGCTCGGCTATCTGCGCCGTTTCCTCGACGCGACGAAGGGCTTCAAGAACGTTTCCGTCGCGACCGTGTCCGGGCGCTATTACGCGATGGATCGCGACAAGCGCTGGGATCGGGTCGAAAAGGCCGTCGCCGCGCTGAAGGACGGCCGAGGCGTCGCCGCCGCCGATCCGCTGGCCGCGCTCGAGGCTTCCTACGCGGCGGGCCAGACCGACGAGTTCATGCTGCCGGCCGCGATCGCCGGATATGCCGGTATGAAGGACGGCGACGGCCTGCTGATGGCCAACTTCCGCGCCGACCGGGTGCGCGAAATCTTGCACGCGCTGGCCGATCCGGTGTTCGACGGATTCGATATCGGCCGCAAGGTGCGGTTTGCGGCTTGCGCGGGCATGACGGAATATTCGGTCGCGCTCGATTCGCTGTTCCCGGCGCTGTTTCCGGCGGAAAACCTGACCCGCATCCTGGGCGAGGTCGTGGCCGAAGCGGGCATGAAGCAGCTTCGCATCGCCGAAACCGAAAAGTATGCCCACGTCACGTTCTTCCTGAACGGCGGCCGCGAGCAGGAGTTCCCGGGCGAGGAACGCATCCTGGTGCCGTCGCCCAAGGTCGCGACCTACGACCTGAAGCCGGAAATGTCGGCGGAAGAAGTGACCGACAAACTGGTCGCCGCGATCGCGTCCGACCGGTTCGACCTGATCGTGGTGAATTACGCAAACGGCGACATGGTCGGCCACACCGGCATTCTCGAGGCTGCGGTCAAGGCGGCGGAAACCATCGATCGCTGCCTCGGCCGGTTGGAAAAGGCGACGCTGGAAAAGGGCGGCGTGCTGTTCGTCACCGCCGACCACGGCAATTGCGAGCAAATGGTCGATCACGAAGCCCACCAACCGCATACGGCGCATACCCTGAACAAAGTGCCGGCCATCCTGCTCGGCGCGCCGGCATGGGCGACCGGATTGAGCAACGGGCGGCTGGCGGACGTGGCGCCGACGATCCTCCGCCTGATGAACCTGCCGCAGCCGGCGGAAATGAGCGGTCGATCGTTGATCCGGGGCGAGGCGGCCGCGACCGCCGCCGCCCAGTAGGGCAACGGGATTGGCCGCCGCCTCCCTCCGTGGGATCTTCGTTCTTGTGACGCTCGCCGCCGTCGGTCTCGGCGCGGTCTCGGCATCGGCGCAAGCGCCCGAGGCGCGGGTCAAGGCGCTCGAACGGGAAATCGAAAGCAAGCGCGCCGAAGCCGAACGATTGAAGGCGGCCGAGGCCCGCCTCGCCGCCGAAGTCCAGGCGTTGCGCGGCGAAATGATCGCCGCCGCCCGGGCGATCCGCGATTTCGAACAGGAAATCCTGGACCTCGAATCGTCGCTGGCGGGCCTCGTCGTCACCGAGACGGAAATCCAGCGCCGCCTCGCCGCCGGCCGCCGCCAGACCGTACAGGCGGTCATGGCGTTGCAACGCCTGGCTCGGTTCCCGCCGGAAGCCATGATCGCGTTGCCGACCGGCCCAAGCGAAACGGTGCGCGGCGCGATCCTCCTGAAGGCCGCGGTGCCGGCGATCGAGCGCCAGGCGCGGCATCTGAAACGGGATCTCGCGGATCTCGAAGGCGCGCGCACCGAGATGACCGAGCAGCGCCTCCGCCTTGCCAAGGCGGTCGAAGGACTGAAGGGGGACCGTATCCGACTCGACGGCATGGTCCGGAAGAAAGCGGCGTTGCAGAGCAAGACCCACGGCGAGACCCGCGAGGTCGAGGAACGATTGAAGGCGATGGCGGCCGAGGCGAAGTCGCTTCAGGAGCTCATGCAGCGGATCGAGGCCGAGCGCGTTCGCCGCGAGCAGGCGGCGAAGGAAGCGCGCGCGCGGGAAGAAGCCCTGCGCAAGCGACGCGAAGCCGCCGCCGAACGGGAACGCCAGCGCACCGCGAAAAAGGCGCCGCCGCCGAAACGCGAGGAGGCGAAACGCGAGGAAAAGACGGCGGCCGTCGGCCGGCCGATCACGAGCGCGCGAGGACGCATGCCGATGCCCGTCGTCGGGCGGATCGCCACCCGCTACGGGCAGGCATTGCCGACGGGGCTGACCGCCAAGGGAATCACCATCGAATCGGGCCACGGCGCGCAGGTCATCGCGCCGCATGACGGTACCGTCGTGTTCGCGGGCCCGTTTCGCGGTTATGGGCAACTCTTGATCATCGAACATGGCGAGGGATATCATACGCTTCTTGCCGGAATGGCCCGGATCGACAGCGAACCCGGCGCCATCGTCCAGGCGGGCGAGCCGGTCGGCCAGATGGGGCAACCGGCGGCGGGAAAGCCGGCGCTTTACGTGGAATTCAGGCGCGGCGGCCACCCCATCAATCCCATGCCATGGCTGGCGGCAACCAAGGAAAAGGTGAACGGATGACAAAGAAAATGTTGGCGGCGATGGCGGCGGTTGCGTTCATGGCGCCGCTTTCCGTCGGCTCGGGCGCGTTCGCTCAAGACGCGAAAGGCGCCAAGAATTCGGCCGACACCTATCGTCTGCTGAACCTTTTCGGCGACGTATTCGAGCGCGTGCGCGCCGATTACGTCGATGAACCGACCGACGAACAGATGATCGAGGCGGCGATCACCGGGATGCTTGCCTCGCTCGATCCGCACTCCAGTTACATGAACGCGAAAAGTTTCCGCGAAATGCAGGTGCAGACACGCGGCCAATTCGGCGGCCTCGGCATTCAGGTGACCTTGGAGAACGGCGTTATCAAAGTCATCTCGCCGATCGACGACACACCGGCCGCGCGCGCCGGCATCGAACCGAACGATCTGATCACCCATCTCGACGGCGAACCCGTGGTCGGCATGACGTTGGAGCAGGCGGTCGAAAAGATGCGCGGCAAGGTCGGCACCGACATCAAGCTGACCGTGCGCCGCGCGTCCAAGAAGGATGCGTTCGACGTGACGCTGACCCGCGCCGTGGTGCAGATCCAATCGGTGCGCTCGCGCATGGAAGACAAGATCGGCTACGTCCGCATCACGTCCTTCAACGAACAGACGGAAGCCGGCCTCAAGAAGGCGGTATCGGGCTTCCGCGAGAAGCACGGCAAGGACCTGCAGGGCGTCGTGCTCGACCTCCGCAACAACCCGGGCGGCTTGCTCGACCAGGCGGTCGCAGTGTCGGATGCGTTTTTGGAGAAGGGCGAAATCGTTTCGACGCGTTCGCGCCGGGCCGAGGACACGCAACGCTTCAACGCGCGATCCGGCGACATTACCGGCGGCTTGCCGATCGTCGTGCTGATCAACGGCGGTTCGGCGTCGGCGTCCGAAATCGTCGCCGGCGCGCTGCAGGATCACCGTCGCGCGGTCGTGCTCGGCACCAAGTCGTTCGGCAAGGGATCGGTGCAGACCATCGTCCCGCTGCCCGGCCACGGCGCCATGCGCCTTACGACGGCGCGCTATTACACGCCGTCCGGCCGGTCGATCCAGGCCAAGGGCATCGACCCGGACATTCTCGTCAATCAGGCCAAGGTCGAGGATCTGACGCAGCCGAAAGGACGCAGCGAGGCGGACCTGCGCGGCGCGCTCGACGCCGGCAAGGACAAGGACGAGCCGCCGGCCGCCAAGCCCGATGCCGCGACGGACGCGAAGCCCGATGCGACGAAGCCGCCGCAGGACTATCAGCTTTCCCGCGCGCTCGACATGTTGAAGGGCATCGCGCTGTTCTCCGCGTCGATGCCGAAGAGCAAGTCGTAAAGCCGGAGCGCGGGCATCCGCGATGAAACTGTTCGGCAGGAAAAAGAAGAAAACCGACGACGACGAGGACGTCGAACCGGAGGTCGAGGAAGCCGAACCGGAATCCGAGCCGGACGACGACGAAGACGGCGAGAAGAAAAAAAAGCGATCGCCGTTCGCTTTCCTGCAAGGCAAGGGCAAGATCATCGCCATCGGCATGGCCGGCTTGCTGCTGACCGGCGGCGTCATCGGCGGCGCCGGCTGGTGGTTCCTCGGCCGGTCCAAATCCGCCGCGCCGCCGCAGGCCGACGTGACCAGCGGCACCGCCGTCAACATCGCCATGCCGCAGGCGCCCGGCGCGCCGGGCGGGTTGACGCCGCCGGACGGCCCTTTGACGGCGCAGCCCGGATCGGACGCTTCGCCACCGCCGGGCGCCGTGCCGGCCGCGCCCAAATCCAAGGCGAAGGCGGCGGGCAAGGACAAGGCGGGGGCGACGGCGACCCAGGATGCGCTCGGCGGCGGCACCTTGAACGCGGCGGCATCGTCCGGCGCGGGCGCGGGCATCATGATCCCGGCCATGGGCCAAGCCGCGTTCGCGTCGATTCCGGATCGGGGGCCGAGCCAACCGTTGTCCGGGGCACCGGACCCGGCGTTGCTGGAAAAGCAGGGCGACGTGGGCTTGCCCAAGATCGGCAAGGACGGCAGGAAGCCGCTTCTGGCCTACGCCAAGCCGAGCGAAGCGAAAGGCGATAACCCGCGCGTCGCGATCATCGTCGCGGGCCTTGGACTGTCGCGGGCCGGCACCTTCGAAACGTTGAAGAAGCTGCCCAGCGCGGTAACGCTTGCCTTCGATCCCTATGCCAAGAATTTGAACGATTGGACCGTGCGCGCGCGCCAGGCAGGCTTCGAGTCGCTCGTCATGCTGCCGATGGAACCGATCGGTTTTCCCGTGCGCGACGGCGGGCCGTTGGCGCTGCAAGCGTCGTTGAAGTCGCCCGAGAACGTCACGCGGCTGGAAACCGTGCTCGCCAAGATGGCCGGATACGTCGGCGTGCTGTCGGCGTCGTCGGCGCAGTTCACGGCGCTGGAAGAACCCCTGAAGCCGATTCTCGAAGCGATCAAGTCGCGCGGATTGATGTACGTCGACGGCCCCGGTCAGGCAAAAAGCCTGGCGCCCAAGATCGCCGGCGACATCGGCTTGCCCAGGGCGATGGTCGACATGACCATCGACGAGGAGCCGGCGCGCGCGGCGATCGACGCCAAGCTGCTGGAGCTCGAAACGTTGGCACGACGCAACGCCACCGTCGTCGCCATCGCGCATGCCTATCCGTCCACCGTGGATAGACTGGTCACTTGGGCGCAGACCCTGCCGGCGAAGAAGATCGATCTGGTGCCGGTCTCGGCGCTGGCCGACAAGCAGATCCGATGAGCGCGTGCGACCCCGCGCAACTGCCCTATCGGCTCGGCGTCGGCGCAGTGCTGACGAATGCGCAGGGTTTGGTATTCGTCGCCAAGCGCATCGACACGCCAGGCGAGGCCTGGCAACTGCCCCAGGGCGGAATCGACAAAGACGAGGACCCGCGCGTCGCCGTGATGCGCGAGCTGAAGGAAGAGATCGGCACCGATAAGGCCGAAATCGTGGCCGAAAGCCGCGACTGGCTCGCCTACGACCTGCCCGCCGATCTGGTCGGGAAGGTGTGGAAGGGGCGCTACCGGGGACAGCGCCAGAAGTGGTATCTGATGCGCTTTCTCGGCCGGGATTCCGACATCGATCTTTTCGGCGACGGCCACCCGGAATTCTCGGACTGGAAGTGGGCGCCGCTGGACGGCATTCCAGCGGCCATCGTCGGCTTCAAGCGGCCGCTTTACGATGCCATCGTCGCCGAATTCAAAAATTTGATCCGGCCTTGATCCGGGACGTCGCCGAGCGCATCTTTTCCGAAGCATGAACGACACATCTCCGAAAACCGCCCTCGTCACCGGCGCGGCCAAGCGCATCGGCCGCGCCGTCGCGATCGACCTTGCGGCGCACGGCTGGGCGGTCGCGGTGCATTATCACGGGTCCGCCGCCGACGCGGCGAACACCGTCGCCGAGATACAGGCGGCGGGTGGGCGGGCGGTCGCGCTGTCGGCCGACCTTTCCGACGAAGACGAAACGGCGGCGTTGATTCCGGCGGCAGCCGACGCGTTGGGGCCGCTGACATGCCTGATCAACAACGCGTCGCTGTTCGAAAGCGACACGCTGGCAACCGTCACGCGAGAATCCTGGCACAGCCACATGCAGGTCAATCTGCGCGCGCCGATGCTGTTGACCCAATGCTTCGCCCGGCAGCGGCCGAAATCGGCTCCCGGGAACGTCGTCAACATCATCGACCAGCGGGTATGGAACCTGACGCCGAATTTCGTGTCCTATACCGTCAGCAAGGCGGCGCTGTGGACCCTGACGCAGACGATGGCGATGGCGCTGGCGCCCGACGTGCGCGTGAACGCGATCGGCCCCGGTCCGACGCTCCCGAGTGCGCGGCAGACCGACGAGCAGTTTCGTCGCCAATGGTCGAAAGTGCCGCTGAATCGTCCGGTCGACCCGCGCGAGATCTGCGAGGCGGTGCGTTTCCTTCTTGACGCCTTGTCGATGACCGGCCAGATGATAGCGCTCGATGGCGGTCAGCATCTCGGCTGGGGGCCGTCCCGCGCCGCCGGCCCCGAAGAGTAGACGGCGACGATGCGCATGAACCGCGAACTCAGGAGACCACGATGACGACGGGACCCGTCAAGCTGGCACCACTGCCCCGTCTCGCCGACGGCCGTGCCGGGTTGCGCCACGTTTTCGTGCGCGATCTGGTTCTGTCGGCCTCGATCGGCGTGCATGGGCACGAACACGTCGCGAAGCAGCGGATACGGATCAATCTCGATCTCGCGGTCAAGGAATCCGGGCCGGCGCTGAACGACAACCTGCATAACGTAGTGTGTTACGAAAGGCTGGTGGCCGGCGTGACCGAGATCATGGAGCGCGGCCACGTCAATCTGGTCGAAACGTTGGCCGACGACATCGCCGACATGTGCCTCAAGGATACCCGCGTGCGCTCGGCGCGCGTCCGGGTCGAGAAGCTGGAAATTCTGCCCGATGCGGCCAGCGTCGGGGTCGAAATCGAACGCTTCAACGACTGAGCCGGCGTTCTTCCCAAGCCGATTTGGAAATCGGTCGCAAACCCTTGCAATGACGCAATTTGCCGCATTCAGGCGGCAGTTTGTGCACAGCCCGTCAGGGTTTTGCCAGGAAGGCGGCGTTGCCGCGCCGGCACCGGCGCCGTACCGTTTGCCGCTCTCGAAAACCGCTGGCGGCAACGCATTTAAAGGGTTTTACGGTCGCCGACGGGCCGCGTTTCGAGTCCCGACCCGGTCGCAAATCGGACATCTCCCCACCCGCCCGGGGGGTTTTCAACAATCTTATCCACATTTTGACCGTCATCGAACCGCAGCCCCACTGTCTTGTAAGTGCCGCGCAAATGTCACGAAATCCCCCTCGTCCCGGCTCGAATGCCGGGAATTCCGGCGCGGCGGGCGCGTTGACGGGCCCGGCGTCATTGGCCACTCTTCGGCGCATGGCGGAACCATCCGAAGCGGACATCCCGGCCGCGCCCGCGCGGCGCGCCGAAGCCGGCGTGGCGGCGATCGAGGCCGCGCTGCGCGCCCTGCCGCAAAGCCCCGGCGTCTATCGCATGCTCAACGACAAGGGCGATGTCCTTTATGTCGGCAAGGCCAAGGACCTGAAGAAGCGGGTCTCTAATTACGTCAAGATCGACCGCCAGAGCGTTCGCATACGGCGCATGATCGCCGATACCCGGTCGATGGAGGTCGTGACCACCCACACCGAGGCCGAAGCCCTGCTGCTGGAAGCCAACCTGATCAAGCGCCTGAAGCCGCGCTACAACATCCTGCTACGCGACGACAAGTCGTTCCCGTCGATCCTGCTGACCGCCGATCACGATTTCCCTCAGGTGCTGAAGCATCGCGGCGCCAGGGACCGCAAGGGCGAATACTTCGGCCCGTTCGCGTCGGCCTGGGCGGTGAACGAAACGCTGACGGTGCTGCAACGCGCGTTCCTGCTGCGGTCGTGTTCGGACGCGGTGTTCGCCAACCGGACCCGCCCGTGCCTGCTGTACCAGATCAAGCGCTGCTCGGCGCCGTGCGTCGGGCGCATCGAGAAGGCCGTCTACGCCGATCTGGTGGCCGAGGCGCGGGCGTTTCTCAAGGGCGGCAGCCGGCGCATCCAGCAAAGACTGGTCGCCGAAATGCAGGCCGCCAGCGAGCGGCGCGATTTCGAGGAGGCGGCCCAATACCGCGACCGCATCCGCGCCATGACCCGGATTCAGGCCCATCAGGACATCACGCTCGGCGGCGTCGGCGACGCCGACGTGATCGCCGCGCATCAGGCCGGCGGGCAGACCTGCATCCAGGTTTTCTTCTTTCGCGGCGATACCAACTACGGCAATCGCGCCTATTACCCGAGCCACGCGAGGGACGACGACGTGGCCGCGGTGCTGGAAGCCTTCCTCGGCCAGTTCTACGCCGCCCGCCCGCCGCCGCCGCTGATCCTGCTCAGCCACAAGCCGCCCAACCAGGCGCTGGTCGCCGAAGCCCTGTCGGTGCATGCCGGGCGGCGCGTGCGGCTCGAACAGCCGACGCGCGGGCCGAAACGCAATCTGATCAAGCATGCGCTCGCCAACGCCAAGGAGGCGCTCGGCCGGCGCCTGGCCGAAAGCGCGACCCAGCGCCGGCTGCTCGAAGGACTGGCGGAGGCCTTGGGATTGGACGGAACGCCCGAGCGGATCGAGGTCTACGACAACAGCCACGTGTCCGGCCGCAACGCCGGCGGCGGCATGATCGTCGCGGGGCCCGAGGGTTTCGTGAAAACCGCCTATCGCAAGTTCACGATCAAGGACCCCGATATCGCCCCCGGCGACGATTACGCGATGATGCGCGAAGTGCTGACCCGGCGCTTCGCCCGGGCGCAGAAGGAAGACCCCGACCGGACCCGCGGCCAGTGGCCGGATCTGGTCGTGGTCGACGGCGGCGAGGGTCAGCTCGGCGTCGCCGTCGAAGTGTTCCAGGACCTCGGCATCGACGACGTGCAACTGCTCGCCGTCGCGAAAGGGCCGGATCGCGACGCGGGGCGGGAAAAGCTGTTCCGGCCCGGCCGGCCGCCGATTCGCCTCGATGCTCGGGACCCGGTGCTTTACTTCCTGCAGCGGCTTAGGGACGAGGCACATCGCTTCGCCATTGGCGCGCACCGGGCCAAACGCTCGCGCCAGGTGCAACGGTCCCTGCTGGACGACATTCCGGGCATCGGCGCTCGGCGCAAGAAGGCGCTGTTGCATCATTTCGGCGCCGCGGGCGCGGTCGCCGAGGCCGGCCGGACCGACCTGGAAGCGGTCGAAGGCATCAGCAAGGCGATCGCCGGCAAAATCTATGACTGGTTCCACCCGGAGGGGTGAATTAAACTGCAAGACCCCGACGGAACCCGAAAATCCGATGTCCTATAACCTGCCGAATCTCCTGACGTATTCGCGGATCGCGGCGATTCCGGTCATCATCGGCTGCCTGTTCGTGCCCAAGCCCTTGGGCAATTGGCTGGCGTTCTCGTTTTACACGTATGCGTGCGTGACCGACTTCTTCGACGGTTATCTCGCCCGTGCCTGGCAGCAGCAATCGAGCCTGGGGCGCGTGCTCGATCCCATTGCCGACAAGCTTCTGGTCGCCGCGGTGTTGTTGATGCTGGTCGCCGATGCGCGTATCGAGGGGCTTTCGATTCTCGCCGCCGCCGTAATCCTGTGTCGCGAAATTTTGGTTTCGGGTCTGCGCGAATTCTTGGCCGAGGTCCGGGTCGGCCTGCCGGTTTCCAGCCTGGCTAAGTGGAAGACGACGATCCAGATGCTGGCGCTCGGATTCCTCATCGTCGGCGACGCCGGGCCGATGCTGATCTGGTTCGAGACCATCGAGGTCGGCATCGGCGGCCTGTGGATCGCCGCGATCTTGACCCTCGTCACCGGGTACGACTATCTGCGCGCCAGCCTGGCGCACATTCATGGAATCGACCGCGCGCCGAAATCCGTCCCCCGTGCGACCGAACGGCCGAACCCGCCGCCGACAGGCGGCGAGCGCGCCCGCGGTTGATTTCGGGACGATACGGAACCATATCGGATCGGACATGGCGATGGGGCGGGATGGCATGAAGGTCTTCGGGCTTGCGGGGTGGAGCGGCAGCGGCAAGACGACACTGATGGTCAAATTGGTCCCCGAAATGATTTCGCGCGGCCTGACCGTATCGACCATGAAGCACACGCATCATTCGTTCGACATCGACAAGCCGGGCAAGGATTCCTTCGAGCACCGCGCCGCCGGCGCGACCGAGGTGATGGTGACGTCGGCCAAACGCTGGGCCCTGATGCACGAACTGCGCGGCGTGCCGGAACCGACCATGGACGAACAGATGGCGCGCATGACGCCGGTCGATATCCTGCTGGTCGAGGGCTTCAAGTCCTACAAGCACGCGAAGATGGAAGTGTTCCGCCCGTCGGTCGGCAAGCCGATGCTGTGCCGGGACGATCCGACCATCGTCGCCGTCGCGTCCGACGAACCGCTTCACGGCCTCGACGTCCCCGTGTTCGACCTCAACGACGTGGGCAAGATCAGCGACTTCATCGTCGCCCACGTCGGCCTGGAGGCGATGGTCAGGAATGGCGCAGCTTAAGGACGATTGCTTCGCGTTCGGCGGCGGCTTGGTGCCGCTCGACGATGCGTTGTCGGCGTTTTCCGAACGCCTGGGCCCGGTGCGCGGCGCCGAGACCGTCGGCCTGTTGGCCGCGCGCGGCCGCATCGCCGCCGAGGACGTGACAGCGACGCGCTCCGTGCCGCCGCACGACAATTCCGCGGTCGACGGCTACGCGGTCTACTTCGCCGACCTGACCCCGGACGGCGAAACCCGACTCCCTGTTAATGGACGGGTCGCCGCCGGCCATCCGTTGGGCCGGGCGGCCCGGCGCGGCGAAGCCGTCCGCATCTTCACCGGCGCGCCGATGCCGATCGGGCCGGGCGGCACCCAGGCCGACGGCCCGGACACCGTGTTCATGGAAGAGGACGCGATCCCCGACGGCGACGCGGTGCGGCTGCCGCAAGGCCTGAAGAAGGGATCGAACCGTCGCAACGTCGGCGAGGACGTGAAGGCGGGCGGCATCGTCGTCGCCAAGGGCCATCGATTGGAACCGCAGGACCTGGGGCTCGCCGCGTCGGTCGGCGTCGACCGACTCAGGGTCTACGAGCCGCTGCGCGCGGCGGTGTTTTCGACCGGCGACGAAATCCGCGATCCGTCCGACGACGCCCCCGAAGGCTGCGTGTTCGATGCCAACCGCTACACCCTGATGGCGCTGCTGGCCGAACAGGGCTGCATCGTCACCGATCTGGGCATCTTGCCCGATGAACGCGACGCGATCGAAGACGCGCTGCTCGACGCGGCGGCCGACCACGACGTCCTGATCACGTCGGGCGGCGTCAGCGGCGGCGAGGAAGATCACGTGAAGGCCGCGGTGCAATCCCACGGGGCCGTCGACTTCTGGCGGCTGGCGATCAAGCCCGGACGGCCGATCGCGCTCGGCACCGTCGAAGGCACGGCCTTCATCGGCCTGCCCGGCAATCCGGCGGCGGCGACGGTGACGTTCCTGATGGTGGCGCGACCGTTGATCCGTCTGCTCGCCGGCGGCCGCGTGACGGCGCCGACGCGGTTCAAGGTGACGGCCGATTTCGACTACAAGAAGAAAAGCGGGCGGCGCGAATGGGTGCGCGCCCGACTCGACCGGCGCGAGGACGGCGGGCTCGTCGCGCGCAAGTTCCGCTCGTCGGGCGCGGGCATCCTGTCGTCCATCGTCGAAAGCGACGGTTTGGTGGAATTACCCGAGCCGCTGGAACGGCTCGCCGCCGGCACCCAGGTCGATTTTCTCCCGTTCACCGAGATGATGCGATGAAGATTCTTTATTTTGCATGGCTGCGCGAACGGGTCGGGACCGGCGAGGAAGACGCGATGCCGCCCGCCGCCGTGCGCACCGTCGGCGACCTGGTCGAATGGCTGAAGGGCCGGGGCCCCGGTCACGCGGCGGCGTTCGCCGATGTCGCGCATGTCCGTGTCGCGGTCAATCAGGAATATGTTAAACTCGACGCGCCGGTCCGGCCGGGCGACGAAGTCGCCTTCTTTCCGCCCGTGACCGGCGGCTAAAGGAACGGAACGCCATGATCCGGGTGCAGCGCGAGGATTTCGACGTCGGCGCCGAGATCGAAAAACTGACCGCCGGCAACCATGCTGTCGGCGGGGTCTGCACGTTCGTCGGCCTGGTGCGCGAGATGGTCGGCACGGAAGGCGGCGACAAGCCGATCTCGGCGATGACGCTGGAACACTATCCGGCGATGACCGAAAAGATGCTGGCCGAAATCGATGCCCAGGCGCAGGCACGCTGGCCGCTCGAAGGCACGCTGGTGGTGCATCGCTACGGACGACTGGAACCGGGCGAGCGCATCGTGCTGGTGATTGCCGCGTCCAAACACCGCGAGGCGGCGTTCGAGGCCTGCCACTTCCTGATCGACTGGCTGAAGACCAAGGCGCCGTTCTGGAAGTTGGAGGACACGGGCGCCGACGCCCAATGGGTCGAGGCGCGCGAGTCCGACGACAAGGCCGCCGAACGCTGGCAAGCGAAACCCGGCGGCAAGCCGACCCGGGCGGCGGGGTAACGACGTCGATGGCCGACGAAGACGACGACCGGCGCGGCGTCAAGTGGCCGCAGAAGGCCTACAAGAACGAACGCTTCCTAACCAGCCGCGCCGCCCGCAGCGTGCGCATGCTGGCCGAGTTCGAGGAACCGCGCACCCGGTTCGAAAAATACGACATCAAGGACACCATCGTCTTTTTCGGCTCGGCGCGCATCCTGCCGCGCGACGTCGCGCTCAAGAATCTGGAAGCGGCCCGCGCCCACGGCGGCGACGTCAAAACAGCCGAACGCGCGCTCGGCATGTCGCGCTACTACGAGGAGGCGCGGCTGCTTGCCGGCCGGCTTACCGAATGGTCGAAGGGCCTGAACGATCCGACCCGACGTTTCGTCGTCTGCTCCGGCGGCGGGCCAGGCGTCATGGAAGCCGCCAACCGGGGCGCGTCCGAAGCCAAGGGCCTCAACATCGGCCTCAACATCTCGCTGCCGTTCGAACAGACCGAAAACCCGTTCATCACGCGCGAGCTGGCGTTCGAATTTCACTACTTCTTCATGCGCAAGTTCTGGTTCGTGTACCTGGCGAAGGCCATCGTCATCTTTCCCGGCGGTTTCGGCACCATGGACGAATTCTTCGAGGTCCTGACCCTGGTGCAGACCAAGAAGCTGCGAAAGCCGATGGCCGTCGTGCTGTACGGCAAGGAATACTGGAGCGACGTGCTGAACCTGGACGCGATGGTGAAGTGGGGCACCATCGAACCGGCCGACCTCGACCTGTTCCTGTTCACCGACTCGGTCGACGAGGCCTTCGCCTACATCACCGAGCGCATGCAGGCCGCCCTGCCGCTGCCGGGCGCGAGTCTGTAAGCCCTTTCACTTCTTCGTCGTGTCCTTGAAATCCGGCAGGCGCAGTTTCGAGCGGTGCGCCTCGGCGCGGCGGCTCTCGTCGACCCGGCCGAGGTAATAGTCCTTCTGCCACTTCTCCTCGCGGGCCTTGGTGCCGGGCGTCTTCAGATCGGCCGAGAACGTGCTGCGGCTCTTGCTCCAGGCGCGGAAGGCGTCGCGCGTTTCCGGCGCTTCGTCGAGGGAGCGGATTTCCGGTTCGGCGGAATCCACGGTGTCGCGCAGGATCGGGAAGAAGGAACAGAACGGCTCGCCCTTCTCGAACGTCACCCAGTGATCGGCGCGGGTGAACAGCCAGTTCATGGTAAAGGTGGCGTTGGTCCAGTCGGTTTCGACCACGCCGGTCAGGGCCTGGATGCCGTCCTTGGGCGCGTTCGTCGGGCCCGCGACCCACAGATCGTGGCCCGGTTCGGTGCGCACCAGATAGCCGACGTGGAAGGTGAGCACGCCGCTGCCGAAATGGCTGATCGGCAGCCAGCCCTTGTCCTCGACCGGCTCGATCTCGACCGAGGCGATTTCCTTGCCGCCGCGCCAGCGCGCCCGCACGGTCGACGGGCACAACAGTTCCCAGCCGTGCGCGTTGGCAATGTTGAGCGGCAGGCAGCGGTAGGCGAAACCCTCCGGCGTCGCGTCCATCCACGGGCGCGTCGCGGGGGCGGGGCGCACCGGCGGCGCCGCGCCCGAAGTCGGATAGAGGATCAGGCGCATGGCTCGGGGCCCTTTCGCGTCGGGGCCGCGCCTTCGCCGGCGAGACGCTTCAGGCCGCGGACGCCTTGCTGGCGGGCGTCTTGCCGACGGCGCGTTCGTAGTCTTCCATCAGGTTCCGCGTCACGTCGCCGACGGTAAACTTGTAGGGGCCGATCTCGCCCACCGGCGTCACCTCGGCGGCGGTGCCGGTCAGGAACACCTCGGCGGCCTTGGCCAACTCGTCGGGCATGATGGCGCGCTCGATCACCTCGTAGCCGCGCTTCTTGGCCAGGTCGATCACCGTGCGCCGGGTGATGCCGTCGAGGAAGCAATCCGGCTTCGGCGTGTGTACCTTGCCGTCGATGACCAGGAACACGTTGGCGCCGGTCGCTTCGGCGATCTGGCCGCGCCAATCGAGCATCAGCGCGTCATGGTAGCCCTCGCGCTCGGCCTTGTGCTTGGCGAGCGTGCAGATCATGTAAAGCCCGGTGGCCTTGGCGTGCACCGGCGCGGTTTCCGGCGACGGGCGCTTCCAGTCGGCGAACTGCAATCGGATGCCCTTGGTGCGCGCCTCCGGCGAGAAATAGGACGGCCACGGCCAGGAGGCGATGGCGACGTTGATGCGCGATTGCTGCGCGGCGACGCCCATCATCTCGCTGCCGCGCCAGGCGATCGGGCGCACGTAGCCGTCGACGATGTCGTTGGCCTTGCACACGGCGATGCAGGCGGCGTCGATCTCGGCGACCGAATAGGGAAGCTGGAAACCGAGCAGTTCGGCCGACGCCTTCAGGCGCTCGTTGTGTTCGGTCAGCTTGAAGATATTGCCGCCGTAGACACGCTCGCCCTCGAACACGGCGGAGGCGTAGTGCAGCGCGTGGGTCAGGACGTGCAGCTTGGCGTCGCGCCACGGCACCATCTTGCCGTTCATCCAGATGGAGCCGTCGCGATCGTCGAAGGGAACAGTATCAGCCATGGCCGGTGCTTCTTTCCGCTGAGATGTTTGGTCCCGGGCGCCGCCTTTCATCCGAATGTTACCGAATCGGCGGCGCCGTTGAAATGTTATTGCACAGGCTATCGGGTTCGCGCAATTATGTCAACATGACTGACATAAAAAGCCCGCGCCGCCCGAAGGCCCCGAACGCCCGTCCCCGCCGGCCGACGGAAGGCGACTTGCGCCGCGCCATCGAGCTTCTGTTCTTCGCCTATCGCGATTTCACCGGCGAAGCCGACCGGGTGCTGGCCCGCCACGGCTTCGGCCGCGCGCATCATCGGGTGATTTATTTCGTCGGCCGCCATCCGGGCATGACCGTCAGCCAACTTCTCGGCCTGCTGCGCATCACCAAGCAAAGCCTGGCGCGGGTCTTGGGCCAGCTCGTCGACGAAGGGTTCGTCCGCCAGGGGTCCGACGCCGGCGACCGCCGCCGCCGCCTGCTGACGCTGACCGACAAGGGCCGCGACCTGGAACGCCGCCTGACCCGGTGCCAGTCGGATCTGATCTCGGCCGCGATCGAGGCGGCGGGACCGGACGCGGTCGAAGGCTTCGAAAAAATCCTGCGCGGCATTGTCAATCCGGCCGACCGCAAGCGGTTCGAAACGCTCTAACCGCGCCGCTCTTTTCCTTCGCGCCGTTCCGTTTCGTTGCGGCGCGGCGCGGCGCGGCGTTCGGGACCGGTATAACCCGAAGAGCCGCCCTTGCGACGATCCTCGCCGCCGGCCATCCGCCGCTCCAGGCGCCGCCGCCGTTCGGCCTTGCGTTTCTTCGCCAGGATGATCCCGATCAGGGCGCCGGCCAGGATCAGAATCAGGGCGGCAAGCCCGATCGCGATCCAGACGCCGGTGGCGCCGAATTCCTTGCCCGCGTCGGGCGGCTGCGGCGGCGGCGCGGCCGGAATGGGGGTATCGGCCATGGCTTCGAACGAGGCCTGGCCGAAGCAAAGCCGTCCGATCGTCCGCTCGTCGGAGAGTCGCAACGCGGGTATCGCCTTCACCGAAGGCCGGTCGGGAAAATCGAAATAGTGCATCAGGACGTCGGGCAGGCCCGGGGCGCGGAACAGGAACCCGACGTTTTCGGTGCGGCCGTCGCCGTCGCGATCGACCGTGAAGACGCGGAGCAGGGCGCGCCGCGTGCCGCCGATGTCGTAGACGCCCGCCTTCCAGTATTCGGCCACGTTCCGGTCGCATGCGGCGCTCTTCGGCGGGGCTTCCTTGGGGTCGCCGGCGCCGGCGCGCACGACCGGCCTGACCTCCGCTTCCTGGCGCATCTGCGGATGGGTCTGGAACGGTTCGACCTGCGCGGCGGGCCGCTCCTGGGCGACGCTTGGTGCGTCGGGGGCGTAGACGAACGGCGCGATCGTATCGTGGATTTCGACGACTCGATGACAGGCATTGGGATCGTTGGCGCGCCGGCTGGGCTCGCGCTTGCCGTCCAACAATTCCGCCGGCGTCAACGGCGGCGTCGGGATGCCGGGCATGAAGGTCAGCGCCTTCACCAGCGGCTGGCGCAGGCCGCGGTTGATCGCCTCGATCAGGCGCGGTGCGGTCGCGGCGACGTCCAGTTTTTTAGGTCCCAGCACCGGAATCGCCTGGCGCGAGAATTCGACCACCAATGCGTCGCGGATCAGCGGCATGTTGCGGCAGACGGCGGCGCCGTCGTCGACGGTGTTCGTGCGCACGAAGACGGTGACGGCGGTTTCGGCGCGCCGGCCGTCGGCGTAGACCGCCGGGGCCGGCATGGACGGCAATTGGATCAGAATGCGGTCGGCCCGGGCCGCCGCCGGCGCCGTTGCCGATAGCGCTGCCGCCAGCAGCAAAAGGCGAAAGCGGACCTGGGACAAGATCGGCGTCTCCGCGATTCCGAAACGTCGTCAATCCGCCATTGTCCCCCGCGGCGACCCGGCGCGGCAAACGCTTTCGCCGCCTTTTGTCGGGAAATAAGGTTTTACGCCCTTGAAATTTTGTCCTTTTATGGTCCTACCGGCGGCTAGCCCGGATTTCTCGAACCGTCATGAGCGTCGCGGAGGCATGCAAGCGGACACCCCCCATATTCTGGTGGTCGACGACGACGATCGCCTGAGCGGGCTTTTGAAGCGCTTCCTCGCGGAGGCCGGCTTCCTGGTGGCGACCGCGTGCGACGCGGCCGACGCCCGCCGGCACCTTCAGGCCTTCGAATTCGACCTGATCGTGCTCGACCGCATGATGCCGGGGCAAAGCGGCCTCGAATTCGCGGCCGACCTGCGGCGCGAGGGCAGCATGCCGATCCTCATGCTGACCGCGATGGGCGACGCCGAGGACCGCATCGCGGGACTGGAGCAAGGCGTCGACGACTATCTGGCGAAGCCGTTCGAACCGCGCGAGTTGCTGCTGCGCATCAACGCGATCCTCAGGCGCTCGGCCAAGGCGCCACCGCCCGCCGAGGTGCGCATGGGCGACGTCACATTCTTTCCCGCCCGCGAGGAATTGTTGCGCGCCGGTCGGCCGGTCCGCCTGACGGACGTGGAAGCGGCGTTACTGAAGGTCCTGATCGAACGGCCGGGCGACATCTTCAGCCGCGAGGAATTGATCGAACGCACCGGCGCGTCCGGCGGCGACCGCGCGGTCGATGTGCAAGTGACGCGGCTGCGGCGCAAGATCGAACCGGACTCCCGGTTTCCGCGCTACCTTCAGACCGTGCGCGGTCGCGGCTATATGCTGAGGCCCGACGAATGACCGGTCAGTCCTTCGTCAAGCGATGGCTTCCCAAAAGCCTGCTCGGCCGCTCGCTGCTGATCATCGTCATGCCGCTGATCCTGTTGCAGGTGGTGTCCGGTCTGATCTTTTACCAATCGCACTGGGACAAGGTGACGCTGCGCCTCGCCCGCAGCGTCGCGGGCGACATCGCCGCCATCGTCAACCTGATGCGTCAGCATCCTGACCCGAAGAATCGCGATTGGATTTTCGGCATCGCGGCGGAGAACATGGAACTGGTCGTTACGTTCGCCGACGGCGAAGTCATTCCCAACGAACGGCCGGTCGGAAACGATTTGATGGAACGGATGCTGATCGACGCCATGACGGATTACGTCGGCAAGCCGTTTCAGATCGATACCGAAAGCCAGGACCGCCACGTGATCGTCGACGTGCAACTGACCGAGGGCGTACTGCGCGTCATCACCTCCCGCAAGCGCCTGTTCAGTTCGACCGCCTACGTGTTCACTTTGTGGATGGTTGGCACGTCGATGATCCTGTTCGCCGTCGCGACGATCTTCATGCGCAATCAGGTGAAGCCGATCCGGCGCCTCGCGATCGCCGCCGACAATTTCGGCAAGGGGCGCGACGTCGCCGCGTTCAAGCCCGAGGGTGCGACCGAAGTGCGCCAGGCGGCCAGCGCGTTCCTCGCCATGCGCGAGAGAATCCTGCGCCAGATCGCGCAACGCACGGACATGCTGTCGGGCGTGTCGCACGATTTGCGGACGCCCCTGACGCGCATGAAACTCGCGCTGGCCATGCTGAAGGACAAACCGGGCGCCAAGGGGCTTTCCGAGGAATTGCAAAGCGATGTCGTCGAGATGGAACGGATGCTGGAGGAGTATCTCGCCTTCGCCCGCGGCGAGGGAGCGGAAGCGCCGACCGAGACCGATGTCGGCGCCGTTCTGACCGAGGTCGCGGCGCAGGGCCGGCGCAACGGCGGCGCGATCGATCTGCACGTCGAAGGCGACATCAAGGTGGTGGTCCGGCCCAATGCCTTCAAGCGGTGCGTGACGAACGTGGTCGAGAACGCCATTCGCTACGCCGATCACGTGTTCGTCCGCGCCGGGCTGCGCGGCGACGCGGTCGAAATCACCGTCGACGACGACGGCCCCGGCATTCCCAAGGACAAGCGGGAAGATGTCTTCCGGCCGTTCTTCCGGCTGGACAGTTCGCGCAACCCGGAAACCGGCGGAGTCGGCCTCGGCCTTTCCATCGCCCGCGACGTGATGCGGGTCCACGGCGGCGAGATCGTGCTGGAAGACGCTCCCTCCGGCGGGCTGCGCGCCCGGCTGCGGGTGCCGGTCTAGTGGAGCGAATTTGACATTCGATCCCCACTTGCGGCGACCGTGATATCGAATGCCAGATTCAAAAGCTCCACTAGAATCAAATAGTTGCTAGTGGTCTTTTCGATTCCGACATTTGCTCTCGGGCTTGCCCCAGCGGGATGCAAATGTCGGAATCGGACCACTAGCGTTCCATGGTCCGCTGTTGCTGTCGCATCCAAGCCAGAACGTCGCGTTGTTCCCCGGACGTCACCTTGGCCCAGCGGGTGGATTTGACGTCTTTGTTTTTGCTTCCGGCCCACCAGTATTCCCTGACGACAAGGAGAGTCCACTGCGGCGTTCCGCCGTCGACAATGGTCGTTTCCACGGTGAATCCATAGGCTCTGCCGGCATAACTGTGCCTTTCCCGGTGCCAGTCCGCCCTGGCATGACGCCACTGCACGTTCTCGATCGCCGGATTTCCCCGGGAAACCAGACGATCGAAAAGATTGAAGAAGGACTTGTCGGCGAGGCTCTTCATGCGACATCCATTCGGCTTTACGGATCGAATACGGCCGCGTATCCTAACGGCGCTAAGGGAATGGAGTCTCCCGATAACCGCCTTCAAGGCTGATGACTCCTACTCGGTCGGCGTCTTCTTGCGCCGGGAGTAGGGGTCCGATTTCCTTCCTCTCGGTTTTGCAAGCCCCCGGCCATACGTTTTCGGCTGGAGAATTGTCGTGCGGAGCCCACCCATCGCGACCCTACCGAAATGGCGGCGGATTCCGGGCGGCGTTTGGGCGCTCGGCTTCGTCTCCCTGCTCATGGATATCTCCTCCGAGATGATCCATGCCTTGTTGCCGTTGTACCTCATGACCGCGCTCGGGACGTCGGCGCTTACGGTCGGCGTGATCGAAGGAATCGCCGAAGCGACCGCCGCGATAACCAAGGTCTTCTCCGGCGCGCTCAGCGATTGGCTGGGAAAGCGAAAATTTCTCGCCGCGCTCGGCTATGGAATGGCGGCCTTCACGAAACCCATATTTCCGTTGGCGCCGTCGGTCGCCTGGCTGATCGCGGCGCGATTCGTCGACCGCGTCGGCAAGGGCATTCGCGGCGCGCCGCGCGACGCCTTGGTGGCCGATCTGAGCCCGCCGGAACTGCGCGGCGCCAGCTTCGGTTTACGCCAGTCGCTCGATACCGTCGGCGCCTTTCTGGGCCCGCTGCTGGCCATCGGTTTGATGTGGTGGACGTTGAACGACTTCGTCGCCGTTTTCTGGATCGCGGTGGTTCCGGCGTTTCTGGCGTTCGCGTTGATCGTGTTCGCGGTCAAGGAGCCGAGTCGGCCCGAAGGCATACGCAAGGTGCGAATGCCGCTCGGCCGCGCCGAACTCGGCCGTTTGGGCAGCGGATATTGGTGGATCGTCGCCGTCGGAGCCGTATTCACGCTGGCGCGTTTCAGCGAGGCGTTCCTCATTCTACGCGCTCAGTCCGTGGGTCTGCCGATCATGCTGGTGCCCGCGGCGCTGGTTCTGATGAACGTCGTCTATGCTTTTTCGGCGTATCCGGTGGGCGCGATTTCGGACCGGACGGGTCGCGTGACGCTCATGATCGTCGGACTCGGTTTGCTGCTGGCCGCCGATCTCGTTCTGGCGTTCGCGGCGGGAGTCGGCGCCGTCGCGGTCGGGGTCGCGCTGTGGGGCCTTCACATGGGATTCACGCAAGGCCTCCTGGCGGCGCTCGTTGCGGACGCGGCGCCCGCCGAACTTCGGGGCACCGCCTTCGGCATGTTCAATCTGGTGACCGGCGGGGCGTTGCTGCTGGCAAGCGTGATCGCGGGCGCCTTGTGGGACCTAGCCGGTCCGCAGGGCACGTTCCTGGCGGGCGCGGCGTTTACGCTCCTTACCCTTGGCGGGATGCTTTCGATGCGTGGTCGATTGGAAGGACGTAAGAAGACGTGAATGCCTATGCGCATGCCGGCGCTTCCGTTTCGTGCGCGATTGGCGGTCGTTTCTTGGGCCTGTCTAGCCGGTCACGGCACCCTTTCCCCGGGACGCCGGTGACAGGGTGCCCGGACGGTGTTAGGAGTCGCAGGATTGCTTGGGAGGACTCGGATGGCCGACTATCGTCTGCATTGCTTTCCGGAATCGGGCGGCTGCTATAAGGCGGCGCTCATGCGGGCGCTGTGCGGCGCCGACTGGGAGCCGGTCTTCGTCGACTATTTCAACGGCGAGACGCGCGACCCGGAATGGCGCGAGCGGGTCAGCGAAATGGGCGAGGTGCCGGTGCTCGAGCACGCCGGCAAGAAGCTCAGCCAGTCGGGCGCGATCCTGCACTACCTGGCGGATCGGCTCGGGCGCTTCGGCGGCGAGACCGAGGGCGAGCGGTTCGAAGTCCTGCGCTGGATCCTGTTCGACAACCACAAGTTCACCAGCTATTTCGCGACCTATCGCTTCATGCGCTGCTACGTGCCCGAACCGCCCGATCTCGGCGCGGTCGCGTTCCTGAAGACGCGGGCTAACACCGCCTTCGGCATCGTCGAAAAGCACTTGGCGCGAACGCCGTTCGTTATCGGCGACAGGCCGACCATCGCCGATATTTCCATGATGGGCTACATGACCTATCCGATCGAGGAAACCGGCTACGATTTCGCCGTCACCCATCCCAACATCGCGGCCTGGATCGGACGAATACGAAAATTGGACGGGTTCAAGGACGTCTACGATCTGATCCCGGGCAAACGCGTGCCGGTGAAATCCTGGCCGGTTTCCTAGGCCGACGTCATGCGAAGGGAGGGCAAATCGACGATGCATATTCGGAAATCGGCTCTCCTCGTTCTATTGCTGGCGGCTTCGGTCCAGGCGCCGCCGGCCGTTGCCCAGGAACCGGATCGGGCCGCCCAGGTGCTGAAAAACAACGACGCCGACGGCGACGGAAAACTCAGCCGCGACGAATGGCCGTTCCGGCCGCCGATGTTCAAGCGGCTCGACGCCGACGGCGACGATTTTCTGACGCTCGATGAACTGCGGGTCCGTTTCGGTGAGGGCTCGGGCGCTGGTGCCGCGCCCGCCAGGCTCGACGGCCAGACGAAAATGGATGCCCTCGACGAGGAGACGCTGTGCGGCATCGGCCGTGGGCCGAATTGCAGCATCAAGCTGGCGGTCAAGCGCGGCCTGTTCGAGACGGGATTGCGGCCGAAATTCCCGGACGGCCTCGCATGCCGCGACATCGACGAGCACTGGGCGATTTCCTACACGCAGAAGCGTGACCGTGAAAACTATCACGGCGGCATCGACATGCCGGCACCGTTCGGCACGCCGATGATCGCGGCGGCGGCCGGCACCGTCGTCGCCAAATACGGCGGCGAGGAGAGCTACCGCGGCATCGAGGTCATCCTGCGCCACAGTCCCGAGGACACCGGCATCCCGCTTTGGGTCTACACCCAGTACGCGCACTTCGCCGAAATGCCGACGATAAAGGTCGGCGAGCGGGTGAAAATGGGTCAGCCGCTGGGGCCGACAGGGAATTCCGGCATCCAGGGGGCCCTCAGCAAACCGAATCGGGGGCAGAAGGCCCGCCGCGACGCAATCCACTTCGCCGTCTGGTTCAGTACGAGCCCGAATTTCGTCGCGCTGCGCGTCAAGATCGTTCCGGTCGACGGTTATTGGATGGACCCGAACGCGCTCTATCGCAAGAAGCCGCCGTTCGATTCCCACGCGATGAAGGCGCTGCCGCCGGAAGAAAAGAAGGTGCCGATCTCGGTCATGCTGGAGGACGGCACGACCGTGCCTCCCGACACCAAGATTATCTGGCCCTACGCCTGCAAGCGTCGCTGATCGGGTCCGGTCGGGCGACAGCGGCGGGCCTTCGCCCAGGCCCTGCGGAAGAAATGGCGCTTCGCCGCTTCCGTGGCGATCACGTAAAGCACGATGATCGCCGCAAGCGACGCGAGCAGCCCCACCGGGAGCGGAACGAAGCCGAGCAGCACCGCTGCCGGTCCGGCATAGGGGATCGCCAAGGCGACGACGCCGACGACGGCGGTCGACCAGAGCAGAAGCATTCCCGGCGAACTGCGGAACAGCGAGCGATGGGTGCGTAAGACGAGCGCGACCGTAAGTTCCGTGAGCAGCGAAAAGACGAACCATGCGGTCTGAAACTGTGTCTCTTCGGCATCGAAGACGAACCGCAACAGCGCGAACGTTAAGATGTCGAACGCACTGCTGATCGTCCCGAAGATCAACATGAACCGACGAAGGTCGCGGACTTTCCAGCGTGGCGGACGCCGGAGCGCTTCCGGATCCACGCGGTCGGCGGCGAATGCCGCCGCCGGAAAGTCGGAAAGAAAATTGTTGAGCAGAATCTGTTTCGCCAGAAGCGGTAAGAACGGCAGCACGAACGAGGCGACGGCGATGCTCGCGATGTTGCCGAAATTAGCGCTCATCGTGATGGCGATATATTTCTGTGTGTTGACGAAGGTGCGCCGACCGTCCTCGATGCCCCGACGGAGAACGCCAAGATCCGGCCGCTGCAGCACGATGTCGGCGCTTTCCCGGGCAATGTCCACCGCGCTTTCGACGGAAATGCCGACGTCGGCCGCGTGCAACGCCGGAGCGTCGTTGATGCCGTCGCCCAGAAACCCGACCACATGACCCGAGTTGCGCAGGACGCGAATGATCCGTTCCTTCTGTTGGGGGGCTATTTCGGCGAAAACCTCGGCGTGCCGCGCACGGTGCCGGAGAGCGTCGTCGGACAGATTGTCGATTTCCGACCCCGTCAGCGGATCGGCCGGATTGAGTCCGACCTCGTGCGCCAAGCTGGCGGCCAGGAACCGGTTGTCGCCGGTCAGCATCTTGATCTTCACGCCCGCCCGGCGGAGGGATTGTACGGTTCGAGCGGCATCCGGCTTGGCCGGGTCTCTGAAGAGGAGGAAGCCCATGAAGGCGAACCCGGTTTCGTCGGCGTGCCCGTAGCTCTCCTTGGCTGGGACCCGCTTGGATGCGACTCCCAGCATGCGGTAACCCTCGGCCCCTTTGCGCCGGAAGAAGGCGATTAATTTCTCCCGCGCGGCGGCGTCGAGCGGGCGGTTGTCGGCAGGGCCGACGGCGGTGCAGCAATCCAGGATCGATTCGACCGCACCTTTGGTCGCAATCAGGTGAGTGGCGGCATCGTCGATGTCACCGACCACGACCGTTAGGCGTCGCCGCAGGAAGTCGTATGGAATTTCGTCGATCTTGCGCCAAGGGCCGGTGTTCAGGCCATCGCGTTCGCCGGCCATGACGATGGCGGCGTCGAGCGGGTTTTCGATTCCGGTCTCGAAGGCCGCGTTCAGGTATGCAAGACGTAACACGTCGGGCGAATTCCCCCCGTCGGGGTCGAGCGCCGCGTCGAGCACGGCGACGCCGACCGTCAGGGTTCCCGTCTTGTCGGTGCAAAGAATGTTCATGCTGCCTAGGTTCTCGATCGCTTCCAGTCGCCGCACGATTACCCCGTTCTTGACCATGGTCCGGGCGCCGGCCGACAGGGTCACGCTGACGATCGCCGGCAGAAGTTCGGGGGAAAGACCGACGGCGAGGGCGACCGCGAACAACAACGTGTCGGCGAACGGCCGGCCGAGCGCGACGTTGGTCGCAAGCACGACAACGACCATCACCAGCATGACCTGGGTCAGCATCACGCCGAAATGACGAAGGCCCCGGGCGAAATCCGTTTCCGGCGGCGGCGAGGCGAGGCTGGCGCCAATTCGTCCGTACTCGGTCGCGCGGCCGGTATTGACGACTAGGACGTGCGCCGTGCCGGACTGGACGGAAGTGCCCTGGAAGACGCAGTTTGTACGTCGCGGCAACGGTGACTCGGCCGGCACGGTCCCGGGCCGCTTCTCGACCGGGAAGGGTTCGCCGGTCAAGACGGCCTCCAAGACCAAGAGGTCCTTCGCTGTCAAGACAATGCCGTCGGCCGGGACCAGGTTGCCGGCGGACAGGACCAGCACGTCGCCCCGGACCACTCGCGCGGCGTCGACGGGCGTCGGCTTCCCGGCGCGCAATACCGTGGCTCGAAGCGACAATCTTTGTCGGAGCTGCGCCACCGCGACCGAAGCCCGATACTCCTGGGTGAAACCCAAGAGCGCGCTGCCGAACACGATCGCCACGATGATGACGGTATCGATCCGCTCGCCGACGGCCGCAGCCACGGCTGCGGCGAATACGAGAATAAGGATCAGCGGACTCGCGAACTGGCGCGCCAGCATGCGCGCCGCCGACACCCCCCACGCTCGGCCCGTTCCCGCGGTTTCCGGATCCCAGCGCCGCGCGGCCTCGGTTTCGTCCAGCCCTTCGCGACCGGCGCCGAGGGTCGCGGCTAAATGCGCGGATTCGAGCGCCCAATAGGAGTCTTGACCGCCCTTATGCATCGAAGGAAGCATCATGATGGCAAAACGACAATTTGTTCAGTTCCGACACGGGATTATAGAGTGTCGGACCTGCTGGCCGTCTTGACCGGGCTCATGAACGGCCCATTTTTATGCGGATCAGAACATCCGGCCGCCGTTGGGGACGGCCAAGCTGGGGCCGATCAGCACGACCTCGCCGTTTTCGTCGGGGAAGCCCAGCACCAGGACTTCCGACATGAACGGCCCGATCTGGCGCGGCGGGAAGTTGACCACGGCGGCGACCTGACGGCCGGGCAGGGTAGCGGGATCGTAATGCTTGACGATCTGGGCCGACGATTTCTTCTCGCCGATGCCGGGTCCGAAATCGACCCACAGCTTGATCGCGGGCTTGCGCGCCTCGGGGAACGGTTCGGCGCGGACCACGGTGCCGACGCGGATGTCGACCTTCGTGAAATCGTCGTAGGAAATACGACGGACGGTTTGCTCGTTCATGGTTCGGTTCCTTTCGCGGATCGGAACGTCCGACAAACGGCGGGCCGAATCAAGGCCGGGCGACGAAAAAAGCCGCCCCGGCAAGCATCGGGGCGGCTTCGATCGTGAAGGAGGAGACGATCGGCGTAAAAGCGGCGATTACTTCTTCGAGGGCTTCGTGGGGGCGACGGACTTCATTTCGTCCATCGCTTCGATGACGCGGGCGTTGATCGTCTTCGCCGCGACGTCGTTCGACTTCGCCAGGATGTCCGAGATTTCCTTCAGGTTGGCGACGACGGTCTCGTAGGTTTCCTTCGCCAGTTCGGCCTGCTTCGCGGTCACTTCGGCGGGCGAGGTGGTCTTGCCCATCGTGGCGACGGCGGCCGACATGTCGTCGATCGCGGCCTTGACCATCTCGGCCTGGCGCTTGGCGACGGTCTGGAAGCCTTCGACCGCGGCGCGGTTGGCGGCCGAGAACGCCTCGATGTTCTTGCGCTGGGCGTCGACGATCGCGTTCACGTCGAACGTCGGCATCTTCATGCCGTTGGTCGCCTTGGCGAACTCGTCGGCGAATTTCGACGGGTCGAAGTCGCCGTACATCTTCATCACGTCGGCGTTGAAGAACGGATTGGACTTGGCGAAGTTGAAGAATTCGTTGGTCATAGGGGCGGTCTCCGAAATCGGGGTTAAGAGATCATTCCGTTTGCGCATCGCACCGAACCGCACGTCGGCGGGTTTTGTTGCGCTGCACAATGACGACAATATGCCGGGATTCCGGGCTCTCGTCAACAAAAAATGTTGCAACGCACAAAAAATATTGCAAGTGCGTAAAAACCCCGGATTTCCAGGGTTTCCGGTCAGGGCGCGGTCAGGCTTGCCGGGTGCCCGGCTTCGGCAGCGGCAACGCGACCAGCCATTCGGCCACGGCGCCGGCGCGCCGGAGGCCCTTGTCGAGCGCCGCCATGGTCTTCGCCATGTCCGAGGCGTCGTCCTGGAAGAACGTTGCCAAGGCGCACAGATAGACCGCGCCCAGTCCTTTCGCTTTCAGGATTCCGCACGGGCCGGCGGCGGAAAGGCCCGCGGTCTCCAGCGTCAGGGCCATGACCCGGCGGAACCGGCACAGCATGGGGAGGGCGGATTTCGGGTCGCGGGCGCTGCCTTCCAGGATCGAGCGGTAGGCCGCCTTGTCGGGGGCCATGGCCTCGAACCGGCGCATCAGCACGTCGAACAGCCTGTCGCGCACGGGATCGGCGTCGTCGGCGCCGTAAACGCCGCCCGCGACCATCCTGTCGTCGACGGCGCCCAGGATGGCGGCCGCGAGATCGCGCTTGGAACGAAAATGCTCGGCCAGGGCCTCGGGCGTCAGGCCGGCCTTGGCGGCGACGGCGTCCAGCGTCACCCGCTGCCATTTCTCCGCGGCGGCCAGGTCGAGCGCAGCGCGGATCGCCCGGACGCGCCGGTCGCCCGCCGCCTTTTTGCGGCCGGCGGCCTTTTTCTTCGGCGCGCGCGGGGTCGGCTTTTTCGCCATGCCTTATTATCTAGGCATGGGTTTCCAAAGTAAAAGGCCGGGAAGGGCGGAAATCAGCCCGCGAGTTCGCGGGACCGGCGGGTGGCGGCCAGCACCGCCTTGGTCAGGACCGGCTGGCTGCCGTCGTCGGCCATCAGCACCTTCAGGGCTTCGGCCGTGGTGCCCCCGGGCGAGGTGACGTTCTGGCGCAGCGTCGCCGCCGGCTCGGAAGCCTTGTGCAGCAGTTCCCCGGCGCCGGCGACGGTGGCCCGCGCCAGCCTTGCGGCCATGTCGGCGGGCAGGCCGGCCTGGCGCCCGGCCTCGGCCAGCTGCTCGGCCAGCAGGAACACGTAGGCCGGGCCGCTGCCGGAAACGGCGGTGACCGCGTCCATCAGCGCCTCGTCATCGATCCATTCGACCGCGCCGACCGCCGCCAGCAGCTCGCCGGCCAACGCGCCTTGTTGCGCCGTGACGTTCTTGTTGGCGCAGACGACGGTGATGCCGCGCCGCACGGCGGCCGGCGTGTTCGGCATGGCGCGCAGGATCGCCGCTTTTTCGCCCAGTATTTTCTCGAACGACCGGATGGTGCGTCCGGCGGCGATCGACAGGAACGCGGTGCCGGCGCCGGCGAATCGTGTATAGGCGGGCACCACTTGGTCCATCACTTGGGGTTTGACCGCCAGAACGACGACGTCGGGGGCGTCGGCGATTCCCGCCGCGTCGGCGTCGATCCGGACGGTCGTTTTCGCAAGCGCCTTGGCGATGTCGGCGTTGGGCTCGATAACACGAATACGACCGGGTTCGATGCCGCGGTCCAGCCAGCCGGCCAGCAACGCGCCGCCCATCTTGCCGCCGCCGACCAGGACGATCGGCCCGGTCGACCCACCGGGCATGACGGTCACGCTTCGCCGACGGTATCGATCATCGCCGCTTCGATGGCCTCATTGGCGCTCTTGCCGCCCCACATGACGTGCTGGAAGGCGGGATAAAAGCGCTCGCATTCGAGCAGCGCGGTATCGAGCAGGTCTTCCAGCTGTTCGACGCGCGGACCATTGGTGCCCCTGAGCGGCATCGCGTGGCGGAACATCGGCAGGCCCTCGT
This sequence comes from uncultured Hyphomicrobiales bacterium, assembly GCA_964504425.1. Classification (GTDB taxonomy): domain Bacteria; phylum Pseudomonadota; class Alphaproteobacteria; order Rhodospirillales; family 2-12-FULL-67-15; genus CAZDFF01. The sequence goes on from CAZDFF010000002.1 coordinate 36,618, forward strand.
CCTGCCACAGGCCGAAGTGGCCCAGCCACATGCGCTCGTTCACCAGCACCAGAAGCTCGTGCACCGGCTTTCGCTTTTCCGGCGGCACGCGCATGTCGAAGGCGCAGGTGAAGTGCATCGCCTCCAATTCCTCGTTCCAGGCGAAGTAGAGGCTGTAGTCGCACCAACGCCCCGGTACCTGGGCGGCCATCTCCTGGTCGCTGCGGCGGTCGAACGTCCAGTCGTTGAACTCGACGATCTGTTCGATGACGTCCAAGGGGTTGGAATGCGGCTGATCGGCGATAGCGTCGATGAAAGACATGCCCGACCCTCCTTTGGCGCCGGGCCCGCCTTGCCAGGAAGGCGCGCCCGGGCACGATGCGACAGATGTCGCTCATCGAAGAGGTTAAACCGCAAGATTAGGTATTTATGACGAAATCTTGTGCTTTTTGCCCCACTCGATACAAGGGCTAGCTTGCCAATTCCTTGAATCGGACGCAAGAGTCGAAATCGCGCTCGGGCGCGATTTTCTGGGGATAAGGAGTCGGATGATGCCCGAAAGGGGCGATCAGGCTTTCTTGCGCGGCCGCGCGGCGGGTTTCGCCGCTTTGGACGGCGCCTTGGCTTTGACGCCCAGTTTGGCCTCCAGCGCCGCGACGCGCTTCTCCAGGCGTTCCTGTTCGGCGCGGGCTTTGGCGGCCATCGCCTTGACGGCGTCGAATTCGTCGCGTTCGACCAGGTCGAACCGGGCCAGCAGGCGTTCGACCTGGGCCCGTACCATCGCCTCGATCTCGCCTTTGACGCCGACCAGGGTCGAAACGGCGCCGTTGGCGACGCGGGCGAGATCGTCCAGAACGCGGTTTTTCGATTGCATGGTGCGGCCCTTCCTCGGTTGCGCGGTTCCAATATGGGCCGAAGGGCCTTTCCCCGCAACCGGCCGCGTCCTATAAGCATCCCGGAAGAAATAAGGGCGCGCGAGGAAGGCAAATGTACGTCGTGACCGGCGGCGCCGGCTTCATCGGATCGAACGTGGTCGCGGCGCTGGTCGAACGCGGGGCCGGGGTCGCCGTGTGCGACCGGATGCGCGACGGCGACAAGTGGCGCAACCTGGCCAAGCGCGAACTCGTCGACATCGTCCAGCCCGAACACCTGTTCGAATTCCTCGACCAGCATTCGGGGTCGATCGACGCCGTGGTCCACATGGGCGCCATTTCGGCGACCACGGAGCGGGACGTCGATCTGATCGTCGCGGTCAATTTCCGCCTTTCGCTCGGGCTTTGGCATTGGTGCGCGCGGAATCGGGTGCCCTTTATCTATGCATCCTCGGCTGCGACCTACGGCGACGGCGACGATGGCTTCGACGACGACAGCGCGCTCGATGCGCTCGCCAAGCTCCGCCCGTTGAATCCCTACGGCTGGAGCAAGCACCTGTTCGACCGGCGCGTCGCGCGCATGGTCATGGACGGCGAGGGCCATCCGCCGCAATGGGCCGGCCTCAAATTCTTCAACGTGTTCGGCCCCAACGAATACCACAAGGAAAGCCAACGCAGCGTCGTCGCCCAAGTGTTCGCCTCGGTCGCGGCCGGCCATTCGGCGCGGCTGTTCAAGTCGCACCGGCCGGATTATCCCGACGGCGGACAGAAGCGCGATTTCGTCTGGGTCGGCGATTGCGTCGACGTCATCCTGTGGCTGCTCGACAGCCAGAAAGTCTCCGGGCTGTTCAACTGCGGCTCGGGCAAGGCGCGTTCGTTCGCCGAACTGGCGACCGCCGTGTTCCATGCCGTCGGCCGCGAGCCCAAGATCGATTACGTGCCGACGCCGGAAGCGATCCGCGACCGCTATCAGTATTTCACCGAGGCGAAGATGCAGCGCCTGCGTGCCGCCGGCTACGCCAAGCCGTTCACGTCCTTGGAAGACGGCGTCGGGATGTACGTGAAGGATTACCTCGCCAAACCCGATCCTTATCGGTAGGCGCCGATGACCTTCGCGCTGACCTTCCCCGCGATCGACCCGGTGCTGATTGCCGTCGGCCCGTTTCAGATCCGCTGGTACGCGCTCGCCTACATCTTCGGCCTGCTGATCGCCTGGCGTCTGGCGCGCGCCATGGCGACCCGGCGGCCCAAGGTCGCGACCGCCGAGGCCGTGGACGATTTTCTGGTCTGGGCGACGTTGGGCGTCGTCCTCGGCGGGCGGTTGGGCTACGTGCTGTTCTACAATCCGGCCTACTACCTGTCGCACCCGTTGTCGGCGCTCGCCATCTGGGAAGGCGGCATGTCCTTTCACGGCGGCTTCCTGGGCGTTGCGATCGGCGGCCTGATCTTCGTGCGGCGGCACAAGATCGACGGCTGGCGCTTCGCCGACATCGTCGCCGCGGTCGTGCCGATCGGGCTGCTGCTCGGCCGCATCGCCAACTTCATCAACGGCGAATTGTTCGGCCGGCCGACCGACGTGTCCTGGGGCATGGTCTTCCCGCGCGGCGGGCCCGAACCGCGCCACCCGAGCCAGCTTTACGAGGCCGCGCTCGAGGGCCTGGTGCTGTTGATCGTGCTGCAAATCATGTGGCGCACCGAAAGTATCCGGTCGCGGCCCGGCATCGTCGCCGGCACGTTCCTGATCGGCTACGCGCTGGCGCGCTCGTTCGTCGAACTGTTCCGCCAGCCCGATCAGCAGATCGGCTTTCTCGCCGGCGGCAGCACCATGGGCCAATGGCTGTCGCTGCCGATGATTCTGGTCGGCGCCTGGATGATCGTCCGGGCGCTGCGAAAATGAACCCGCTGGCCCGGCATCTGCGCCGCGTCATCGAATTGGAAGGCCCGATCTCGGTGGCGGCGTTCATGGACGCGGCGCTGTCCGATCCCGACCACGGCTACTACCGGACCCGCGATCCCCTGGGCCGCGCCGGCGATTTCACGACCGCGCCGGAGGTCAGCCAGATGTTCGGCGAACTGATCGGCCTGTGGGCCGCCGTCGCCTGGCGCCAGCTCGGCGCGCCCGATCCGGTCGATGTGATCGAACTCGGGCCCGGGCGCGGCACGCTGATGAAGGACGCGCTGCGCGCGATCGAGGGCGTGCCCGATTTCCGCAACGCGCTTCGCGTCCATTTCGTGGAAACCAGCCCGGCCCTGACGATAAAACAGGCGGCATCCCTGAAAGGGTCCGGCCACGCGCCGGAATGGCACGAATCGTTGGAGGCCGTGCCGCCGGGGCCATTCGTCTTGATCGCCAACGAATTCTTCGACGCCCTGCCGATCCGCCAGTTCGTCAAGACCGGTGACGTCTGGCGCGAACGGCTGGTCGGCTTGGGCGACGGCGGCTTCGGTTTTGTGATGGGCGATATTTGCGAGGCCGAGTTTCCCGATGCCGAGGACGGCGCGATCTTCGAGGTCAACGAAGGGGCGAATCGAACCGTTGCCGAAATCGCCCGCCGCATCGCGGTCCACGGCGGTGTAGCGCTGATCGTCGATTACGGCCACATGGGCGGCGTCGGCGAAACCTTGCAGTCGGTGAAGGGCCATGTTTTCCATCCGCCGCTGCTCGATCCGGGCGATGCCGACCTCACGGCGCATGTCGACTTCCGGGCGCTCATCGGCGCGGCGACGGCGGCGGGCGCGGCGGCGTACGGGCCGCTGCCGCAGGGCGCGTTCCTGGAACGGATCGGCCTCGCGCATCGCGCCGCGAAGCTGAAGGAAAAAGCCCCGCCGGAATCGCGCCTGGCGATCGAGCTGGCCCGGGTTCGCTTGGCCGATCCGCAAGCCATGGGCGCGCTGTTCAAGGTGCTGGCGCTGGCGCCGAAGGAAGCCGCGCCGCCGCCGGGGTTTTGATTTGAAAGCGCGTCGCAGGCGCGGGACCCGAACTTGCGGCGGTCCGTGCGTGGGCGCATATTCGGTGCATCTCCATTAAGTGGCGCCTTTAGTGCGTGAATCGGATGCCGGGCATCGAAGAGTTTAAGAACGACGACTCGCGGCTGTCGCAATGGCATGGCTATGCGCCTCTTTTGCTGTTGGCGCTGATCGCCGTCGCGATGCCTGAGGCGGCGCGCGTTTCGAAGGCCGTCGGTCCCGCGATCGAACACGCCCTGTTTTTCGTCGCGGTCGGAATTTCGTTCGCGGGCCTTTCGATCCGCTGGCTGACGATCGGATTTGTCGGTTCGACACGGGTCGATTCCAGGGAATCGGATTCTGCCGATCAATTGAACACGACGGGCATGCATTCGCTCGTTCGCCATCCGCTGCATGTCGGAAATTTTTTGGCGACGCTGGGGGTGATCGTCAGCCTCAAGGTATGGTGGCTTCTCGCGATCTTCGCCGTCGGGTATTGGTTTTATGTTCGTCGTGCCGTTGTGCAGGAAGAAACCGCGCTCGAAATCCGTTTCGGCGACGCTTACCGAGCGTGGGCCGCGAGAACGCCCGCGTTCTTGCCGAGATTCGGCGGCTGGCGTGCGCCGGCCGGGCGGTTTCTTCCGGGGATCTTGTTCGGGCGCGAATACAACGGCGTGCTTGCCGTCTGCGCCAGCTTTTCCGTCTTGGAATTTGCGTCCGACGTTTTCATGCAGGGCACCCCGATCGAAACCTGGGTACGCGAGGATGCGGCCTGGGTCGCGCTCGGCGCGACGTCGGTGGCGCTGTACTTTATCCTCCCGTTTTTCGAAAAGCGGCCGGCGCCTGCGGAAAATTCGGGTGCGGTGCCGATGCGCGCGTCGCAGCGGTTTCATTTCTGGCGGGTGCTGCTGATCGCGTTCGTGCTGATCGAAACCTGCGATACCGCGGCCCTGATGGCGTGGTCGGCGTTGGCGGGGACCGGGCTTCAATCGGGCGTCTTCGCGATCCTGGCTTCCGGGCTTATTGAAAACCTGGCGACCGGGCTGGTCATCGTGCTGCCGACGGTCGGCGCCATCTATCTTTTCCGGCGTGCGTTCCAGAAACGCGTATGGGCGGCTGTCGCCCATGCCGGACTGTTTGTCGTGTGCGTCGGGCTCGTGTTCAACGAATTCGCCGAGGCCACGTTCTGGAACGAATTCGATAGTCGCTACAACTCGATCGCCGTCAACTACATCGTCTTTCCGCGCGAGGTCATCGGCAACATCCGCGAATCCTTTCCGCTTGGAATTCTTCTGCCGATCGTCATGGCGCTGAGCGCCGCCCTCTATCTGCTTTTGCGTCGGTCATTCTCGCGAGCGCTGGCGGCACCGATCCGCATCGGCGAACGCCGCCGGGCGTTGGCCATGGCGGTGGCCTCGGTGGCCGTCGCCGGGGCGGTATTTGCGGCGGATATCCCGTCCCGGTTCGCCAATCGCGAGGTCGCGGAAATCGCCACCAACGCCTATCACGCGCTTGTCCGGGCCGCCGTCACCAACGACGAAAAGTTCGACGGCCTATATCTTTCCATGCCCGACGACGAAGCCCTGGCCCTGACGCGTCACATGGTCGCGCGCGACGGTTCGGCATCGACGGCCGACGGGTGGGCCAGGGGAGGCCTGTGGCGCAAAATCGCGAACCCGGGTCCGGCGCGGCCGTTGAACGTCGTCCTGGTGTTCGAGGAATCGTTCGGATCGGTTTACGTCGACGGACACGACAACAAGGGTCCCGAAAAAACCTCGCCCAATCTTTCGGCGCTCATCGAGGGCGGGGTCTTTTTTTCCAACGTCTACTCGACCGGAAACCGGACGGTGCGCGCGCTCGAAGCGATTCTCACGTCGTTCCCGCCGATTCCCGGCGCGTCGACCGTGCGGCGTCCCGGTTCGGCAGGGATGAACTCCCTGCCGGCGTTGATGCGGACGCAGGGCTACCGGACGGCGTTTCTCTATGGTGGGCTCGCGACGTTCGACAACATGGGAACGTTCTGGTCGTCGATCGGTTTCGAGGACGTTTGGGACCAACGCGATATCGCCGAGACCGGCTTTACGACGATCTGGGGCGCCG
>CAZDFF010000003.1:0-40995 GCA_964504425.1 uncultured Hyphomicrobiales bacterium
TGACGGCCTTCCCGACCGATACCACGAAGGCCCCGGCCCGTAACTCGGTCGGCGCGGCTGCCGGTCGACATCTAGGCGAATTGCAGGGGGCCTAACGATGACGGACAAAGCCCTCGAAGCCTATGCGGCGAAGCGCCGGTCGAAGCGGTCGGATAGCACCCTCCCTGCCGCGCCGGTACAGCACCGCGTCACGCCCAAGAACCGGGAATTGATCGCCGCCATTATTCAATCGGCGGAACTGACGATTTCCGACCTTGCCGAGCGCGTGGGCGTGACGGAGAGAGGCGCCCGAAAGGCTTTAAGCAATCCCGCCGTCAAAGCCGAACTGGACAAGCAACTCCGTGAAACCCTCGGCACCCGTGGCTTTGCTCTGGCAACCGCAAGGGTCATGCACCTAATGGGGAACGCACAATCCGAGAAGGTACAGGCCGATCTTGCAAAACACGTCTTGGAGATTAACGGGGTTGTACCCTCGCAAGCGCGTTCCGGGCGGTCTGGCGACGCGGGAATCACGTTGCGCTTGATCGTCCGGCAAAACCCAGGCGACGACGCCCAGATAATCGAGCATCGAACGGGCGAAGCGCCGGGCATGGTTACATCGGGGGTTACAAACCAGGATGCAGCGCCATGAAAGCCGCGCCATTCCTTGCGATTGAGAGAGAACCGGCCCGATTACAGGGAACGGTTGCACCCTTCCGCCCCCCCTTCGGCGATAATTCGGCATGGGGGCGGGGGCTCGCGCCGGTCGCGGTCGGAATCGAGGGGGGGCTTTCAAAAATCGCGATCCGCGCGTCTCTAGGGGTGCTGCCCTCGCAAGATTGCCAAAAAACCATCGCGAAGCCCCTGGGTGCCTGTCTGAAATTTTTTGCCCCGCATGGTTTCGGGGCGGTTGCGGATTTTTTTCTGAACTGAAAGGATGATGGGCACGTCGTCGATGCTTAGAGGAGGTAGGTGTGATGCGCGCAGGCCGCGACTGGATGATTGCCGCCGCCGTCGCCAGCGCCGGAGCGTTGATTGCAGGGTCGATCTTCGGCGTCTCCCGCCATCAAATTGCCGCCGTCGATTCATTCTGGTTGGGAGGCCAGCGTAACGAAGTCGTCTATGTTCTGGACCGGTTCACGGACCGATTAACGAGATGTCGCTACGTCGCCGTTCCCGCCGAGCGAGATGCGTTCTGTATGGTCGTTTTCGATCCGGCAGAAGCAAAAATGGAAGGGGAACGTAGTATGAAAGAGCTCTTGGAACGTCAAGGCGGCGCGCAATGATCGACCGCATTCAATCGGCATTCATTGGGGTTCGGGCGTTAGCCCCTTTGGAAACAATTCATAACCGGAAATATTCAAGCTGAGTCCGGTCAACAGACGGTAATTTATCGCGCCCTCTTCAACATGAGGAAATCCGCGCGCTAATTCGCGCCACATCGCTCGGGCGTGGCAGCGCTAATTGCGTTGAAGTTCATCCATCGAGTACGGGCAAAACAATTTTAGATCATACATTATCTGCGCGATAGAACGTCCCCGGTCGTCAATGATTCTGGCTGCAAAGATTTCGTAAGGAATCTCGTTATTTCCATATATTTCTCTATTTTTTTGGCGGCCAAATACCCTTGTGACTTTGAATCTTCCCTGTAGTAGCGATTTTAGCGTATCTCTGCCCTCGGAGCTCAAATTCCTTTTCGTGTCGCATTTTGGAGGAGGTATTGAAGGTAACGTAATTCCGTCAATCTTTATTCTGAATATTCCTTCCTTCCCGTCTGTGTCTCGGGCTAAGCGAACCACAGCCGTTCCGGCGTCAATTACGGAAATAAGTGTTCCCGTGTAAGTCGGTTCTCGGGAAAAATCCAACACCTGTGCTCGCGGTGAATTGGCCCAAAGAACCGCAGGCAGACATGACAAGATCAACGCGCGCGCAATCGTTTTGAAAATGTCAGCCCCCCTTAACGTAATAGATGGTGCCCCTACATCTCCAAACTGGGGCTACATTGAAGCCTTTCTTCGGCCACGACGTTACCAGTTTTTTCTTATACCGCAGTAGAAGTCGCATGGGTTCGCCCCGTGCCGCGCTATCCAATTTTTGTAACCCGATTTGTAACCCAACTCCCTTAGGCTAGGTTGCATTCGATGGTGTTCGCCCATGCCGAAGGGCGGAAAAAGGCGCGGAAATCCTCACTCCCCGCTACTCGATTGATCTAATTGGTATTGGCGCCCTCGATCAGAACGATCGGGCCGGTTCTGTTTTCGGGCGGCCCCAGGCTTCGTTTGTCTCCGAAATTCGTTTTCCATCCGTGCCTTAGCGGTTTTTTAACGGCTTGCTGGTAATCTTCCCGAATGGACGCCATGCCCTTGAAAAGCAAAGCGGATTGACCATGCGCCACGAATTCGACCGAGACGCGCCCGCCCCCGCCGGAACGGCCGGACACGGCACCCGTCCGGACGCCGTCGCCGAAACGGACCTGCCGCCGCCCGGTACCCGGCGCTGGGTCATCAGCCGCAAGGCGGCCGTGGTCGCGGGCGTCCGCCAGGGCCTGCTGACCGTCGAGGACGCGCTGGAGCGCTATTCCCTGTCCCTGGACGAATTTCTGTCCTGGAACCGTCTGTTTTCGGATTTCGGGGTCAAAGGCCTGCGTACCACCCGGATTAAGGAATATCGCACCCGCGGCCAACAAGGTCGGGCGGCGGCCGAATCTCCGGCTCCGGTGATGGCCCGTTCTTCTGGATATTAACTAGTATTTTCAATAAATTAGTATAATGGCGTGCCCGTGGGCGCGCCTTTTCGGCTGTCTGCATTGCGCCGAAATAGGCAATTCTTGCCGGGCCGTTAACCACCCGTTTACGATCTTCTCGCTAGCTTGTCCGGGATAACGAAGACGGCCGGGCGCGGGCCATCGGGGATTTCCCGCGCCGCCGCGGAACGTTACGGGAGAGCGACCTTGGATACACTGCTGCAGGCTTTTCGCAAGATCGGCACGGCCCGGCTTGCGGTCATGGGGCTCGTGCTTGTCGGTCTCGTCGGTTTCTTCATTTACCTGACGACCCGGCTCGCGACGCCGCACCTGGCCGTTCTCTACAACGAACTGGACGTCAAGGACGCGGCGCGCATCGTGCAACAGCTCGAGGCCCAGAACGTCCCCTTCGAAATCAAGAACAACGGCACCGCGATCCTGGTGCCCGGCGACCGGGTTGCGCGCATGCGCATGGCGATGGCGCAGCAAGGCCTGCCCAGCGGCGGATCGATCGGTTACGAAATCTTCGATAAGACCGACTCGCTCGGCGCCACCAATTTCATGCAGAACGTCAATCTGGTGCGCGCGCTCGAGGGCGAACTGGCGCGCACCATTCAGTCCATTTCCAGCGTCCAATCGGCCCGCGTCCATCTGGTGCTGCCGAAACGCGAATTGTTCAGCCGCGAAAAGCAAGAGCCGAGCGCGTCCGTCGTTCTCTCGATGGCGGGCGCCAAGCGCCTGGGCAACGAGCAGATCGCCGCCGTGCAGCACCTCGTCGCCGCCGCCGTGCCGGGATTGCAGCCGAATCGCATTTCCATCGTCGACAACAAAGGCGCGCTTCTGGCCGCCGGATTCGAGGAACAAGGGCCCGCCGCCGCCGCCGCAAAAACCGACCAGCGCCGCCGCCAGTTCGAAAACAGGATGGCGCGAACCGTCGAGGAACTGCTTGAAAAGACAGTTGGTTTCGGGAAGGTCCGTGCCGAGGTCAATGCCGAAATCGATTATGACCGGATCGCCACCACCGAGGAAAAGTACGATCCCGACGGCCAAGTGGTGCGTTCCACCCAGACCATCGAGCAGACGGGTTCGACCCGCGACGGCCAAGGCGAACCGCCCGTCAGCGTGGCGACCAACCTACCCGATCCGAACGTGTCGCAGACCGCCGGGCAGTCTTCTCAGTCCGCCGAAAACCGCAACGAGGAAACCGTCAACTTCGAAATTTCCAAGAAGGTCATCAATCACGTGCGCGAAGCCGGCGTCGTCAAGCGCATGTCGGTCGCCGTCCTGATCGATGGCGCACAGGCCAAGGACGCCGATGGCAAGACGACGTACAAGCCGCGCACGAAGGAAGAAATGGACCTGATGGCGACCCTGGTACGCGGCACCATCGGATTCAACGCCGAACGCGGCGACCGCGTCGAGGTCATCAATATGCCGTTCGTCGACGTCACCCCGGCCGAGAAGCCGCTGGAACTGTTCTTCGGCTTCACCAAGCAGGACATGATCCGGATGGCCGAAATCCTGGTCTTGAGCATCGTCGCCATCCTGGTCATTCTGCTGGTGGTGCGCCCGCTCATTTCGAGGGCTTTCGAGGCCCTGCCCAGCGCCGCCGAGATGATGGCCGATGCCCGCATGCTGGCCGATCAGACCGGCGCCGCGCCGGCGCTGACGGGCCCTGGCGGCGTGCCGGTGCCGATCGAAGGGGATCGCGAAGAAGAGCAATTCGAGGAACTGATCGACATCGACCGCGTCGAAGGCCGCGTCAAAGCGTCTTCGGTGAAGAAAGTCGGCGAAATCGTGCAAAAGCACCCCGAAGAGGCCCTTTCTATCCTCCGTTCGTGGATGTACCAAGAAGTCTAAGAAAGAGAGCGACGCGCCATGGCAAGGGTTAAAGACGACTATCGAAGCCTTAACGGCCCGCAGAAAGCCGCGATTTTCATGTTGGCCATCGGCAACGAACATGCCGCGCGCTTGTTCGAACGCATGGACGACGAGGAAATCAAGGAACTGTCGCAGACCATGGCGAGCCTCGGCGGAATCAATTCGACCGTCGTCGAGCGCCTGTTCGTCGAATTCGCCGATCAGCTCTCGTCGGCGGGCTCCCTGGTCGGCTCTTTCGACTCCACCGAACGCCTGCTCGGGTCGACCCTTCCCGAAGACCGCGTCAATCAGATCATGGAAGAAATCCGCGGCCCGGCGGGCCGCACCATGTGGGACAAGCTCGGCAACGTCAACGAGGCGGTGCTGGCCAATTACCTGAAGAACGAGTACCCGCAGACCGTCGCCGTCGTGCTTTCCAAGATCAAGGCCGACCATGCGTCTCGCGTGCTGTCGCTGCTGCCCGAAAATTTCTCGATGGAAGTCATCATGCGCATGCTGCGCATGGAGTCGGTTCAGAAGGACATCCTCGATCACGTCGAGAAGACGCTTCGCACCGAATTCATGACCAACCTGGCCCGGACGGCACGGCGCGACTCGCACGAAATGATGGCGGATATCTTCAACAACCTCGACCGCAACACGGAAAACCGGTTTATGACCGCGCTCGAGGAGCGCAATCGCGAATCCGCCGAACGCATCAAGCAGTTGATGTTCACGTTTGACGATCTGACGCGCGTCGATGCCAGCGGCATCCAGACGCTGCTCCGCCAGGTCGAGAAGGATGTGCTCGCAACCGCCCTCAAGGGCTCGTCGGAAGAGGTCAAGACCCTCTTCTTCGCGAACATGTCGGAACGCGCCGGCAAGATGCTGAGGGAAGACATGGAGGCGATGGGTGCCGTTCGCCTCAAGGACGTCGACGAAGCGCAGGCGACCATCGTGCAAACCGCGAAGGCGCTGTCCGACGCCGGCGAAATTGTCATCGCCGGCAGCGGCGAAGAAGACGAGCTGGTCTACTAATCGATGGCCGTCGTACGCAAGTTTCTGTTTGACCGCAGCTTCGACATCGCAGAGTCCGAACCCGACGCGGTAGCGGAAGCGGCCGATGCCCCAGGGTCGGTTGCCGAGCCCGAGCCCCCGCCGCCGCCCACCTTCACGGAGGAGGAGTTGGCCGCGGCGCGCGACGAGGCCTTCCAGCAAGGACGCGAACAAGGCATTCGCGAGGCCGCCGAGGGCCTGGATAAGGCCATTCTCGACACGCTTGCGACCGTCGGCGAACGCTTGGCCGACGTCTTGCAGGACCAGGCTAACGTCGAAGCCGAGGCCCGGGACGACGCCGTCAAGGTTGGGCTTGCCGTGGCGCGGAAGCTGTTTCCGGACTTAAACGAGAAATGCGGGCTCGGGGAAATCGAACGGGTCACCGCCCAAGCGATGGCATTGGTGCTGGGCGAGGCGGCACTTCTAATACGCGTCAACAATCAACTGGTCGATCCCTTGAAGGCGCGCCTCGAAACACTCAAGACTCAAGTCATGTTCCGGGGCGGAATCGCACTGGAAGGTCGGGACGACATTCCGCCCGGCGATTGCCGGATCGACTGGACGAACGGCGGCGCCACTCGCGACACCGCGGCGATCTGGCAGGCGATCGACGGCGTGCTGGAACGAAATGGTCTCGCCGAGATTGCCTTGCCGGCCGAATCGGCCGACGGATCGACGGCGATGCCGGCGACCGTGGCGCCGCAGGACGCCCCGGCGGGTACAGGCGGCGCGGACGCCGAAACCGACCAAATCCGGGCCGACGGCGAGATGGCGACATGATCCGGCGGATGCCTACCCGAATTCCGGCCCGTGGAATTAGGCGTGGCCGGTCAAAACAGGTAGACTGAAGATCGCGACAGACCCTTCTTCTTTGAATGGAAACAATGCTATGGCTGAAAAATCGGATCTCAATCTACCGGAACTGGACGACGCCCAGCCGAAGGGCCAAGTGGCCTCGGGGGACAACGATCGACCCGATATGAATGACATGGGCGACCTGCCGCGTAGCGCCAAGGATCTCGAAGCCGTCTACGACATTCCGGTGCAGGTTTCCGCCGTGCTCGGAAAAGCGACGATGCAAGTAAGCCAGCTTCTGAAGCTCGGTCGCGGCGCGGTTATCGAACTCGACCGCAAGGTCGGCGAGGCCATCGACATTTACGTCAACAATCGTCTGGTCGCGCGCGGCGAAGTCGTTGTCGTCGAGGATCGCCTCGGCGTGACCATGACGGAAATCATCAAGACCGAACGCAGCTAATTCGGGGACCGGACGGAAAAGGCGGGGGGGCATGGCAGACGAAGATACCCCGATTCAGGTGGATCCCCCTCGATCCACAATGGATTTGGCGACCGTGGTCGGTCTGCTGTCGGGTTTCGGCTTGATCGGCACGGCGATTGTGTTGGGAGGATCATGGACATCCTTCGTCAACATACCGTCGGTCCTGATCGTCGTTGGCGGCACGCTGGCCATCACCACGATGTGCTTTTCCTTGGGCGAAATGCTGCGCACGGTTCGCGTCATGATGAAAACGGTTTTCTACACATCGCGGGACCCCTCGGAAGCCGCCGTTCAAGTCCTCCAAATCGCCGAGGTCGCCAGACGCAAGGGCGTGCTGGCGCTGCAGGGCGTCATGGATTCGCTGACCGAGGAACCGTTTCTGCACAAGGGCATGGCCATGGTCGTCGACGGCACGCCCGGCGAGGAAGTGGAAGCGATCATGCGGCGCGACATGGTGGCGATGGTGCAGCGCCATGCGAAGAGCGCGAGCGTGCTTCGGAAAATGGCCGAGTACGCGCCCGCCATGGGGTTGATCGGAACGCTGATCGGCTTGGTGCAGATGCTCGGCAACCTTTCCGATCCCGGATCGATCGGCCCCGCGATGGCGGTCGCGCTGTTGACCACCTTCTACGGCGCCGTGTTGGCGAACCTGGTGTTTTCGCCCATGGCATCGAAACTGGAACGCAATTCCCACGAGGAAGCGCTCGTCAACAACGTCTATACGATGGGCGCCGCATCGATCGGTCGGCAAGAAAACCCCCGGCGGCTCGAGATGCTTTTGAACAGCATCTTGCCGCCGTCGAAACGAGTTAGGTATTTCGACTGATGAACAGATCGAACGTCACGGAATCGGCGACATGTATCTTTTGATCGTCGGCACGATGGACGGGCAGATCGGCGCCGCCAGCCAGATCGCCATGCAGCGCGGCAATAAGGTCGCGCACGTGGACTCCGTCGATGGCGCGTTGAATGCGCTCCGCTCGGGGCAAGGCGCCGACTTGGTGATGATCGACGTCCAGCAGGACGTCGCAAAACTTGTCGCGGGGCTGAAGGCCGAGCGCATCAACGTGCCCGTGGTTGCATGCGGCGTCGGCAACGATACCCGCTTGGCCGTTCAGGCGATCAAGGCCGGCGCCAGGGAATACGTGCCCCTGCCGCCGAGCACAGACCTGATCGCCGCCGTTCTTGCCGCCGTCACCGAGGAAAGCCATGCCATCGTCCACAAGGACCCGCGCATGGCCGACGTCATTCGCATGGCAGAACAGGTGGCACCGAGCGACGCCAGCATCCTGATCACGGGGCCATCCGGCACCGGCAAGGAAGTGCTCGCCCGTCACATTCATCACCGTTCGCGCCGACGGCCCCACAGGCTGGTTGCCGTCAACTGCGCCGCAATCCCGGAGAACCTGCTGGAATCCGAGCTGTTCGGGCACGAAAAGGGCGCGTTTACCGGCGCCGTCGCGCGGCGGATCGGCAAGTTCGAGGAAGCCAACGGCGGCACCCTTTTGCTGGATGAAATCAGCGAGATGGATGTCCGCTTGCAGGCCAAGCTGCTGCGTGCGCTCCAGGAACGCGAGATCGACAGGGTCGGATCCAATCATCCGGTCAAGGTGGACGTGCGCATCATCGCGACGTCGAACCGCAAACTCGAGGACGAGGTCGCAAAGGGCACGTTTCGCGAAGACCTTTATTTTCGCTTGAACGTGATGAATCTGAAAATACCGCCGTTGAAGGACCGACCGCAGGACATTCCGGCACTGGCAGACTATTTCGTCGCCAAATATGCCGAATCGAATGGGTTCAAGCCCATGACGATTTCCCCGGAGGTATCGAAGATGCTGTCGGCCTATACCTGGCCGGGCAACGTGCGCGAATTGGAAAACGCGCTGCATCGCGCCGTGCTTCTCTCGGGCGGCAGCGAAATTCGCGCCGAGGCGATCCAGTTTTCATCGGGCCAACAACAGACGCGGGCCGCGAGCGGCGCGGCCGGCGCCGACGGCATGGTCGGGCGCACGGTCGCCGAAGTCGAGCGCGAGCTTATCATCGATACGCTGCATCACTGTCTCGGCAATCGAACCCATGCAGCGACCATTCTCGGCATCTCGATCCGTACGCTACGCAACAAATTGAAACAGTACAGCGAAGACGGCTTCGCCGTGCCCTCCCCTGGCGAAACCGACCGACCGTCGCCATAACCTGAGGAGCCACTGCGTTGGCCGAAGCGTCACAAGTCGCGACGACCACGGAACCGGGATCCGGCTTCACTTGGCACAAGCTGATGCTTGCCATCCTGAAGCGCGGCGACGTCATGCTCGCCCTCGGCGTGGTGATGATCCTCGTCGTCCTGATTCTGCCGATGCCGAAATGGCTTCTCGACGTCTCGCTCGCGTTTTCGATCACGTTCTCGGTGCTGATCTTGATGATCGCGCTGTTTATCGAAAAACCTTTGGATTTCAATGCATTTCCAACGGTCCTGCTGCTCGCCACGATGATTCGCCTGTCGTTGAATTTGGCGTCCACGCGCCTGATCCTGGCGGAGGGTCACACCGGCCCGGCGGCGGCCGGCCGAGTGATTGAGGCCTTCGGCGGTTTTGTCATGGGCGGAAATTTCGTCATCGGTATCATCGTCTTCGCGATCCTGGTCATCGTCAATTTCGTCGTCATCACCAAAGGCTCCGGACGAATCGCCGAAGTATCGGCGCGCTTCACGTTGGATGCCATGCCCGGCAAGCAAATGGCGATCGACGCCGATTTGTCGACCGGCCTGATCAACGAAGACGAAGCCCGCCGGCGCCGGCGTGAACTGGAAGAGGAAAGTACCTTCTTCGGCTCCATGGACGGCGCGGCCAAGTTCGTGCGCGGCGACGCCATCGCCGGCCTTCTCATTACCTTCATCAACGTCATCGGCGGCATGATCATCGGCGTCGCCCAAAAGGGAATATCGTTCGCCGACGCCGCCGAATCCTACACGCGCCTTACGGTCGGCGACGGATTGGTTTCCCAGATTCCGGCGCTGATCGTTTCGACCGCCGCCGGCATGGTGGTCACCAAGGCCGGCGTCGCCGGATCCGCCGACAAGGCCGTGTTCAAGCAATTGGGCGGACAGCCGCGGGCCATGGCGCTGGTGTCGGTCCTGCTCGTCGCACTGGCGATCCTGCCCGGCATCCCGGCCATCCCATTTCTCGTCATGGCAAGCATCACCGGCGGCATCGCCTTCGCCGTGACCCGAGTGAACACCCGTCGCGTGGTCGAGGAGGCGCAGCGCGCCGCCGAAGAACAGACACTGGAGAAAAAGCCGTCCGCCGAAGAACCCATCGCCAGCGCGCTGAAAATCGATTACGTGCGCCTGGAACTCGGCTACGGCCTGCTGTCCCTGATCAACGCACCTCGCGACGGCCAACGCTTGACCGATCAGATCAAGGCCCTCCGGCGCCAGATGGCGTCCGACGTCGGCTTCGTCATGCCGCCGGTACGCATTCAGGACAACATGCAGCTTCCGGCCAATGCCTATGTCATTCGGGTCAAGGAAATCGAGGCCGGGCGCGGCGACCTGAGGCCGAACATGCTGATGGTCATGGATCCGCGCGGCGAAGAAATCACCTTGCCGGGCGAAAAAACCGTCGAGCCCACCTTTGGCCTGCCTGCCATGTGGATCGACGAATCGAACCGGGAAGAGGCACTGTTCCGCGGCTATACGGTGGTCGATCCGGCGACGGTCATCACCACGCACCTGACCGAGGTGATCAAGGACAACATGGCCGAGCTTCTGTCGTACGCCGAAACGCAGAAGCTGCTCGACGAGATGGACAAAGAGCATCAGAAGCTGGTCGCCGATATGGTGCCGAGCCAGATTTCCATCGGCGGCATCCAGCGCGTGCTGCAGAACCTGTTGGCCTAACGGATTTCGATTAGCTATCTGCCGACGATCCTGGAAGGTATTTCCGAGGCTTGCGGCCATACCCGCAACGTCATGCTGATCACCGAGCATGTGCGTGCTCGGCTGGCCCGTCAAATCAGCGACATGCACACGGCCGAATCCGGCTATATCCCGCTGGTTTCGCTTTCGCCGCAGTGGGAACAGGTGTTTGCCGAGAGTTTGGTCGGCGGCGGAGACGACAAGCAGCTGTCCATGCCTCCCTCGAAGCTTCAGGAATTCATCAGCCAACTACGTACCGTATTCGAGCGCCATGCCATGATGGGCGACACGCCGGTGCTGCTGACCAGCCCCGGCATCCGCCCGTACGTGCGTTCGATCGTGGAGCGATTCCGGCCGATGACCACGGTCCTTTCTCAGAACGAGGTCTATTCCAAAGCACGGATCAAGACCGTCGGACAGATCTGAGGCAGCGGTCCCATGCGGCTTAAGACCTACACCGCGCCAACCACCGCAGAGGCCATGGCAATCGTCCGCCGGGAATTGGGCGATCAAGCGATCATCGTATCGACCCAAAAAGACGCCGACGGCCGGGGAGCCCGCGTCACGGCAGCGCTGGAAAATGCTCCCGAACCTTTGCTCGACGCCGCCGAAACACCGGCCGAACCGGTCAACGTGACCGAGACCGTGCGCCAGGCGTTGGGTTATCATGGCACACCGCCGCGCCTCGCAGAGAGGCTCGCGGCGACCGCGGGCGCACTCGAAGTCGCCGACGCAACGCTCGCGTTCGCCGGCGCCGTCGATGCCGGCTTTTCATTCCGCCCGTTGCCCGAAGTCGACATCGGCCGCCCGACCATGCTGGTCGGCCCGCCCGGCGGCGGCAAGACCGTCACCACCGCCAAATTGGCCGCACGGGCCACCATCGCGGGCCACCGTATCGGCGTCGTTACCACGGACACCTACCGGGCCGGCGGATTTGATCAGTTGGCGGCATTTACCCGGATCATGAAGATCGACTTGAAATCCGTGAACGGACCCGAAGCGCTGGAAACCACCGTGCGCGGCTTCGATCCCGGCATTCCGATCTATGTGGACACCCAGGGCGTCAACCCGTTCGATGCCAACGAAATGGCTGCCTTGCGGGCACTAATCGTCGCGGCCGCCGCCGAACCCGTGCTGGTGCTGGCGGCAGGCGGCGATGCCATGGAAATGGCAGAAACCGCGTCTGCCTTCGCCGCCTTGGGCGCAAATCGCCTCGTCGTGACGCGCCTCGACATGGCGCGACGCCTGGGCGGGCTTCTCGCCGCCGCCGACGCGGCCCGCATGACCATTGCCGACGTCGGCATTACACCTCACGTTGCCGGCGGACTTGCCACAATCAATCCGGTATCCTTGGCGCGCATGATCTTGCCCCATACCGCCGACAAAACGTCTTCAGTAGAGACAAAGGCCCTGTCATGACGTCACCCGAAGTCGCACCGCCCCCTATCGCCCGCGCCCGGGGGCGTAACATCTTGGCGGTTGCGTCGGGCAAGGGAGGCGTCGGCAAGACCTGGTTTTCGATCACCCTGGCACACGCTCTCGCCAAGCGCGGTCAGCGCACTCTGTTGTTCGACGGCGACCTTGGCCTGGCCAACATGGACATTCAACTGGGCATCATGCCTCGCCATGATCTCGGCGGCGTCATCTCCGGTAGACTTACGCTGGGCCAGGCCGTGACGGCCTATGACGAGGGCGGCTTCGACGTAATCGCCGGGCGGTCGGGTTCGGGCGGGCTCGCGAATCTGGCGCCAAGCCGCCTGCAGATGCTGGGCGACGACCTGATCGGCGTCGCCGCCGGATACGACAAAGTCATCATCGACCTGGGAGCCGGGGTCGAACGCACCGTGCGGCAATTGACCCACAGCGCCGCGATATGTCTGGTGCTCGTGACGGACGAGCCGACATCCCTGACCGATGCCTATGCTTTCATCAAGATCACCAACGCCGAACGCCCGGGCAACGATATCCGCGTCGTCGCCAACATGGTGAATTCCAACAAGGAAGGCGAGCGTACCTACAACACGCTGTTGAAGGCATGCCAGGGGTTCTTAAAAATCTCGCCGCCGCTGCTCGGCATCGTCCGGCGGGACAATCGGGTTCGCGAAGCAATCCGTAGCCAGACCTCGATCCTGACTCGCTACCCGAACTCCGAGGCGGCAAGCGATATCGAGGCCATCGCCGAACGCCTGATCGAGTGACCGGGAGGCGCTGGCGCGACCATGACCACCATTGTCCCGCCCGGCAGCCCAGCCCCGACGCCGCCACAGGCGACGCCGGCGCCAATCGCGAACGTGCAGACGCCGCCTGCCGGGTTGGCGCAATTGGGCACGGGCACGAGACTTGAAGGAGTCGTGCTCCTGACCGGAGGCACGACCCAGAACCCGCAAGTCCAGGTGCAGACGACGGCAGGAGTCCTAACACTCGAAACCGTCGTGGTTCTGCCCAAGGACGCCAAGGTGGTGTTGCAAATCCTGACTCAGAGTTCACCGCCGCAGGTGTTGATCGCGGCGGTCAACGGCAAACCGCCGGTCATTGGCCCGAAGACCGGCCCGCTGCCGCACGCGGGGCAGCAAGGGGGCCTTGCCGGAGGCCTCCCCGGCGGACCTCAAGGCGTACCTACGGCGCAGCAACCGGCAACGGTCAGTTTGACGGTCGGCACCGCCACTCAGGCGATTCTCGTCCGTGCCGTGCCGCCGGCCGACAATACAGCCAAGACGGATCTTCAAAGCGGCAAAGGCCAATCGTCCGGGCGGGCCACCTTGGGCGGCACCCTGCAAGGCAAAACCGGTGTCGAAGGAGCACATCAGACGCCGAGCCAAGGTCAAGCGCCCAGCGCGCGCGGCGGTCCCCAGGCGCCGGGGCAAGGGGCGCTTGCCGCCCTGGCAAGCGTCAGAAGTGCCGCCACCGCCCCGACATCCCCGCTGCCGCTCGGTACCCAAATTCCGATCCGCATTGCACAGGTTCAGCCTCTTTCGGGGCAAATCCCACCGCCCTTGCAAGCAGGTGTCACCTTTACCGCCGGACAGACGGCGACGGGCACGGTGATTCCCGGCGGCGGGCACGGACACGCCCTGGTACAGACCGCGGGCGGGACACTTTCGATCGCGACCCGCGCCGCGCTGCCGCCCGGCACGGCCGTCGTCTTTGAAATCACGGGGCCGCCGAAACTACCGATGACGGCCGAACCGCCACGTACGTCGCCGCTGCTGGAGCGCGGCTGGCCGGGCCTGGACGAAGCCATGCGCGTTTTCGCCGAGACCGATCCTACCGCTCATCGCCACCTTGCAACGGTAACGATACCGCGCGCCGATTCAACGCTCGCCATGAGTATTCTTTCGTTCCTGGCGGCATTGCGCGGCGGCGAAATCGCCGCCTGGATGGGCGAAAGCCCCATGCGCACCTTACAACGGACGCGGCCCGATCTCGCGGCCAAACTCGATGGGGATTTCCAGCAAAGGTCACGATTGGCCGACGATCCGGGCGGAGGCGATTGGCGGATCGCACTGATCCCGTTCGGGCAGCCGCCCGATATCCAGCAAATTCGGATCCTGACTCGTCGTCAGGCCCGCGACGAGGACGACCCGCAACCCGCGAACGACAGCACGCGGTTCGTGATCGACGTCGATCTCAGTAATGTCGGCCGAATGCAATTGGACGGACTGGTCCGCGACAAGGACAAGCGCGTCGATTTGATGGTGCGCAGCGACCGGCCCCTGCCCGCCCGCATGCGCGACGAAATCAGGCGCATTTTCGCCGAAGCAAACGATATCGCGGGCATCGGCGGCATAGTCGGATTTCAATCCACCCCCGCTAATTTCATCGAGATCGACACCAAGACGATCTTGCCCGATCATCCGACGTTGATCGTTTAACGGATACCGACCGCCATGACCCCGCACGAGCGCCGCCTGTTGCTTTCGATCGCGCCGAACCCCGATCCGAAATCCGACTACGTCGTAACGATCGAGGCGTCTTTCCTCATACGTTTACGCACAGAAGTCAGCGTGGTCCTGCGCTTCGTTCCGGACCGCGATATCCTGGCATCGGATTCGTTCGATACCTATCTTGCCCGCTTGAGCGAAATCGACCTGTCAGGATTGGAAGCCATCGCGACGACGATTCTGACCGACGTTAACGACCGGCTCGTCCCAAAATGGATCCAGGTCGAGGCCGCAACCGGCTTCGCACAGGCCGTTGGGGTCCACCGCCACGCCGTGCTGGCCGAAGACCGCCAGCCGCGCTGGGACAACCCGACGCTGCTTTCGCGCTTGAAGACGAATTGATCTAAGCGCGGTTGCGCTGACGGAAACTCTGTAGACCGATCTCGTCGAGAACGATTTGATCCTTGCGCGCGGTTTCCTCCGCCTCGCGCCGGTCGCGGATGTCCTGCGCGACTTCGTATTTCTTCAAATCGCGATAAGCTTCGTTGAGCTCTTCGCGCGCAAGGGCGATCTGCTTTTCGACGCCGGCGATCGAGAGCGCCAGACGTTCGCGTCGGTCGATGACCGCCTTGGCGTATCCACCGTACGTCAACCCCGCCTGCTCCGGCGCGCCGCGCGCAATATTTTGTTCCTCTATCAGTTCTTCCTCGAGTCGTTTGGCGCGTGCTTCCAGGTCCTGCACCATTTTCAAAAGGTCGCCGAGCTTTCGGCGCTTTTCGTCGACAATCCATTGATGAAGGCGAATCAGGCTGTTCAGGTTCTTGGCCACGACTTATGTTTCCTCCTGTCCGGGCGGCTTCATATCGAGCGCTTCAGCGAGCAATCGGTAGCATGATGCAAGGTCCGTATGGTCCCCCTTCCCTTGGCTCAAGAACGCCTCGATTCCCGGGTAGTAGTGGATTGCCTCGTCGATGCCGGGGTCGGTACCGCGCCGATAGGCCCCGAGACGGATCAATTCGGCCATGTCCTCATAGGTCGCCATCAATTGGCGGGCGCGAAAGATGATCGCATTCTCGGCCTGGGTGTTGCAGCCGGGCATGGTTCGAGACACGCTTTTCAAGATGTTGATCGCTGGATAGCGCCCACGTTCCGCAATCGCGCGGTCGAGCACGACGTGACCATCCAAGATGCCGCGCACGGCATCGGCGACAGGTTCGTTGTGATCGTCGCCTTCGACCAGAACCGTGAAAAGTCCGGTGATATTCCCCTGGCCTTCCGCGCCCGGCCCCGCACGCTCCAGAAGCCGCGGCAGTTCGGCGAAGACGGCAGGCGTATAACCTTTGCTTGCGGGCGGTTCGCCCGCCGACAGGCTGATCTCGCGTTGCGCCATAGCAAAGCGGGTCACGCTGTCCATCAGGCATAAGATGTTTCGGCCCCGGTCACGGAAGTACTCGGCCACCGCCAAGGTCACGTAAGCCGCTTGGCGTCGCACCAGCGGCGGCTCATCGGACGTCGCGACGACGACGACGCTGCGCGCCATGCCTTCCGGCCCAAGATCGTCTTCGATGAATTCCCGTGCTTCGCGGCCGCGCTCGCCGATGAGGCCGATGACGCTGACCTCGGCGTCGGTATAACGTGCCATCATCGAGAGCAACGTCGATTTCCCGACCCCAGACCCTGCGAAGATGCCCATGCGCTGGCCGCTGCAACAGGTCAGAAACGCATTCATGGACCGCACGCCGAGGTCGATCTTGCCGCCGACCCGCTGGCGGGTATGTGCCGACGGCGGTCGGTTGTGAACCCGATAGGCGAGACGCCCGGTTGGCAATGGCCCCTTTCCATCGACCGGTTCACCGAACGCATTGATGACGCGGCCGAGCCAGGCGTCGTCGGGATAGATCGATGGATCCGACGCGACGATTTCCGCCCGGCAGCCGAGACCGATGCCGTCCAGCGATCCGAACGGCATAAGCAGCGCGCGGCCGTCCCTGAAGCCAACGACTTCGCAAATCACGCGGCGGCCGTGCCGCCCCTCGATCGCGCAATGGTCACCGATCGACAAGCTGCCTTCGATGCCTTCGATTTCGACCAACAGGCCGACGATCTCGCTGACCCGTCCGAACACCGTCGCGTCCGGCAAGCGTTCGATCTCGTTGACGATGGTGTTGACGAATCCGGTCACACGGAACGCTCCCGAGCCAATTTTTTGGATCCACCGACGGTGGGCTGTTGGTTAAAATATCGGCCCAAAATGGTTAAAGCGGAGTAAAACGTCAGCATATACGAACAAAAAAAGAACACTATAACTTGGGCTCTTGATTGATGCGTTAACTAATTCTATGGTTAACGAATCGTTAACGCGTTGAATGGGAGCCTCTCATGCGGGTGTTGCTGGTCGAAGACGACCCGACGACCTCGAAAAGCATCGAAATGATGCTGAAATCCGCCGGCATGGTGGTGGACGCCACCGAACTCGGCGAGGACGGGCTCGAAATCGGGAAGCTCTACGAATACGATATCATCATTCTCGATCTCATGCTGCCGGATATCGACGGCATGGAAGTATTGCGCCGATTGCGCGATGCCCGCGTGAAGACCCCGATTTTGATTCTTTCCGGTCTGACGCAATCGGAACAGAAGGTCAAAGGTCTCGGTACCGGTGCCGACGACTATCTGACAAAACCGTTCGACAAAAGCGAGCTGCTGGCGCGCATTCAGGCCATCGTCAGACGCAGCGCCGGTCATTCCGATTCGGTGATCCGCACCGGGCGGCTGACCGTGAACCTCGACGCGCACACCGTCGACGTGAACGGCGAGTCGGTGCATCTGACCGGCAAGGAGTACAGCATTCTCGAGCTTCTCAGCCTGCGCAAGGGCACGACGCTAACGAAAGAGATGTTTCTCAACCATCTTTACGGCGGCATGGATGAGCCGGAATTGAAGATCATCGACGTTTTCATCTGCAAACTGCGCAAGAAGTTGTCGCAGGCGACCGGCGGCGAAAATTACATCGAAACCGTGTGGGGCCGCGGCTATGTCCTGCGCGACCCTGACGACGCGCAACAAGAAACCAAGGCTAGAGCCTGAAACGTCGGCTCTTTTCGCCTCTTCGCCGCGGCTTTACCGGGCTAAGTCACAAGCGCCCGAGGCGGCACCAATACCGCGATTTGCACGACGTCGGCGTCCTCGGCGATTTCGATGCCGGTGTCCCGCTCCGCCGCCAACGCGGCGGCAAGGTACCCATGGACGTTGCGTGCGGTTAACGTTTCGGCATCGGGCAAGGCGATTGCCGTTCTGACATCGTCCTTCAGGGCCGCTCCTTTACCGGACGCTTTCAATGCTATTCCCAGCCCTTCCGGTAGCGTGGCGACCTGGATATCCAATACACCGCCGCGCGGCAACGCACCCGCTCCCAACATAATGAGCGCCAATACCAACCGAACCCCGGCCGCGGGAACCGTAGACGCTCCCATCGCATCCGGCGCATCGATTCGCACGGATCCTTGGCCGACAAATCCGCGACCGAGATCGATGAGTTGATCGAGAGTCATCGACTGCGCTGCCGAACCGAACGCCACACGAAAAAACGACAACTTCGCCGTCAACTGCCGCGCGCTTTCGGACGCAAGCGTCATGGCCTCAGCCGTGTCGCCCCCCGGATTCTCGGCGACCAACTCAAGGCCTGCATTGATCGCTCCGGCGGGGCTGATGAGATCGTGGCAAAGGCGCGAACACAGGAGTTGCGCCACTTTCAGATCGACATTCATGATGGCTTCGCGTCCGTCCGACTTGCCCAAGTCTCAGTATCGGGCATCATGCGCGCGATTTGGCAAGAATGTCGGCGGCAATGGCCTGAACGGTTCGGCTGCCTTCCGGATCTCCCGACAGTTCCGCCGTCCTGGCCTTGACCTCGGCGACGACATCGTCCGCGACGAGTGGCACCTGTCGCGCCAGAACCGTCACGACGGATTGTAGCGCAAGCACGTGGGCGGCTAGATTCTCCGTTTCCTCGAGGCGTTGGGCCGCAGCCTTGCCAAATTTCGAAAGCTCGCCGGCAATGGTGCCGAGACTCGACTCCAAGTCCTTAATTTGTTGGAAAAATCCCTGCGATTCAAGGTGCTCGATGAATGCACGCGATGCGCCTTCGTTCAACGCCTTGTCCCGATCGGTCATACTAACCTCCGAATTCGCGCCTGTTGCATCCGATGACCAGCATAAACCCCGATCCCATCCCTGTCATGCCACGACACCTGTACCGAACGGGTCTTGCGCGGAATTTCCTTTTCATTACAATGCCTGAGGGGAAAGGCAGCGGGAACATTCTCCGCCGTCCGGAAGGGAAGGAAATTCCATGAAGTCGTTTCTGCAAGGCGCCGTGGCGGCCATTATCATCGCCCTCGTCGCGGGCGTCGTCTTGAACGCCACCAGTATTTCGTCCGGTCAGAAATTTTCGACCAGCAACACGCGCCTTTAGAGGCGTACCAGCCCGCGCCAGAACGGCGCGGCGATCAGTCGGGGCGCGGCTCGTCGACCAAGTATTGGGCCAAAGCGTCGATTTCCGTGCGGATGCTGGCCGTCGCTTTTTCTTCCATCTCCCGATAGCGCCCCAGGAGCTCGTGTCCGAGCTGCGTGACCCTGGCGCCCCCGCCTCCCGACCCGCCGACCACGGTTTCCACAAGATCGCTCTTGAAGCAGTGGTTCATCGTATCCACGAGCAGCCACGCGCGCCGGTAAGACATCCCCATCGCCCGCGCCGCCGCCGAAATCGATCCGGTGGACGCGATCGCTTCCAGAAGGTCGACCTTGCCGGGTCCGAGCGCGGTGGCCGATCCGATCAGGATCCGGACCCGGAGGGACGAGCGTTTCTCTATGGGCATGCTTTAAACCTTTCGCCCCGTCATATGAGAGGCGACAGCAAAGGCTGTCAACGCCGCCGAAATGCCCGCCGCAACGAAAACGGGGCGACCTTAGGCCGCCCCGCGCTCGTCAGATTAAGAACGATATAGCCGTTCAATGATGGCCCGGCGTCTCTCCCTTTACTTCCGCATACCACAGGGGGTGATGCTCGCGCGCCCAATTCTCGTCGACCTGACCGGTCGTCACGGCATCGAGCGCGCCTTCCATGCCAAGGGAGCCGATATAGATGTGGCCGATGATAATCGCGATCAGGATCAACGCCACAACCCCATGCCAAAGCAGAGCCAACTGCGTTTCTTGCAGCGGCGTCAACGTCGTCGGGAGACTCAATCCGATCGCGTTCATCAACTTAAACGTCGGCGCGAACGGTTGATACTCGAACGGGAACAACAGGCAGAAGCCCGACAAGGCGATCGAGAAGCCGCCGAGAACGACCGCCCAGAAAAGTATCTTCTGTCCGGCATTGAACTTCTCCGCCGGCGGATGAACGCCCTTCGAAAAGAGGCCGCCGCCCATCGCCAGCCATTTCAAGTCGTGCATGTTCGGGATGTTGTGCCTGACCCACAGGACAAGCATCATCACGACGCCCAACATGAAGGCGAAGGCGATGTAATTGTGCGCCAGCTTTCCGTAATAGGTGATGGCCCCGAACGCGCCCTTGCCGATGACCGGCAGCAATACGTATTTGCCGTAAAGCACGTTCAACCCGGTGATCGCCAGCACGATGAATGACGTCGCCGTCAGCCAGTGGGTGAATCGATCGAGGGTATTGAATCGTTCGATGGTTCGTCCCGACGGGCCGGCATCGATCTTGATCCGCCCGCGCACCGCGAAGAACAGCGCGACGAT
Source organism: uncultured Hyphomicrobiales bacterium (assembly GCA_964504425.1). GTDB lineage: Bacteria > Pseudomonadota > Alphaproteobacteria > Rhodospirillales > 2-12-FULL-67-15 > CAZDFF01. The sequence continues at coordinate 20,478 of CAZDFF010000003.1, forward strand.
CACGACGACGCCCAGCATCAACCAGCCGCCGTACGTCGACATCGGTCCATTGCGAAAGGCACGGAAGTTGTCGCCTTCGGATTGAACCAGAACGCCGGCCTGCTTATCCGGGATTGAGACTTGCCCCTGCACGCCCTTGCGGATGGCCCGCCACATTTCCGGCGTTGCCGCGGTCGCATCCCCGCGAACGTTGCCCGGCACTGCGCCTCCCGACTGCGCGTTGGCCTGCATCTCAAGCATCGGCGAGCCGGTAAACCCGAACGAAAAACCGTACGAGACCAGCAGCGCAAGAGCCACCGCCCTTGCCGATTTAATTATGATTGATTTCGTCATCGATCGAATTCCTTGCCAAATGGGAGGGATCGCCGAGCGGCCTGCGACAGCTATTTCTTCGGCGGGTCGAGGCGAACATCGGTACCGGTGGTTTGCACCGCGCCCGCGCCTCCGGCGGAGCCGCCGCCCTGCAACATCGCGCGCGCGCGCAACTCCGCCATGGTCGCATCGCTCAATTTTTCGCTCTTCGGGCCCATGTATTCGCCCTTCTTATAGGTCAGGGGACGGCCTTGTTCTTCGGCACGACAAGACGCCAAGAGAAAAACCGAGAGCACCACGGCGCCTGCGGTAATGAACGCGTTTGAAAATCTGGTCATTCTGGCTTCCCCGATTACGAGCGCGACGGTCGGAACGTGAAAGTGGAAACGGCACCGTGCAAAAGACGGTGCCGTTTCCTTTCGATTATCGACGGGATCGGATCAGGAACCGGCCTTCTGCTTATAGGCCGAACCCCAACCCCAAGCGCCGGAGCCGAACCCGCGGGCGACGACGCGCTCGCGGTAGATGTTCGACACCATGTCGCCGTCGCCGCCGAGCAACGCCTTCGTCGAGCACATTTCGGCGCACAACGGGAGCTTGCCTTCGGCGATGCGGTTCCGTCCGTATTTCTGGAACTCGGCCGCCGAGTGGTCCTTCTCCGGACCGCCGTTGCAGAAGGTACACTTGTCCATCTTGCCGCGGCTGCCGAAGTTGCCCGCCTGCGGGTACTGCGGCGCGCCGAACGGGCACGCGAAGAAGCAATAGCCGCAGCCGATGCAAAGGTCCTTGGAGTGCAGGACCACGCCTTGCTCGGTTTGATAAATGCAGTCGACCGGACAGACCGCGATGCACGGTGCGTCCGAGCAGTGCATGCAGGCCACCGAGATCGACCGTTCGCCGGGCTTCCCGTCGTTGATCGTCACGACCCGACGACGGTTGATGCCCCACGGCACCTCGTGCTCGTTTTTGCACGCGGTGACGCACGCGTTGCACTCGATGCAGCGCTCGGCGTCGCAGAGGAACTTCATTCTTGCCATAACTGAATCTCCCTACCTAACGCTGCCGTTCAGGCTTTTTCGACGCGACACAGGGTGGTCTTGGTTTCCTGCATCGCCGTCACCGCGTCGTACCCATAGGTACCGCACATGTTGGCGGCTTCGCCCAACACGTATGGATCGGCACCTTGCGGATACTTGTCGCGCAGGCTCTTGCCCATCCACTGCCCACCGAAGTGGAACGGCATGAACACGACACCCTTGCCGACGCGTTCGGTGACCATGGCCTTGACCTTGCCCTTGCCGCCGTTCGGGCTATGCACCCAGACCATGGCACCGTCCCTGATGCCTAGGTTGTTCGCGTCGTTCGGGTTGATTTCGATGAACATGTCCTGCTGCAACTCGGCCAGCCACTTGTTGGACCTGGATTCGTCGCCGCCGCCCTCGTATTCCACCAAACGGCCCGACGTCAGGATGGTCGGGAAGTTCTTGGAGTGATCGACCTTCTGAATCGATTCGTAGAGCGTCGGAAGACGATACTGCTTCTTGTCCTTGTAGGTCGGGTAGTCCTTCACCAGCGCCCGATCCGGCGCGTAAAGCGGCTCGCGATGGAGCGGCACCGGATCCGGGAAGTTCCAGACGTACGCACGGGCCTTGCCGTTGCCAAACGGCGCGACACCGTGTTTGACGGCGACACGCTGCAGACCGCCGGAAAGGTCGAGGGCAAAGCTGATGCCGTCCGCCTTTTCGCCGCCGATCTTTTCGATCGTGGCCCTTTCGGCGTCCGTCAGGTCCTTGTCCCAACCCATCTTCTTCAACAAACCATAAGTGATCGGCGGATGGCCGTCCTTAATCTCGGCGCCGACCGGATGGGAGCCTTCGGCAAGCAGATTAACGCCATCCTTCTGCACGCCCCAATTGGCGCGGAAGTTAAGCCCGCCGTCCGAGACCGGCTTGGACGTATCGTACAGGTTCGGCGTGCCTGGATGCTTGATTGCCGCCGTTCCCCAGCACGGCCACGGCAAACCATAATAATCGCCGTTGCACGGTCCACCGTTGGCCTTGAGCGTGACGGGGTCGAACGTCGCTTGGTTGGCCATGTGCAGTTTCAGCCGTTCGGGCGACTGGCCGGTGTAGCCGATCGTCCACATGCCCCTGTTGAACTCGCGGGTCATGTCCTCGACCGAAGGTTCGCCATTCACGACCTTGATGTGCTTGAACATCTCCTTTTCGAAGCCGAACTTCTTGGCGAACATGTACATGATGTCCTGGTCGGGCTTCGATTCGAAGACCGGCTTGACCACCCGTTCGCGCCATTGGAGCGAACGGTTCGACGCCGTGACGGATCCCACGGTCTCGAACTGGGTGCACGCCGGCAGAACGTAGACGCCGTCCTTGCGATCCGGAATGACGGCGGAGAACGTCGGCACCGGGTCGACCACGACCAGGAGGTCGAGCTTCTCCATCGCCTTTTTCATTTCCGGCAGGCGGGTCTGCGAGTTCGGCGCGTGGCCCCAGAACACCATGGCCCGAAGATTGTCGGGCTGATCCACGTTTTTCTTGTCCTCGAGGACGCCGTCGATCCAGCGCGACACCGGGATGCCCGCCGTCTCCATCAGCTTCTTGCTGGCGAACCGGGAAACCAGGGAGTCGTGCGGCACGTCCCAAACGCGCGCCCAATGCTTCCACGCCCCCTCGGCAACGCCGTAGTAGCCGGGGAGCGAGTCGTTGACGACGCCGAAGTCGGTCGCCCCCTGGACGTTGTCGTGGCCGCGGAAGATATTGCAGCCGCCGCCCGCGACGCCGACGTTACCGAGCGCCAGCTGCAGGGCCGTATAGGCACGGACGTTATTGTTGCCGTGGTGATGCTGCGTTCCGCCCATGCACCAGACGAGGGTGCCCGGACGGTTGTTCGCCAGCGTCCGCGCGACCCGCTTGAGCTGTTCGCCCGGCGTGCCGGTGACGCGCTCCGTTTCCTTCGGATTCCACTTCTTCACTTCCTCGCGGATCTTTTCCATCCCGTAGACGCGCTGGCGGATGTATTCCTTGTCTTCCCAGCCGTTCTCGAAGATGTGGTACAGAATGCCCCAGATCAGCGCGACGTCGGTGCCGGGACGGAACCGAACGTATTCGTTCGCATGCGCCGCCGTGCGAGTGAAGCGCGGATCGCAGACGATCAACTGCGAACTGTTTTGTTCCTTCGCCTTGAGAATGTGCTGCACCGCGACGGGATGAGCCTCGGCGGGATTCGATCCGAGCAGGATCATCGCCTTCGACTTCATCATGTCGTTGTAGGAGTTGGTCATCGCACCGTAGCCGAAGGTATTGGCGACGCCGGCGACCGTGGTCGAGTGGCAGATGCGCGCCTGGTGGTCGCCGTTATTGGAGCCCCAGAACGCATAGAACTTGCGGAACAGGTACGACTGCTCGTTGCTGAACTTGGCCGACCCTAGCCAATAGACCGAGTCGGGACCCGACTTCTTGCGGATCTCGAGCATCTTGTCGCCGATTTCGTTGATCGCCTGGTCCCAGCTGAGCTTCACCCACTTGCCGCCCTGAAGTTTCATCGGATACTTCAGACGGCGTTCGTTATGGGCATGCTCGCGGACCGCCGCGCCCTTGGCACAGTGCGAACCGAGATTGATCGGGCTGTCGAAGCCCGGCTCCTGGCCGATCCAGACGCCGTTCTGGACTTCGGCCATGACGGTGCAGCCGACCGAACAGTGGGTACAGACCGATTTGATCATATCCATCTTGCCGCCGGCGGCCGCAGGCGTCGCCGCCTTCGCCATGCCGAACGGAACCGCGCTCGCGAGCGCCGCACCGCCTGCGGTCAGTCCCGAACGCTTCAAGAAGGTGCGGCGATCCATCGCGCCGCCGATAACGCCAGCCAACGCGCTTTTCAGGCGGGGGGCCGGAGCCGCGCCGGAGCTCCTTTTGGTAAGCATCTGATCTCTCCTCCGTTGGCTAAATCAAATTCGCGCGAGACGATAATAGGTGCGGACGTGCTCGGTTTCCCGATAGCCGGCCGAGTCTTCTTTCGCGGGCGAAATGGCTGCCTTGGTCTGGCCCGTCGACAGGGCAACCGCCGCGGCGCCTACCGCGCCCGAGGTCATTCCCGCCTTCCGCAAAAATTCGCGGCGCGGAATCGACTTGGTCTGCTTGCTGTCAGTCATCGCTCTTCTCCCTCTCAGTGTTCCCGTAATTCAGTCGCCGGATATCGCGCGCGTGCGCTACGACATCCGGAATGCCTCGCTTTCGATTTCCATGAAAATCCGGCCGATGGCGCCGACAGGCATATAAATAGCCGCGGCCTTCGCGCCCTCCAACTCGGCGAAAAACTGGCGCGCCCATGGTTCTATATGCGCGCCAAAAAACGCTTTCTGGCGCGAAAAATCGACCGGCGTACCGTATGCACCAACGATCAGGCCATGCATCACTTCACACAGAAAGGCGATGTGATCCTCCGGTTCGCTCAACGCGCCGCTGGGTTCGATGCCGATTTTCGCTAGATCGCCGCGGAGCTCCGCCAGCGGCTTCTCGTAAAGGAATCCGGTGAGGTAGTGGGAGGCATAGGGCAACACCTCGCCCCCCGCGCCGCCGCCATAGAAAAGGGCTGAATATTCCTCTTCCGCCGACTCGCGGGTTACGGTGCGCGCGACACTTGCAAGAGCCCCAAGGGCATGACCAAGCGGACTCCCGTCGCCGTCCAGCCCACGCACCATGGCCAGCGTCTCAGCCGTCATGGGCGCCGCCAGCAGCCGCGACAAAAGCGCATAAAAGTGCGCCCGCAACATATCCTCCTCGGACACGCCGCGACCAACCTCGTCGAATTCGGCCTGATGCGGGGCGGGTGCCTTGTCTTCGGCCCCCTTCGTCGCCCGCGTGGCGGACATCGCCTCCACTCCCGATGTTCCCCTCGATCGTTATATTATTTTGTAATAGCGACCCCCGCGATGCAGTGCGGGTATGCCCCTATCCTTGCGTCCGAGTACAAGACTTTTTCTACTCATTGTCAACGCCTATCGCCGCCAAAATCGGCCGCGAAAGTCGGGAAAAATCCATATTTTTTATGTGCTTAGCGGCATCGCACATAGCGATTTATTAATATGCAATTGATATTCTTTTGCAAAATAAATAAGTATTATTCTCAATTAATACGGGTCCTACATTTTCAATTTCCCGAACCAAGACAATCGATTTTCTCCATGAAACAGGGGCGTTATCGACTATCGGTCGATTGGGTATGCCGATTGAGATCGCCGGCGCCGCAACCGAACGTGGAGAAACCGCGGTGGTCGGATGCCCCATATCAAGCAAGCCGAACCTAACTGCCGGCGACCGCCAGAGAGGCTAAGTGCAATCGGTTATTATGAGAGTTTGCGTTGCGAAACGACCGGAATGTTTTTCGCATCCTCGGACGACGCATCGGGAATTTTGGAATCGACTTCGGCAGCCTCATGTCCGTCGCCCGAACCGGCAACCGCACCGGACGAATCGATACCGGCGGCATGATCGCCGCTCGTATCCGCCGCCTCGCTGCCGTCCCGTCCTTCGGCGTTTTCCTGCCCCACGGACGCCATCTTCTCCCGATGGTGCGCCTCTTTATCCTCATCGGTCATAACGTCCTCGGGTTCACAGAACCCAAGGCCGACCTTGTAGGTCGTGTCCGTGGCAACGTCGATCGCCTCGAAAACCGTGAAGTCGTCCATGTACACGTTGAAGGGATCGACAACATCGAAAGTCGAATTAGCGGACCACAGCTTGCGTAGCGCCAAGCGCCGGAGTTCTTCGGGTACGCCCTTATCCATGAACGGCTTGAAATCGGAATCCTTGTCGAGGGTATCGATCGGGGGCAGTTCCTTCGCCGGGCCATTCGCCGCTTTATCCGAAGTCTGGCCTTCTTCCGGCGACCGGGCGGCTACTTGGACGGCGTTCGTTTCGGATGCCGCCGCCAGGTCGGGAGTGTGGGTGGATTCCTTGTCGGCCACGCGTGCATCGCGCTTGAGACGCGACCAGCGGGCCAGCCGCCCTTCTCCCGGCATTCGTGCGTCGTCGAGACTCATCGCCCGCCCTCGGGACGCGGCCCGCGCCGGCCGAACCCGGATTTTTCGGGGTCATATCGATCGCGCTGCCGTTTCACGAACGGTTTCTCGACGTGATGCTTTTCGACGAAGGCCGCGATCCATGCCGCGATTTCGGGCGGCACGGGCAGGCATTCGATGGACTCGTCGCCGGCTTGACCGAAGCACCCCGCCTCGTAAGGCGATGCGGTTATGTGAAACACCTTTATTTCATTGGGACTATCGAAATCCTCGTCCGGCCGCAGCACGACGTACAGATACGGCTGCTCGCTCGTCAGGTTGGTCCGGTAGTCGTAAGTTTCGTCCTTATAAAGGCAAAGTTCGACGGGCCCGGCAAGGTACCGCACCCAACCGTCGCCTTCGATCAGTTTGCGCCATTCGGTCGCCGGCGGCACGCCAACCAGAAGGTCGACTGCCCTCCATTCATGATCGCGCCATTTGTCGTCGATCGCGCGCCGTTCGACGACGACGCCAATGGTCACCTTTTCGATCGGATCGCTCATGCCGCTCCCTCCAGCGCCAAAAGCTTCTCGGCGTCGGCCAGATTTTCGGGACGGTTGATGTTGAAGAAAGGATCCACGGGTTGGCAATCGAATTCGACGTGAGCCACTCGATAGCGTTCGGTCCATCGATCGATCTTGCGTATATCCTCTTCGACCAGCGCGCACCGGAGATCGTCGGTCACGCGCACCGGCCAGATCGCGAACACCGGATGGGTGCGGCCGTCGGACTTCGCGCAGGCGACGTCGGCGGCATCGCCGGCGACCGCATCCGCCAGCCGGGCGACAAGATCCAGCGGCAAGAAAGGCGCGTCGGTCGCGAAGGAGGCAACCCACTCTATTTTCGATCGTTCCTTCCGACACCATTCGAGCGCCGTGAGAATGCCGGCCAGCGGCCCGGCGAAACCCTCGACGACATCGGCCACGACCGGCAGATTCAGACGGGAAAAGCGCGCCGGATCGCCGTTCGCGTTCAGGATCAGGTCGGTCGTCTGGCCGCGCACGCGGGCGACGACGCGATCAAGGATCGGTTTCCCGCCGAGCGTGCGCAGCGTCTTGTCGCCGCCGCCCATGCGCGATGATTGTCCTCCGGCCAGAAGCGCGCCGAGAACGGGAAACGGCGGCTTGACCGCGGCCGCGCCCTTCATTCCCGGCTGCCCTTGCGGCGCGCTTGGTCGGGTTCGTCGGCGACGAAACCGGGATCGGCGTCGTAAACGATGCGATCTTGCCCGGCGAGGGCGACGAATCGCTTGCCGCGCGCGCGGCCGATCAAGGTCAGGTTCACTTGGCGCGCCAGATCGACGCCCCACGCGGTAAAGCCCGATCGCGAGGCCAGCACGGGGATGCCCATCTGCACGGTCTTGATCACCATTTCGCTGGTCAGGCGCCCGGTCGTGTAGAAGATTTTGTCGTCGCCGGTCATGCCGTGCATGTGCATGTAGCCGGCGATCTTGTCGACCGCGTTATGGCGACCGACGTCTTCCATATACAGCAGGATATGGTCCTCCCGGCACAACGCGCAGCCGTGGATTGCACCAGCTTCCAGGTAGAGGCTGGGTTCGGTATTGATCTTCTTGAGGATCGCATAAAGCCAAGACGTCTTGATGACCGCGTCGGGCGCCAAGCTGCGGCTTTCGAATTTTTCCATGACGTCGCCGAAGACGGTGCCCTGGGCGCAGCCCGACGTCTGCGTCTTCTTTTTCAGCTTGTCCTCGTAATTGGTCTTGCGCTCGGTCCGGACGACCACGACGCCAAGATCGTCGTCGTGATCGATCGCCGTGATCTTGTCGTCGGCAAGCAGCATGTTCTGATTCAACAGGTAGCCGACCGCCAGATAATCCGGATAATCGCCGATCGTCATCATGGTGACGATTTCCTGGCCGTTCAGGAACAACGTCAGCGGGCGCTCGACCGTGACCGACGTCGTCACCGGCTTACCATCCTGGTCGACGCCGTCGACCCGTCGTGTCAGGCGCGGATCGGCGGGATCGGGACGGATCAAGAACTCCGCGCCGGCCCCGTCGTCGGCCTGCATCGCACGCAATTTTTTGTCGATGGCAGTCATTGAATCTCCCGGGCCTTTCGGCCAACCCCACTGACTATGGTCACGCCCTCCGGCAACCGCAAGGTGCGGAACCCCGATCCGCATACACGACGACGCCAAGGCCGCCGGTCAAAGGCCCCATGAACTGCGGCAACAATTGATCATTGCCACATCCTGCATCTTTCTGCATATTTTCCCGCTTACCGAATAAACGCGCAATATTCGCACGTATATAACGAGATTTCGAGCCAACGTTCATGATCGATTTCAACGAAGCCTTCGCCGCTGCGTTCGCGCTGGTGGTCAGTTTCGATCCGGTCCTGGTGGAGATCGTCGGGCTATCGCTCTGGGTCAGCCTGACGGCGGTGCTCCTCGCCGCCGTGATCGGTGTACCCCTCGGCGCGGCCGTGGCGTTGTTCCGGTTCCCTGGGCACCGCGCCGTGGTGATCCTGTTGAACGCGTTCATGGGCCTCCCGCCGGTCGTGGTCGGTCTCATCGTCTATCTGATCCTTTCGCGTTCGGGCCCACTCGGCACGCTCGGCCTCCTGTTCACGCCGACGGCGATGATCGTCGCACAGGTCCTCCTGGTGACGCCTATCGTCGCCGCGTTGACGCGCCAGGTGATCGAGGATCTTTGGAAGGAATACGAGGAACAGTTGCGTTCGCTCGGCGCCGGACCCGCTCGCGCCGTGACCACCTTGATGTGGGACGGCCGTTTCAGTCTGCTGACCGCCGTATTGGCGGGATTCGGGCGCGCCAGCGCCGAGGTCGGCGCGGTGATGATGGTCGGCGGAAACATCGATCACGTGACGCGGGTGATGACGACGACCATCGCGCTCGAGGTCGCGAAAGGCGATCTCGCGCTCGCGCTCGGTCTCGGCGTCATCCTGATCGCGCTGTCGACCGCCATCAACGGTGCCGCCTACATGGTCAAGGAAGCCACGCAAAAGAGATACGGATGACGCCCGACGCCCCCCGCCCTTCGATCCTGCCGTTGGAACTCGACGGCGTGTCCTTCGTTGCCGCCTCTGGCAAAAAGCGGCTGCTGAAGGATATCGCCTGTTCGTTTCCCGCCGACGCGGCCACTGCGATCATCGGCCCGAACGGCGCCGGCAAAAGCTTGCTCTTGCGCGTCTGCCACGGACTGGTCAAGCCAACCGCCGGCAATGTGCGGTGGACGGGCGCGAACGGAATCGATCCGGCGAAATCCCAGGCGATGGTCTTCCAGCGCCCGATCATGTTGCGCCGCTCGGTAACGGCCAACGTCGATTACGCGTTGAAATTGCGCGGCGTGCCCAAATCGGAGAGAGCACGACGCATCGACGAAGTCCTGGGGTTCACGGGATTGCGCCGCTTTTCCTCGGCGCCGGCGAGGAACCTGTCGGGCGGCGAGCAGCAAAAGCTTGCGTTAGCCCGCGCCTGGGCATTGCGGCCGGAAGTCCTTTTCCTCGACGAGCCGACCGCGAGCCTGGATCCGTCCGCGACGTACGCCGTCGAACAGATCATTGCGCAGATTCGCGCCGAGGGTACCCGCATCCTGATAACGACCCACGATCTCGGCCAAGCCAAGCGCCTAGCCGACGAAATCGTCTTCATGTATCGCGGCCGGGTTCTCGAAAAGGCCCCGGCGGCCGAATTCTTCGCCGGCCCAAAGAACGACTTGGCTCAGGCGTTCCTGCGCGGCGAGTTGCTGTGGTGGCGCTCCGGCAAAGACGAGAGACGCGAACCGAAATACCGAAACTGAAAGCCAATAGAGAGATCATGAGCACACGCAGATCGATTCTGGCGTTCGCCGCCCTGTCGGCGGCCGTCGCCGTCGCGGCTCCCTGGACCGGCGTCCAGGCCGCCGATCGTTTCATCACCGTCGCGTCGACCACGTCGACCAAGGCCTCGGGGCTGTTCGATTACATGCTGCCGATTTTCGAGAAGAAAACCGGCATCCAGGTGCGCGTGGTCGCGGTCGGCACCGGCCAAGCCATCGCCATGGCCAAGCGGGGGGACGCCGACGTGCTGTTCGTGCATCACCGCCCGTCCGAGGACAAGTTCGTCGCCGAGGGCTTCGGCGTGAAACGCTTCGACGTCATGTACAACGACTTCGTTCTGGTCGGGCCGAAGGCCGACCCGGCCGGCGTTGCCGGCAACAAGGACGTCAAGAAGGTGTTCAAGATCATCGCCGACAAGAAGGCGCCGTTCGCGTCGCGCGGCGACGACAGCGGCACCCATAAGAAAGAGCTGGGAATCTGGAAATCGGTCGGCGTCGACGTCAAACGGGCGTCCGGGAGCTGGTATCGCTCGACCGGGTCCGGCATGGGTGCGACCCTGAACACCGCCGCCGGCATGGGCGCCTATGCCCTGGCCGACCGCGGTAGCTGGATCGCCTTCAAGAACAAGGCGAACATGAGGATCGTGTCGGAGGGCGACAAGGGACTCGCCAATCCCTACGGCGTGATCCTGGTGAACAAGGCCAAGTTCGCCCACGTCAAGGACAAGGACGGCAAGGCGTTCGTCGATTGGCTGATCTCGAAGGAAGGCCAAGCCGCCATCGCGTCCTACAAGAAGGACGGTGAACCGCTCTTCTTCCCGTCGGCGTCGGGCAAGGACAGCTAAATCCTCGAACGCTTCGCATCCGCCGGCCGCGTCAACGCGCGGTCGGCGGCGGCAAGCCACCGGGCGATGAACGCCCGGGTTTTCTTCTGACCGTCGCTTTCGTCGTTGCACCAGACGCCCAACGCCGCGACGAACAGCGCACTCAAGCCGATCTCCTCGATCTGCCGCCGCCGGCCCATCGCGCCAAGGCCGGTAACGTCGCGCAATAGCTGAACTGTCCGCGAAAGCGAGAGCACCATCGGCACCCAATGGTGCGGATGGGCCGGGTATAGCTTGGCCCGGAGCATCTGCGCGCTGACGCGGCGGTGAGGCGCCAGAGCGTCGAACCAGGCCAGCATGGCCGCTTCGATCCGTTCCTTCGGCGCCTGTCCGGCGTTACGGGCGCCGGCATCCGCCATCGCCGATGTTGCGCGCGCGAACCAGGCGCCGGCGACGGCATCGAGATCGCGATAGACGCCGAGGACTTCGGAGACGGGCACCTTCGAATCTTGGGCGATATCAGCGAGCCGCACCCGATCCCAACCGACGGCATGGCCGCGCGCCACGGCGGCGTCGACGAGGGTCCGCTCCAGCGACTCGGCCCTCGATGGCCAGCGTATAGCCTTTGGTTGCCTAGGCATCGAAGCTCCATTTTTTCGGCCCGTATCAGTGTCTAATAATAACACCCGTCCCATTTCTACCGATGCATCGAAAAAACCGATTATATGAACGCAAAAAAATGATACAATTCAATAACATAGACTTTAGTGCTGCTTTTTAGGTCTTGGCTGTCAGATTCCTGTATAAAAAATTGTTTAAATTCAATTCCCTGAACCTGATAAATATGGGAGGGCATACCTTCAGGTGGAAATAATAACATACTAGAGTATTGGAAGCGCAGTAGAAGCAGCCCTCGAGTCTCAGCCGCATACCGGCTCCGCATTTTTGATCCCACGGAAAGGCCTCCGACAACGCGATGAAACGGATTCTTAATTTTGGCATCCGGGCCCGAATTCTGATCGTCGCCGCTGTGGCCATGGTGCCGGCCATCGCCATCATCGTATCGGATACCCTGCGCGAACGTCGCCATGCGGTTGCCGAAGCGATCGAAGATCTGCAGATCACGGCCGGCGTTTTCACTGCGGATTTCGAGCGCGTCGCCGCATCGATGACGGAATTTTTGCGCGTCGGCACCGCCCATCCCATCATCAAGAGCGCCACGGCGAGCATCGACTGCAATCAAGTCCTGATGCAGGTCGCCGCCGTCAAGCCCGAGATATCGGAGATCGCCATCGCCGATACCTTCGGTACAATCTACTGCGCTTCGTCGCCGACCCTTCTCGGATCCAAGGTCGGCGATATGCCGGTTTTCCTTCAGGCCCTCGATTCGACCTCGCTGACATATTCGACGACGTCGATCCTTCCAAGCCAAGCCCACGCATCCAAGACCGCCAACAGGCCGACGTTCGCGATGACTGTCAGGGACAATACCGATGCGGTTATCGGCGTCGTTCTGGCAGCCATCGATCCGATGTGGCTCCGACGGATCGGCGATCGCATCCCGATCGCGGAAGATGTTTCCGTGATGATCCTGGACCAAGATGGGAATGCGCTCGCCACCTTCCCGAACGGCCGAACGTCGACGGCCCTGGAGAACATTTGGAAACGGGAGATCGGCTCGCTGATGGCCGACGACTTGACGATGACGGAGACCCTCGGGCAATCCGGCGACGATTGGTTCCATGCCCTCAATACCGTTTCGATATCGTCTTCGGCCTCGATTTTCATCGTTGCCGCACGCGATAAGAACGCGGTTCTGGCACCGGTAAACAGGGACTTTTCCGTAAACATCGCCATAGCCGGCACGCTTGCGATGCTTGCCCTGGCATTGGCTTGGCTCACCGGCGATCGGCTGATCGGAGGGCGCATTCGCGCGTTGGGAATCGCAACTCAGCGGCTCGCTAACGGGCAGCTTTCCGCGCGTTCGGGAATTGCGACGCATGATGATGATATCGGCCAGCTTGCACAGCGGTTCGATGCCATGGCGAGTGCGATCGAGGCCCGCGAAAATGAGTTGCATGCGGCACTGACGGAGAACACCCGTGCCACGCGGGCGTTGCAAACCCTCAGCGCCAGCAACCGAACCCTCCTGGCGGCGACCGATGAAAGAAAACTTCTTCAGGACATGTGCGCCATCGTCGTCGGAGTCGGAGATTATCGCGCCGCCTATATCGGGTTTGCGCAAAACGATCCGACCAAAACCATCCGTCCGGTCGCTTACGCCGGTCTGGATTCTGCTTATTTCGACGAGGTTCGGCCTTCGTGGAGCGCGACGGCGCCGGTTCCAACGGCGGCGGGCACCGCCATCTTGACTGGGCGCCCGAAGATCGCCCAAGACATCGCCACGGACCAAGACTCGACGCCATGGCGCGAGGTGCTCGCGAAACGCGGATTCGGTGCGGTCCTGGCGATGCCGCTGCTCGTCAACGGCACGGCGATCGGTGTCATCGTGATATTCGCCGCCGAAGCGAACGCTTTCGGCGGACGCGAGCGCCACGTGCTCGAAGAACTGTCGATGGACCTTGCGTTCGGCATTGCTACCATCCGCGAACGGGCTAAAGGTCGTGCGGCGGAAGAAATGGTTCGCGATCTCGCCTATAAGGACCCCGTAACGGGATTGCCGAACCGCGCCAAATTCCAGGAGGTTTTGGCCCAAGCCGTACGGGACGCGAAGGCGGCTTCGGCGCCTCTTTCCGTCCTGTCCGTCGGATTTCCCAATTACGGCGAGATCGTCGACACGCTTGGCGTCGACAGCGGGATAAAGGTGCAGCAGGTTTCGGCTCCTCGGATTCTCCAAGTCCTGCGGACAAGCGATGTGATCGCCCGGTCTCATGGCGATCATTTCTGGGTCTTGCTGCAAGGTGCATCGAGCAAGATCGCCATGCGCGCCGCCCGCGCCATCGAAGATGCATTCGACGAGCACTTGATCATCGACAATGCCACCGTCTACTTGGAGTCCGTCATCGGCATCACGTCTTACCCCGAGCATGGGGCGGATGCCAGCGACCTGCTCCGCCGCGCCGATGTCGCCATGCGCCAAGCGGCCCGCGAACAACGGCCGTGCGCCCTGTACGACCCGGTGGTGGATCGGATCGGCACCGAACATCTGACGATGGCGGGCGAACTCCGGCGCGCCATCGACGGCGGCCAGTTGATCCTATTCGGCCAGCCGAAGGTCGATCTTGCCACCCGACGGACGGTCGGGGTCGAAATGTTGGTGCGCTGGCGACATCCCGAGCATGGGATGGTGCCGCCCGATCGCTTCATCGGGGTTGCCGAACGAACCGGCTTGATCCGCCCCCTCACCAATTGGGTCGTCGAAGCCGCGTTTCGCGAAAGCCACGCCTGGCAAGCCAGCGGTCTTTCGGTCGACATTGCCGTCAATCTTTCGGCGCGCAATCTGCTCGATGCTCATTTCGCCGACGATATCGGGCGGATGCTGGAGGCTTGGCGGCTCAATCCCGCGTTGCTGGGGTTCGAGATCACCGAAAGCGCGATCATGGACGACCCGGCAAAGGCCCTATCGACACTGGATCGCCTGCGCGCGATGGGCCTCAACTTGTTCGTCGATGATTACGGAACCGGTTACTCGTCGCTTGGCTATCTAAAGAGTCTGCCGGTCGACGCGATCAAGATCGACAAGTCGTTTATTTTCGATCTCGAAAAGGATGCGGATTCGGCGGCGATCGTGCGCTCGACCATCGACTTGGCCCATAACCTCGGCAAAAAAGTCATCGCCGAGGGCGTCGAAAACGCGAATGTCATGACATCGCTGACCGAACTCGGGTGCGACGTCGCCCAAGGATACCACATCGCCCGACCGATGCCGCTCGACGAACTTCGATCCTGGATGCAAACGTCGGAGTGGAAGTCCGATCCAGCCGCGCAGGACCCGACCATCGACCGCCGGTCGCGTCAGGAGTCGCCTCAGGGCACGTTATAGACGACGTTGCCGATCCCCGAGGTATCGTACCCCGCCATTTCCGACGCCCGGGACTGAAACGACGGCGATCGGGCGAATGTAAGCAGACGCTGCACGGACGGCTCGAAATATTCCCGGCGGCGGATCAGCAAGTCATAGCGCTCCCGCTTGATCGGGATGAAGTCGAGCCGGAATTGACGGGCGACCGCCGCGACGGCAATCCCGGCATCCGCCTTACCCTCAAGCACGGCGAGTGCGAGATCGGTTTCGCTGCGCGCCGGATGGGTCGCGACATCGAGATCGCCGAGGCGGATGCCCGCCGCCGACAGAAGATGGACCAACAGCAACTGACTGCCGGCTTCGTGCTGGCGGGTGATGACCCGAGCCTTCCTGAGCTTCAGGTCCTCGAGCGAACGGATGCCGAGCGGATTGCCGGCCGCCAAGACCAAGCCCTGATCGCGCCAAGCCCATTCAACCAGCACGGCGTCCAGCCCCTTGCAAAACTCGGCAACGACCGGAACGTTGTAGGTATCGGTATCGCCATCGAGCACGTGCAAACCGCACATCGCCGCCTCCCCCGCGGCCATGCGCCGGAGGCCGTCGAGGCTGCCGCCGGCCATGATCGCGAGCTCGGAACCGGATTCCCGGACCGCCCATTCCAGTAACGGATCGTGGCTGCCGACAACGGTCGACGGCGTCGGGCGACTACGAGCGGAAACCGGGTAGGCGCTCGCCTGAGCGACCCATTGGTCGATCAACTGCTTCGGAAACAGCCATTTGCCGGTCACGCGCGTGCAAGGAATCCGCTTGGTACGAACCAGATCGTAAACCTTGCGTTCCTTGATCCGAAGGTAGTCAGCGACCTCCCGGGTATTCATCAGGTCGTGCACTGTTGCTCATCCCTATGCATAATTATGCAATATAGTGCGTATTCTGGCGATTGTCCGCCCTTCTTCGCGATTTCGGAAAAAAATGGCGGACATTCAGATGCCATCTGACTACATCTATCGCGCCATAGGCGTCGGTCTGGCGCGACGCCTGACGGTGCGACCACGGGGAGGGGCGCTCGGGAATGGAAATCAACGGCAAGGAAGTGCTGGTCTGCGACTGCGAAGGGAGCATGGCAATCGATGCCAAGGCCCTTGCCAAGGCCTGCGGTGCCGGCGACATCGCCGTCAACACGCAACTGTGCCGCGCCCAGCTCGCTAATTTCGAGCGCGCCGCCGCCGCCGGCAAGCCCGCGGTCGTCGCCTGCACCCAGGAGGCTCCGCTGTTCCTGGAAGCATCGGCAGATGCCAAGGACGGGGCGGAAATTTCATTCACCAACATCCGCGAACGCGCCGGGTGGTCCAAGGACGGCGCCAAGGCGATCCCGAAGATGGCCGCGCTCCTGGCCGAAGCCGCGCTCGATATTCCCTCCGCGCCGGCCGTGTCCATGGAATCGAAGGGCGCTCTTCTGATCATCGGCAAGGACGAAATCGCGATCGAGGCAGCCAAGCGGCTGGCCGGCCGGCTCGAGGTTTCCGTCCTGCTGGTCGGCAAGCCGGCCGTTCAACCGCCGCGCGTGATGGATGTTCCCGTGTTCCGCGGCACCGTCAAGGCGGCGAGCGGACATCTCGGCGCCTTCCGTATCGAAATCGAGAATTTCGCGCCCAGCCGCCCGTCGTCGCGGGACGGTCTGGCATTCGAAATGGGCGCCGCACGCGGCACATCCGAGACCGACCTGATCCTGGACCTTCGCGGCGGCACGCCACTGTTTCAGGCACCCGACAAACGCGACGGATACTTCAATCCCGATCCGGGTAACCCCGCGCTGGTCGCCGACGCCCTGCTCAAGCTCACCGATATGGTCGGCGTCTTCGAAAAGCCGCGCTACATCGAATACGACGCCGCGATCTGCGCCCATTCGCGCAGCCGTATCGTCGGCTGCCGGCGATGCCTGGATGTATGCCCGACGGGCGCGATCGCGCCGGCCGAGGACAAAGTCGTCTACGATCCCTACGTGTGTGCCGGATGCGGCGCGTGCGCCAGCGTCTGCCCGACCGGCGCGGCGACCTACCAATTGCCCGCCGGCAACGCCATTTTCGAGCGGGTGCGGACGCTTCTGGGGGCGTTCCGGCGCGCGGGCGGCAGGGCGCCGACATTGCTGGTCCACGATCCGGTACACGGCGAGGAAATGATCGATCTCATCGCCCGTTTCGGCGACGGGCTGCCGGCCCGGGTGTTGCCTTTCGCGGTCAATCAAACGACCCAGATCGGCCTCGATTTCATGACCGCCGCGATGGCTTACGGCGCGGCACGCATCGTCTTGCTGGTACCGCCGAACAAAGGCGAAGAAGCCGACCCCCTGCGCAAGGAGGCCGCGCTTGCCGAAACGGTGCTCGAAGGTCTCGGATACGGAACGGGGCGCATTCTTGTCGTCGACGACGCCGATCCCGATGCCGTCGCGGCGAAACTTTGGACTCTCGACGATATCGTCCTCGTTCCCGCGGGCGACTTCCTGCCCGTCGGCAAGAAGCGCTCCATCATGATGCTGGCACTTTCGCATCTGCATGCGAACGCGCCCAATCCGGTCGACACGGTCGCTCTGCCCGAAGGATCGCCGTTCGGCGCCGTCGAGGTCAGAGTCGACGGCTGCACGCTTTGCTTGGCTTGCGTCGGCGCCTGCCCGACCGGCGCGCTGAAGGACAACCCGGATCAGCCGATGCTGCGCTTCGCCGAAAGCGCCTGCGTGCAGTGCGGTCTCTGCCGCGCGACGTGCCCCGAGAAGGTGATTTCGCTGGCGCCTCGCCTTAGTTTCCTCGAAGCCGCCCGTACGCATCAGACGATCAAGCAAGAAGAGCCCTTCCACTGCATCCGATGCGGCAAGGCGTTCGGCACCAAGGCGTCGATCGAACGCGTGACGAAAAAGCTGGAAGGCCATGCCATGTTCGCCGGCTCCAAGCAACTCGACCGGCTGCGGATGTGCGACACCTGCCGCGTGGTCGCCATGACCGAGGATGAAGTCCACCCCTTCGCCGGCACGCCGAGGCCGATACCGCGCACAACCCAGGATTACCTGGACGAGCGCGAGACATTGCGCCGCCAGGCGGCCGCCGACATGGCGGCGAAAGGCCTTGCCCTGAAGGATGACGAAAGTTAGCCGCGCCGGGCGCGGAGGCCCGAAACCCACGCAAATAACGGCATCTTAAGGGTCGAATTTTCCCCTGCCGTCGCCTATGTTGTAATGAAGCGTTATATACGGGCCAGCATAAAGCCCGGACACGTTGTGCGGGAATGGAACTGCCGCACGTGGGAGGGGAAACCCTGAACATGATCGACCCGTTCGGTCGCAAAGTTTCTTACCTTCGCGTGTCGGTCACGGACCGGTGCGATTTCCGATGCGTCTATTGCATGGCCGAGGATATGGCGTTTCTGCCGAAAGCGGACGTTCTGTCCCTGGAGGAACTCGATCGCCTTTGCTCGGCGTTCGTGCAACGCGGCGTCCGCAAGCTGCGCCTGACGGGCGGCGAACCTTTGGTTCGGCGCAATGTCATGAGCCTCTTTCGCAATCTCGGCCGCCACCTGAAAACCGGCGATCTCGACGAACTGACCCTGACGACGAACGGCAGCCAGCTTTCTAAGTACGCCGGCGAATTGTTCGACGCAGGCGTTCGGCGGATCAACGTTTCCGTCGACACGCTGGACCCGGCCAAATTCGAGCGAATCACCCGTTGGGGCAAGCTCGACAAGGTGCTGGACGGCCTCGCCGCGGCCAAGGCGGCGGGCCTGAAAATCAAGATCAATGCCGTGGCGCTGAAAGACGTCAATCAAGGCGAGTTCGACCGCATGATCGAATGGTGCGGCCGAGAGGGCTTCGACCTGACCCTGATCGAAACGATGCCGATGGGCGACATCGACGGCGACCGGACGGATCAGTATCTGCCGTTGTCCGAAGTCCGGCGCGACCTCGAAGGGCGCTGGACCCTCAAGGACATCGATTACCGGACCGGCGGGCCGGCGCGTTATGTGGAAGTCGGCGAAACCGGGCAGCGTCTCGGGTTTATCACCCCGCTGACCCATAATTTCTGCGAAAGCTGCAATCGGGTCCGCCTGACCTGCACGGGAACGCTCTATATGTGTCTCGGGCAGAACGATGCCGCCGACCTGCGCGCGCCGTTGCGCGTTTCGGAGAGCGATGAGCCGTTATTGACCGCCATCGACGAGGCGATTTCCCGTAAGCCCAAAGGTCACGATTTCGTCATCGACCGCGACCACCAGGGGCCTGCGGTCGCCCGCCACATGAGCGTCACCGGCGGCTGATCGCCTTATTCGTCCTCTACTGCTCCCTGATGTAAAAAATTAACTGTTTTCAATATGTTGTCAGTTTCGGCAATGTATCCAGGTGCCGTCCGGCCCCATCGCGCGGCCCAAATTTCGCCACAATTGGCGCGCAGCGTCAGTCCTCGCAAGCGTACTTTATCCAACCATTTTTTGAGGAGACACGACTGTGAAGAAGGTTCTTATCGCCGCCGCCCTCGCGCTGTTCGCAAGCGCGGCGTTCATGTCGCCGCAGGCGGCGATGGCCGACCAGGCTTCGTCGACCGTCGAAGTGAAAAAGTCGACGGACGCAACCCAGATCGCCCAAGCCCCGGCGCCGAAGGACAAGGCCAAGGCAAAGAAAAAGAAAGCCCCGGCCAAGAAGAAGGCGCCGAAGAAGAAGAAGGGCGAAGACAAGAAAAAGGGCTAAGCATCGCCCTTCGGATTTTCGCCGGGTGGCCCAGGGGGATCGCCTGTCGAAACTTTCCGAATGATCTTTTCCAAGACGCGTCCGGCCGAAAGGCCGGGCGCGTCTTTCGTTTGCGGCACGCTCAATCGAACATCGACATCACGCGCCGGAACCAGGATTTTTTGACGGCCTTCTTCACCGGCGACGCCCGGCGGGACGCTGTCGCCTTGAGCGCGGCCTTGGTTCTGCCCGTGGCCGCCGGATTGGTGTAAGTGAAAAAATTACGGAACGCCCCATCTTCGGTAACGGCATAATAGGCGATCCGGTCTATCGCCGGGTCGATCTGGCAGCGCCGAGTCGCGTCGTCTTCCGCGTCCCGCCGATCGCCGATCTCTTCGCTGATAACCAGCTTTCCTTCCTTTAGGGCCTGTCCATTCTTGCAAATATAGATCTCGGTCGTATCGGGCATTTTCCTGGGCTCGTTTGCGGTTAAAACAATATCCGCCGCGGCCCGATAGCCAAAAACGAAACCGGCACCGCCCCCCAGGAATAGGCCGTACCGTCCGTTCAGGCCGCGCCGGGCGGCGGCGAGGTCGGATCAGCTTTTCGGGCGCACCTTCACCCGGTTCGTAACGGCCGTCACGTTCTTGACTCCCTTGACGACGACGACCGCCTTATCCAGTTCGGGTTGAGACAGCGCCCTGCCGAACATGAAGACGTGACCGCCGTTCGATCGCCAGCGAAAATTGTTGACGTTGACGCCCTTGGCGTCGATCATCAGCGCATTGATCTTGCTTTCGATTACGTT
>CAZDFF010000004.1:0-30962 GCA_964504425.1 uncultured Hyphomicrobiales bacterium
CGAAAGACGGACTTCGTTGCCGACCTCGAGGCGGCCGAACTTGCCGTCGACGACGACGATCCAGGTGCGTATCGGTTTCATTGTCGGAACATTCCCTTCGATACGTTCGGTTCGATGTTGGGAAAGATTGCCATCGCATGAGGCAGCCAACATTGATCCCGGTCAATCCAAGGCGGGACGGCGCCACTTGACGGCGGTCAATGCGAATTTCGGCATTGTTTGGGAGATTTTCAAAATTGCATCCCGTTTCAGAGAAGAGGATTGAGCCATGGCAAACAAATCCACCGATGTTCCCGTGAAAAAGGAAACCCCGGCGAAGGCGCCGGTTCCGGCGGCGGTCGATCCGTGGGCGCCGATGGGTACCCTGCGTCGCCAAATCGACGCGGTGTTCGATGATTTCACGCGCGGCTGGCCGAAGGCCTGGGACTTCGATGTCTTCAAGAACATCGAACCGCTACGCATGCCGACGGCAGTCGGCGCCGCGCCGAAGGTCGATGTCAAGGAATCCAAGGACGGCTATGAAATCTCCGCCGAGCTTCCGGGCATCGACGAAAAGGACGTGGATCTGACGATCGACGGCAACGTTCTTACCCTTTCGGGCGAGAAGAAGGCCGAACGCGAGGAAAAGAAGGACAATTATCATTGGAGCGAGCGCACCTACGGCTCTTTCCGGCGTTCGTTCACGCTGCCCGACGGTGTCGATGCCGACAAGGCCGCCGCCAAGTTCACCAAGGGCGTACTGACCGTGACGCTGCCCAAGACCGAAAAGGCGAAAAAGCAGCAGCGCAAGATCGAGATCAAGTCGAAGTGACGATGTAAAATCCGAGGAGCCTCACGATGGCGCATAAACAGCTCACGTTTCGCTCCGCGGCGCGCGAGAAGATTCTTCGCGGTGCGACGCAATTGGCCGACGCGGTCCGGGTCACGCTGGGCCCGAAATCCAAGTCCGTGTTGATTCAGAAACCGTGGGGTGCGCCGATCGTGTGCAACGACGGCGTGACCATCGCCAAGGAAATGGACCTGAAGGACGCCGAGGAGAATCTCGGCGTCCAGGTCCTTAAGCAGGCCGCCGAAAGAACCGGAGACGCCGTCGGCGACGGCACCAGCACGTCCACGATACTGGCGCATGCGATCCTGGCCGAAGGCGTGCGCAACGTCGTCGCCGGCGCCAGCGCCATCGACATCAAGCGAGGGCTGGACCGCGCCGCGAAATGCGCGACCGAAACCCTGCGGTCGATGTCGCGGCCGGTGAAGACGCGCAAGGAAAAGGCCCAGGTCGCGACGATTTCGGCGCACAACGACCCGGCGATCGGAGAACTGGTGGCGGAAGCCATGGAAAAGGTCGGCGGCGAGGGCGTGATCTCGGTGGAGGAGTCGAAGACCACGGAAACCGCTCTCGAAGTGGTCGAAGGCATGCAGTTCGACCGCGGCTTCGTGTCGCCTTATTTCATGACCGATTCCGAGCGCATGGAAGCCGCTATGGAAGACCCGTTCATTCTGCTCTGCGATCGCAAGATCGCGTCGCTTAAGGACATGATCCCGTTGCTGGAACAGGTCGCCAAGTCCGCGCGCCCGCTGCTGGTGGTCGCCGAGGATGTCGAAGGCGAGGCGCTAGCCACCCTGATCGTCAACCAGATTCGCGGCGTGTTGAAGGCGTGCGCCGTGAAATCGCCCGGGTTCGGCGACCGGCGCAAGGCGATGCTGGAAGACATGGCCATTTTGACCGGTGGGCAGGTGATTTCCGAGGACGTCGGCTTGAAACTCGAGCACGCGACTCTCGAACGGCTCGGCCGAGCGTCGCGGGTCGTCGTGGACAAGGACACCACCACCATCATCGGCGGAAAAGGCGAAAAGAGCGGGATCGAAGGCCGCATCCAGCAGATTCGGCGCGAAATCGAGAAGTCGACCAGCGATTACGATCGAGAGAAGCTTCAGGAACGCCTGGCGAAGCTGTCGGGCGGCGTCGCGGTGATTAGGGTCGGCGCGCCGTCCGAGGCTGAAATGAAATCGAAGAAGGAAGCGCTCGACGACGCGATCAGCGCAACCAAGGCTGCCGTGGCCGAGGGAATCGTCCCCGGCGGCGGCCTTGCGCTGTTGCGTTGCACCGAGGCGGTTGTCCGCGAAGAAGCCAAGTGCGAGGGCGACGAAAAGACCGGCGTGCAGATTCTGAAGCGCGCGCTCGAGGCGCCGGCGCGCCAGATCGCCGAGAATTCCGCCGTCGACGGCGGTGTCGTGGTCGCGCGGATGCTGGGCAGCAAGGGGAACGAAGGGTTCGACGCGGCCCGCAAGGAATACGTCGATCTGGTGGAGGCCGGCATCATCGACCCGGCCAAGGTGGTACGGATCGCGCTTGAAAATGCCGTCTCGGTCGCGAGCGTGCTGCTGCTGACCGAGGCCACGATGACTGAAATCCCCGAAGCGAAGAAGGAACGGTCAGCCGAGCCGGAGATGGGAATGTAGCCGGTCGGCGCCGCGATCCGTTCGTATTCCTCGTTAAGTCAATTCCTTATCTCCGACGGTTGACGCGGCGGCGCGCGAGATCGCCGTCGCGCTCGGCGGTTATACCGTCATCGTGACGAAATCCACGGTGCCGGTCGGGACCGGGGCCGAGGTTTTCCGCATCGTCCGCGAATTTCGGCCCGACCCGGAAAATGCTCCAAACGGGGGCCGACGGCCATTGTCGGGACAGGGCTCGCGCCTAGGGGCGAATCTCGATCGGAGTACCATCGTCCACCAATTTTCCGATCTCTTCGATAGCGCGATTGCTTACGGCGATGCAGCCGTCGGTCCAGTCGCGGTCGAAACGCTTGCCTCGGCCGGGGGTGCCGTGAATGTAGATGCCGCCGCCGGCCGGCAGACGATAGCGCGCGGCGCGGTCGATGTTCTCGCATTTCGGGTAGGAGATATGGAGGGCGAGGCGGTACGGCGTGTCGCGGGTGCGCCGATCGATGACGTAGTGCCCTTCCGGCGTTCGTCCGTCGTACTGGAAAATCTTGGGGCCGATGGGATTCTGTCCGAGGCGGATAGGATAGGATCGCAGAACCGCACCGGATCGAATCAAGTCAAGGCGGCGTTCGCTCTTCAGGACAAGGACACGGTCGGCTTTTTCCGTGCCGGCCTCGGTCGCCCGGGCGGGGATCGCGACGGCGACGAGACTCGCCAGTGCGGCCAGTAGGAGCGGGCGGCGGCCGAGCGCCTTACCGTTCATTTGACCCCGGCCGTCGAGTCGGCGCCGCGCTGCTTGAAAATCGGAACGGGGATGCCGGTACGTTCGCGCGCCGCCCGGGCGACGCGTTCCCAGTCGATCCTATCCGAGAAGGATGCGGCGGCTTCGCGCACGAGAGGCTCGAGTTCGGCGATGGACTCGGGCGTGAACGCGCCTTTCGACTCGATCTCGTCCGCTTGGTCGAGGGAAGGGTGGATTTCGAGGTGCAATTCGCCCTCGATCCAGCCGATCTTGACCGGCTGGTTGACGATCGCGACCGGCGTTCCGATCGCGACCTGCTTGAACAACGCCTCGATGTCTTCCGGGTAAAGGCGGAAACACCCGTGGCTCACGCGGCGGCCAATGCCGTAGGGCCGGTTGGTGCCGTGAATGACGACATATTCCCAATCGAGATCGAGGGCGAACCCGCCCAGCGGATTGTCCGGTCCCGGCGGGATGGCTCGGGGGAGGTCCGGATCTTCCGCCCGCACCGATGGCGGCGGTGTCCAAACCGGGTCGATCCGCTTGGCGACCACGCGGGCGGTGCCGGTTCGAAGCCCCGCCCCCACGGTCGGCGCACCGATCGGGTAACTCTGCGGTGGAAGATTCGGCGGGAAAAAGTAAAGTCGCTGGTCGGCAAGGTTGATCACGATGCCGCGGCGGGTCGCCTTCGGCAGAAGATGGGCGGTCGGCAACACGATCCGCGTGCCGGCGCGCGGCAACCACGGATCGATTCCGGGGTTTGCCGCCGCAATCTCGACAAAGCCGAGGCCGTTGTCGCGGGCGAGATCGAGCAACGTGTCGGCCTCGACCGCGACATGATTACGTACCGTGCCGACAACGTCATCCGGGGGCGCGGCCATCGACGCGCCCGGCGCAAGCAAAAGCCCGACGCAAATCAGCGTGGCCCTCACCGGCTGGCAGGGAGTCGACAACATAGATCACCCGCTTATGCCCATGGCGGCGTCTTCACGACCGCCGGCGCCCTACCACGGTCGTCACGACAGTTGTGGGTCAGCGCGACGGCTTGCGCTGAGTGCGCTGAAACATGCGCTCCGCCCGCTCGGCGGCGGCCTTGGCTTCCGTAGCGGCGGCTGCGGCGGAATCGGCTGCGGCCTTCGCGGAGGCTTCGGCGCGTTCGGCGGCGACTTTGGCGTCCGCGGCGGATTGACGGGCGCTGTCGAGCGCCGTGCGATCGTCGGGGCTGAGCGAGGTGCACCCCACGATCAAAAGCGCGGGCAGCACGGTCGTGGCGAAGAGCTTGAGAGAGCGGCGCATGGCGTAATCTCCAGGTTAGTAGCAATGAATACCGGCAGTCTCTCAGGCGCCCGCGTTTACGGCCTTGACGCAGGTCAATGCGGTTTCAATCCGATTCGACCAATTTGCTTAACGATAGAAATTGGCCGCATCCTTTCCGTCACGACGGCCGCGGCGAAATTCAAGTCAAGGCGAAGCCGGGGACCATGAAGAAGCCGTCCACGCAAAAACCCAGAGGACGCAAGCGGCGCCCGGCCGGATTGCCCCTGGCTCTTGGTGCCGCCGTCGAGTCGGCAAAGCCGGAATTCGATGAACCGGCGGCGGGCGTGCCTCAAGCCGCCGTGCCGGTCGAGGGACCGATAATGCCGCCCCAGCGCCCGCACGATGTGGATGCTTGCGGCGATGTCGACGCGGCGGTTACGGACGCACCCGACCAGCTTGCTTAATCCCATGCCAAGGCGAGCGCGTCTTCCGTGCCCAGGCAAACCCACGTTCCGAACCGCCGCCCTTCCGTGCCGAGGGTTTGGCTCAGCCATTCGGCGTCGGCACGGGAGACGCGATTCAGGCGGAAATTCCGGATTTGAAACGGGACCATCGTTAACCCCGCCAGAATGCCGCTCGATGCGTGGACGGTCGGGAGATACATTAGCGCGAGGTCGCCCCGATAAGCCTTGTGGCCGGCTATTCCCTCGTAATCGTTCACGAAATCGCCGCAACCGTAGAGGATGAGGCGGCCGCGATAGATTTCGATCGCCTTGGCGTGGTGCGAGGAATGTCCGTGCACCACATCGGCGCCGCCTTCGTCCACCAGCCGATGGGCAAACGCCACGTGCTCGTCGGGCACCGCGTATCCCCAGTTCGGCCCCCAGTGAATGGAGACGACGACGATGTCGCGCGATTGCCTGCGAGCGCGGATGTTTGCCGCGATGCGATGCGCCGTTTGGGGCGAAAGATCGGGCAGCAGATTAATCCCGGGCTGGGATTCCGTTGCCGCCCATTCGTTCGGTATGCCGCTGTCGACCGAGCCGAGGGCGTAAACGAGCACGCGCCCCTTATCCTGGATCGGCAAAATCGCGGGCATTGCCGCCTCGATCGCATTGTGGCCGGCCCCGACGTACTTGATGTCGCCGTTTTGCAAAGTCGTCAGCGTTTCAAGGAGTCCGGGTTGTCCCCAATCGAGCACGTGGTTGTTGGCAAGGACGCAACAATCGATACCGGCGACTGAGATAACGCCGATGTTCTCCGGGCTCACCCGGTAGTTGATGCCCTTCGGCGCAGGTCGGTCGCTTTTCGTCACCGCCGTTTCGAGATTGACGATCCGAGCATCCGGGCGCCGCCGCTCGAACTCGAACAGGGCATCGCCCCATACGTATCGAAAGGCGGCCGGCTTGCGGATCGGGCCGTTGGCCATTTGCGCGAGCGCGACATAATCCGTCGCAGCGGTCACGTGGGGCTCATAGATTCGAGGCCCGACGGGATGCGGAAGAATCTGGTCGATCCCCCGTCCGACCATTACGTCGCCCGACAGAAAGAGCGTCACGAGATCGGAGGGCTCCGGCCGCACGGGATTGCCGTTCGTTGCTTCTTCGGTGGCCGCAGGGGGCGCTGTCGGAATCATGGGCCTGTTCGAAAATGCGACCGGCGATCCGGCTTTGATCACCGACATATCCGCTTCCATGACCGGTACGGACCGGTGCGCTATTTCACGGTAATGCACGTGCACTGGCAAAGATGACCCACTTGCTGGGACGTGCTGCCGAGAAGCAGCCCTTCAATGTCGCTCAGGCCGCGCGACCCCATGACAATCAGGTCGGCATTCTCCTTCTCGGCGTATTCCAGAACCCGTTTCACCGGGTCTCCATCCTCGACGGCGGTCTTGATCTGTCCGACCCCGTGAAGCCGCGCGACCGCTTCCGCGTCGGCGATGACTTTCTTGGCGATATATTCGAGAACGTCGCGAAATTCCGGATTTTCGACGTTCCTTTTCGTCGCCATGAGTTCCTTCAGCCGCCGATCGCCAAGCGCCGCGACCAGAGTTTCGTCGCGTGCCCCGACCGTTCGATCCCGGGCATCGATGTTTCGAAGCGCCTCGGTCATATCCTTGTGAACAAGCACATGCAAAACGACGAGGCGCGCCTCGTACTTGACCGACAAGTCGCAGGCGAAAGCCAGCGCCTTGCGTGCGTGCGGGGAGCCGTCGGTGGGAACCAGGATCGTCTTGATGATTTCAGCCATGGCTGTCTCACGCCGGATCGAGGATGCGGAACGGCAACGGGATTGATTTACCAGCATATTCGCACGTTGGCGGCGCCGGGAATATGACCTGGATCAAGGGCCTTGATCGTGTTTGAACACCACAATGCCAAGGGGCAGGACACCCGCATCGAATTGATAGCCGTCAAAGCGAGAGTTTCCGGGGCCAGTTAATTTGAACAAACAAAGCGGATCACGGTCGTCGGTCGATCCAGCGGCCATTTGAAATATCTTTCCATGCGCCATGCCGCCATTCCCCTGTCGCGCACATTACGGCCGAACGCTCGGGCCGGCGCAGCCGCAAGTCTCGCCGTAAAGGTGGCGGCGCTCAAATCGCCCGACGCCTATCCCGATCCGACACACGCCGTGCAGGCGGTCGAGACCCACATGTCATGGGTATTCCTGACCGACACTTATGCATACAAAATGAAAAAGCCGGTGCGTTACGCATTCCTCGATTTCCGCGCCCTGTCCGGCCGCCGCCGCTACTGCGAGACGGAGGTCCGGCTTAACCGCCGGCTCGCTGGCGGCGTCTATCTCGGGACCGTGCCGTTGGTCCGCGACGCACATGGTCTCACGAGGGTCGGCGGGCGCGGGCGAATCGTCGACTGGCTCGTGAAGATGCGGCGGCTACCAGCCGACAAAGTTCTCTCTCGAATGATTGCGACCGATACGATCGACGCAACAGCGCTCGCAAGAGCGGCGTCGCTGCTGGCCGGGTTTTATCGGGATGCGCCGCCCATTCGGATTGCACCGCCCGAATACCGGGAACGGCTGCGACGGGATCTGCGCCAGACATTCCGTGAGCTGAGACAACCCCGTTATCGCCTATCCCGCCGCCGCCTGGACCGGATCGCGACCGCGCTATCCGGATTTTTGCGGGATTATCGCGATTCGATAGAACAAAGGGCGCGCGAGCGGAGGGTCGTCGAGGGTCATGGCGATTTGCGGCCCGACCACGTCTTTCTAACGAGGCCTGCGCCCGTCATCATCGACTGTCTTGAATTCAAGAAACTATTTCGGATCGTTGACCCAGTCGACGAGCTTGCCTATCTAGGCATGGAGTGCGAGCGATTGGGCAACCCGTGCGTCGGCGACGTGTTTCTCGAGGCGTATCGGCGCGCGACGGGCGACCGTCCGCCTCTGTCCCTTGTGGCATTCTATCGCGGATACCGCGCGTGCCAGCGAGCCAAGCTCGCGGTTTGGCATACGAAGGAGCCGAACTCGGCCGGTCCCGCGCACTGGCTCGGACTCGCCCGAACCTATCTGCGCCTTGCCGAACGGTATGTCGCCGATCTTTCCTGAGGGGACCCAACGCAAACAGGGGGGGGGGTCACGGCTCGATCAGATCGACGATCGAGCCGCCGGCGTGGACGCGACGAATCGCTTCGGCGAAGAGCGGCGTCACGTCCAAGACCGCCAGCTTTTTCTCCGAAAGCGCCGCTGCAAGGCGGAACGGCGGCACGGAATCGGTAACGACGATCTTTTCGAATACCGGATCGGCGACCACCCGCTCCGAACCGCCCATGAAAAGGCCGTGAGTCGCCGCGGCGTAAACCGCCGTCGCGCCGAGGGCCCGGCAAGCCGCGGCGGCGCGCTGGATGGTGGTCCCGGTACTGATCAGGTCGTCGACGATTACCACCGTGCGATTCGCGACATCGCCGACGATCGTTTCCCCGCTCACGACACCCCCGCTACGCCGCTTTTCCATGAAGGCGGCGGCAAGAGGCCGATCCAATCGCGCGCTCAATGCTTCCCTGAACGATTCCGCGCGTTTTACCCCGCCGACATCGGGCGAAACGACCGCGACGGCGGTATTGCCGAGGCGCGGCGCGAAATAATCGACAAACGCCTTGCGGGCCTCCAGATGGTCGGTCGGACAGCGGAACGCGTTCTCGAAGGCGGCCAGATTGTGGACGTCGAGCGTCATCACGCGGTCCGCGCCGATCGCCTCGAACAGTTGAGCGACGTAACGCGTCGTGACCGGGTCGCGGGATTTCGTCTTGCGGTCCTTGCGGGCGTAGGCGAGGTAGGGCACGACGGCGGTGATCCGGCCGGCCGATGCATCGCGCAATGCCCCAATGAAGAACAGCAGCCGGCATAGCTTGTCGTTGACGGTTTGCGCGCCGTCGCCGTAGAGCGAATGCACCACGAAGACATCGCGCCCGCGCACGTTGGCAAGCGGGCGCGCCTTATGCTCGCCGTCCTCGAATTCTCGCTCTTCGACCGGCGTAAGGGAAACATTCAGGCCGTGCGCGACGCGCTCGCCGAAATCCCGGCTCGCACCCAGGGCAAACAAGCAGATATCGTCGCGGTTCATAAATATATCCTCTCGATTTCCGCATGGGTTTACGCCGGGCGATACCGACGGCAGCTATGCGGACCGGCAGGTTGCGAATGGTGAGCCCGCTCGGGTCCTTTTGCCTTGATCTCGCTCAATGAAAGTCAGGCCGCCGATGCTAACTTGTTATGGGTAAAATCAGCGAGTATGCGCCGTCATGATTCCACCCCTTGAACAAGATTCGCGGGCGGTTCCACAGGCCGAACTGCGTGAAATCGCGATCCCCCCGTTGAATCTCAAGGGTTTGCTCGGGGTGCCCGTGGGTGCGCGCGGTCTTGTTCTTTTTGCGCACGGCAGCGGCAGCAGCCGATTCAGTTCGCGCAACCAGTACGTTGCCGCGGCCCTGCGCGAGGATCGGCTCGCGACGCTTCTTTTCGATCTTTTGGACGAGGAAGAGGGTGCCGACCGTCGCCGGGTGTTCGACATTCCGCTTCTTGCCGATCGCCTGACAATGGCGACCGAGTGGGTTGCCGCTCAGGTAGATCTGGCGGATCTCCCATTCGGATATTTCGGGGCCAGCACCGGTGCCGCTGCGGCCCTGGCGGCGGCGGCACGTCCCGGCAATCCGGTCGCGGCGGTGGTTTCCCGTGGCGGCCGCCCGGATCTGGCCGGTTCCGCGCTCTCTCGCGTTCGCTGTCCGACGCTTCTGATCGTCGGCGCACGGGATCATACGGTGATCCAACTGAACGAGGCCGTTCTGCCGGTCTTGCGCTGTAAAAAGAAACTTTCGATTGTGCCCGGGGCGACTCATTTGTTCGAGGAAGCAGGAACGCTCGAGCAGGTCGTCTCCCTTGCGCGCCGATGGTTCGCGCGCCACTTGTCGGGGTCGGGCGAAGTCTAGGTGCCATGTTCCTGGATCGCGGACACGCCGATCGTCGGATGGCCCAGATGGGCGATTCACGGACCGGAATATAGAGAACCCATCGATGCCCGAGCGCGAAAGCCTTCTCCTTACCGATCTCTATCAGTTCAACATGATGCAGGCCTACGAAGCGAGCGGCCTGACCGGCACCGCCGTGTTCGAATTGTTCGTGCGCAAGCTGCCGCCGCGCCGCGGCTTCCTGATGGCCGCGGGCCTCGCGCAGATCGTCGAATTTCTCGAGGGGCTGCGTTTCCTGCCCGAGGACATCGAGTACCTGAGGCATAGCGGCCGCTTCGGGTCCTCGTTTCTCGACCGGCTGGCCGAGTTCCGATTCACCGGCGACGTCGACGCCCTGCCGGAAGGCACCGTATTCTTCGCCGACGAGCCCATCGTTCGGGTGATTGCGCCGCTGCCCCAGGCCCAGCTGGCAGAAACCCGGATCATCAATCTGGCGCATTTTCAGACGCTGGTGGCATCGAAAGCAGCCCGCATGGTCCTGGCGGCGCCGGGCAAACGACTGATCGATTTCGGCTTGCGTCGCGCCCACGGCGCCGAGGCCGGGCTTCTGGCGGCGCGCGCGAGTTATCTCGCCGGCTTTACGGGAACCGCGACGGTGCTGGCCGAGGCCAAATTCGGGATTCCGATCTACGGTACCATGGCCCACTCCTTCATCCAGGCCCATGACAGCGAGGAGGAGGCGTTTCTCAACTTTGCCCGCGCCCGGCCGGAAGGGCTTATCCTGCTGATCGATACATACGATACCGAGCGCGGCGCGGCGAAGGCGGTGGACGTCGCATTGCGGCTGCGGCGCGAGGGCATCGCGGTTCGCGGCGTGCGGCTCGACAGCGGCGATCTTGCCGAGCACGCGGTCAACGTGCGTCGCATTCTGGATGCGGGCGGGCTCCGCGACGTCATCATCTTCGCCAGCGGCGGAATCGACGAAAATCAATTGCTGGAATTCGGGCGTCGCAACGCGCCGATCGACGGCTACGGAATCGGAACAAGCCTTGTCACGTCATCGGATGCGCCGGCGCTCGATTGCGCCTACAAGCTGCAGGAATATGCCGGGACGGCTCGGCGCAAGTGCTCCGAGGGGAAGGCGACCTGGCCGGGCCGTAAGCAGGTCTGGCGGCGATATCGGCCGGACGGAACGATGACCGACGATACGCTTACCACAGATGGCGATCCGCAGACCGGCCGCGCCTTGCTCGAACCCGCGATGCGCCACGGCAACCGGGTATTCAAGCTCCCGACCCTGGAGGAGGCCCGTCGTTACGCGGCCGAGGAATTGAGCTCGCTGCCCGAGCCTTTGCGTCGCCTCGATACGGCCCCGTATCCGGTCGAGGTCGCCCCAGCATTGCGCCGCCTGGCGGACGAATGCGATAAGCGTATACGCGCGAGGAGCTAAGAGCACGCTTCGGGGCGCGCGGGAAACGCGGAGGCCGCGATGGCTCGAATTCCAATCGATTCGGACCGGGACATTCTTCTCGTCGTCGACATCCAGAACGATTTCTGCCCATCCGGCGCGCTCGCGGTGCCGGGCGGGGATGCCATCGTCCCCATCGTCAACCGGCTTGCGGCATCGTTCGCCCACGTAGTCTTGACTCAAGACTGGCACGCGCCCGATCATTTCTCGTTCGCCAGCGCCCATCCCGGACACAAACCTTTCGATACCGTCTCGATGCCCTACGGCCCGCAGATCCTGTGGCCGGACCATTGCGTGCAGGGAACGCACGGCGCCGAGTTCCATCCGGCGCTGACGGTGCCGCGCGCGGAGCTCGTGCTGCGCAAGGGCTATCGGCGGCATATCGATTCTTATTCGGCGTTTTTCGAGAACGATCGGCGCACGCCGACCGGTCTTTCGGGATATCTGCGCGACCGCGGATTCCGCCATGCGTTCATTTGCGGCCTTGCGCTGGATTTCTGCGTGGCGTGGTCCGCCGTCGACGCCCGCGGGCTGGGTTTCGACGTGACCGTCATCGAAAATGCCTGCCGCGCCATCGACACCGAAGGATCGCGCGACCGGGCGCTCGCGGAAATGAAAAATGCCGGCGTGCGTCTTGTCGATGACGAGGGCCGTCGCGCGCCGGCCTGACATTCAATCGATCAATTTTCCGGCGGTATCGTAAAAGGGGAAGCGACCGCCGTAGTCGCCGATAAAGGTCATGTGGCTGATCAAGCCCGTGCCTTCCCGCCAGTAGTGAACTTCGCACGTCGGCGGTTCGAGGACGAAGTCATGGGACGGTTTCTCGTTCAGGTCGAAGGCGCACGAATGCGACGGGCTCGGGGCGATGCTGGCCGTGATCCCGTGCCAGTGCAGGTGGATCGGCCGGTGAACGTGTCCACAAAGGATTCGAATCACCTGCCGATGCCGCTCCACTAGGGCGCCGAGGGCTTCGCCGTTGGCGCAGTTCTGCCAGTCCATGTTGGCGATGCCGGTCAGAAACGGCGGGTGATGCATGAACAGGACCGTGGGCCGGTCCGGCACGGCGCGGAGTTGGACATCGAGCCAAGCGAGTCGCTTGGGGCACATGTCGCCCTCGGGTTTTCCCGGCAGCGTCGTGTCGAGGCCGATCAATCGCACCGGGTAGCCGTTGACGACATAATGCAGGAATTCCCCGTCCTGGGGCAGGTAACCCTGGTCGGCGAACGCCTGGCGAAAGGCGGCGCGGTCGTCGTGGTTGCCGGGGATCGCATACATTGGCATCCGCAACGGCGCCAGGATATCGCGTAGGACCGCATATTCCTCGGCCCTCCCGAAGTCGACCAGGTCGCCGGTCAGAAGCGCGGCATCCGGCCGCGGGTTCATGGCGTTCAGGTGGGCGACGCAGGCGTGCAGCTTGGCCGCCGAATCGACCTGCCGGTAAGCCAGTTTTCCGCCCGCTTTGATATGGGTGTCGGTGATCTGCGCAATGAGCATCGCCGCGTCTCCGAATGTCGATGTCCGGTCTGCGATCAGTCGCGTAGCGTCAGGAGGGCATCGGGCTCGATATGCAACCCAAGGGTCTCGCCGACGCGGAATTCCCTATGTTCGGTCGTTTCGACGACGATGAGCATGTCGGCCACGCCGCTGACGTGCAATCGCGTCCGATCGCCCAGGAAGAACTGCTGCGCCACCTCGCCTCTAAGCTGGGCCCGGTCGTCGGAGACGATACGGACGTCGCCCGGCCGGAACATGACCTCGATCGTGCCGGAACCGAGTTGCGTCCAGGGAAGCCGGCCGCCCGGCAGTTCGAAAAATCCGTCGCGGACGGTCCCGTGCACGCGGTTCATGGTGCCGATAAAGTCGGCGATGAATCCGTGCGCAGGCTTGAAATAGATCTCGCGAGGGGTGCCGATCTGGACGAGCGTACCCTTGTTCATCACCGCAACCCGATCTCCGATCGCCATGGCTTCGGCCTGGTCGTGGGTGACATAGGCGCCGGTGATGCCGAGACTGTGCAGCAGGAGGTCGAGTTCGATACGCAGCCGCTCCCGCAACAGGGCATCGAGGGCGGTCAGCGGCTCATCGAGCAAGAGAACCCGAGGCTGCACCGCGATCGCGCGGGCCAACGCGACCCGCTGGCGCTGGCCGCCGGAAAGCTGGGTGATGCGGCGATCGCGCAGTTCGGCGATCTGCATCATTTCGAGCATTTCATCGACGCGCTTGGATAGCCGCGCGGCCGGAACCTTGTGAATCTTCAGGCCGTAAGCGATGTTTTCCTCGACGTTCATGTTCGGAAACAAAGCGTAACTCTGGAACACCATCCCGACGTTACGTTGCTCGATCGGTTGCACCGTTACGTCCTCGTCGTCAAAATATACGCGACCGCCGGGATCGGGCGATTCCAGTCCCGCGATCACCCGCAACAGCGTCGTCTTGCCGCATCCCGACGGCCCGAGAAAGACAATCGTCTCGCCGCCCTTGAATTCCAAGGTCGTCGGCGCCAGCGCCAGCGTCCCGTTGGGAAACGTCTTGGAGCAATTTACGAGACGGATCGTGGTGCCCGTCGTCTGGGGCCGGGAATTCATGTGGGGCTTCCTCGAGAGACCGCCGCGGCCATGGGGCGAATTTCTTCTTGTATCCTGGCGCGTGCCTTGCCGCGCGGCGTGCCGTAGCGCTGAAGGGCAATGAGAAGGGGGACGATCATGACGAAGAACACGAGTGTGTAGGCGCTCCCGATCTCGAGTCGCATCGACGCGTAACTGTCGGCCAGCCCGACGGGCAGAGTCATGGTTTCGGGGGTGTGCAGCATCCAAGTCAGATTGAATTCGCCGATGGAAAGCGTCACGACGGTCAGCGAACCGGCGACGATTCCGGATCGCACGTTGGGTACGACGATTCCGAAGAAACGGCGCCAGAACCCGGCCCCCAGGCTGGCCGCGCTTTCCTCGAGGGTGCGGAAATCGATGATGGAGAGAACCGACAAAACCGAGCGTATCATGAACGGAAGGGTGTAGAGAACGTGCCCGACCAGGATGAACAGCCAGCTTGTCCGGAAGTCGCGGAACCCGCCGTATGTGATGATCAACGCCAGGGCGATCGCGAGGCCCGGAATGGCGACGGGCAGAACGAGAAACTCTTCGATAAGCCGCGTCAGCCAGCTTGGCCGCTTGGCGAGCACGTAGGCCGCCGGGACGCCGATGGCCAGCACGATGATCAGCGTCGAGATCGCGATCAGCATGCTGCGGAAAATCGTGAGCGAGTAAAGGTTCCAAACCTCGACGATCCAGCGCGTCGTCAAGCCGCTGCCGATGCCTTGAAAGAAATTGACGGTCACCCCGGCCATGATCGACATCACGACCGGCGCGATCAAGAAGGCGCAGACGAGCAGCGTAAATACGAGCTGGAGGTAGAAATTCCGGGTGCGTCGCATGCGTCCGTCAGCCTGCCGCCGCCGCGGTCGTCCCGGCGAAGGCGCGGCAGGCCGCCAGCGTCAGCCATGTGATGAGGCCGAGCACGATGCTCAAGGTCGCGGCCGTCGCGATGTTCGCCATAAGGGTGAATTCGGTGTAGATGACGATCGGCAACACGTCGATGTCGGTTGCCAGCGTGAACGCCGTGCCGAAGGCGCCCATCGAGGTTGCGAAGCAAACCGCTCCGGATGCGATCAGTGCCGGCATCAGGGCCGGCAAGACCACGTCCCGCACCACACGCCACGGCCGCGCGCCGAGCGAACGGGCGGCTTCCTCGATCGCCGGGTCCAGCTTTTCCGCCGCCGCCATGATCGTCAGAATCACGCGCGGAATAGAGAAATAGATGTAGCCGGTGAACAATCCGACCATCGAATAGGCGAATACCAATCGTTCCCCGGTAAAGAACTCGCTCAAATCGCCGATCAGACCGGTTCGCCCCGCCAGCATGATCACCATGAAGCCGACGACCACGCCCGGAAAGGCGAGAGGGAACGTCAGCATCGACGTCAGGACATCGCGGCCGACGAAGCGATTGCGTTCGAGAAAAACGCCGGCAACGCCGGAGATGGCAAGAGTGACGGCGGTCACGGCAACCGAGAGCACAACCGTGGACATCAAAGCATCGAAATAGCGCGGCGTCGTGATGATGGCCAGATAAGCCCCAAGACCGAGCTTGCCTGTTCCGCCGACGATCGCCAGTCGGGCGAGCGGCAGCAGGAAGAACGCCGAGCCGACAATCAGCGCCGGCAGCACCATCACCAGAAGCAGCGGGTTTTCTCGGTGACGCATCGCTCCCCCCGACGTTTTTCGCTTCGCGGCCGGAGCTTAAGGGCATGCTGGCGCGAAAGGGGGCGGAACCCTAGGTTCCGCCCCCGCCACTATAAACGATTGCGCGGGTCAGCGAACCTCTTTGAGATAGAGGTCGCGGAAAGCGTTTTGCGCTTCCTCCATTTTGGCGTAATCGATCGCCTTGGCGCGTTTGTATTCGTCGGCCGGAGGGAACTTGGCGGCGATTTCGGCGGTCATGGCCGCCGGCCGGATCGGCCGCAGGAAGGCATTTGCCCAGATCGCCTGGCCCGCGTCCGACATCAGATAATCGAGCACCTTCTTCGCGTTCTCCGGGTGCGGGCCGTTCTTGACCAGGCTCATCACATAAGGAACGACGATCGTTCCCTCCTGGGGGATGACGAAGGCGCAATTGCACTTGTCTTTGAATTTCGCGCGCAAGGTATTGAAGTCGTAATCGAACATGATCGGGATTTCGCCCGACAGTACGCGTGCGTACGACGTCTGCTTCGGTACGATCGGCCGATTCTGCTTCAATTTTTTGAAGTACTCGATGCCCGGCTTGAGGTTGTCGAAGTTGCCGCCGAGGGCGAGATTGGCCGCGACGGCGGCGGCATAACCCACGAAGGCGCTGGTCGGATCGAGGTAGCCCACCAGGCCGCGATACTGCGGCTTGAGTAGATCGTTCCACGATTTCGGCACCGGTACGCCGCGCAGGGCATCGACGTTGACGAAGAAACCGATGGTCCCGTAGTGGATGGTGAACCAATTCGCATCGGGATCCTTCAGGCCTTGCGGGATTTCATCGAAATATTTGACCTTGTACGGCGCAACGACCCCGGCATCCTTGGCTTTGATGCCGAAGGAAACACCGTAATAGGCGATGTCGGCAACCGGATTGGCTTTGTCGGCGATCAACGTGGAAAGGGTCTGGCCGGAATTCTTGTTGTCGTGGGGGACGTCGAGATTCAAATCGCGCTTGATCGCCTTCAGCATCGAGGCCCAGTCGGCCCACTCCGGGGGGCAGTTGTAGCAGATCACATCGGCCGCCGAGACGGGCTTTGCCGAAATCATCGTGAGCGCGGCAGCGGCCGCTAGGCCACTGAGAAAAGCTTTTATTTTCATGGCGATATCTCCTATACCGGATGCGGTTTGAGATCGAATGAAGCAAATATCGGGAAAGCATAACCATGAAGCGATCATAGGGATTTGACCGACATCAATTTTGTGAAATGTCGAAGTCGGCGCGGGCGCGACCCCGATCCGCGATATTGCAATCGTGTTGCGGGCGGTTACTCGAGCGCCGCGACCGCTTCGCGCAACCGCTCGGCGATTTCCCGATGGCTCGACTCGCCGACGCTCCCAGGTGCAAGCCGGGAGCGCTCGATCGGCTGGCCGAAGGTGACGACAAGCCGATGCGGTCGCGGCAGGCGGCGCCAGAGCGGCCACGCTTCGAAACTTCCCCGGATTCGAACTGGAACGGCGGTAACGCCGGTGCGGGCGATCAGCATGCCGATTCCAGGAGTGAACGCTTTCAGCGAACCGTCCGGCGACCGACCGCCCTCGGGGAACCAGACGACGATCCGCTTCCGTTGCAACAGCGTCTCGGCGGCTGCGATCGCGGTCAAGCCGCCGCGCCTGGGGTCGACCGGAAAAACTTGGCAGGCATGGCTGACCAGACGCATCAACGGCGTGGCGAACAGCAGTTCGGTCCAACCCGCCCAGTGGATTTCGCGCCATCGGCGCCGCGGCAAGGCGGCGGCGATGGCCAGCGGATCGAGATAGCTGACGTGATTCGGAACCAGCAGGAACGGACCGGAGGCGGGCAGATTCGAAAGTCCTTCGACGCGGAGCCGGAAGCAGAGGGCCATGATCGCCCGATTGAGCAGATACAGCAGCGTTCCCAAGGTCGACAAACGTCCCTCCGGGGACTCCGCGGCCGGGGGTCGCGCGGCTGCCGGGATCGCCGGCGGCGCAGCGAGCACTTCATGCAACAGGTCGCGCAGGGTGACGATGCGTCCAACCGATTCCTCGCCCAAGTTGCGGCCGAAGCGCTGCTCGATCTCGATCGCCAAGCCGATCCACGCCAGCGAGTCGATCCCCAAGTCCAACTGCGGACTGTCGTCCAAGCTGTGCGCTCGATCTGGAAACCGTGTCTTCAGCCAAGCCCAGACCGCCGCGGCCATCGGATCCGCCAGCAGAGCCCGATCGGATTCCATGACCTCGACGGGATGGGCTTCGCCCCGCCCCGCCGCTGCCTTCCGCCACAGCGCCGGAAGTCGGAAGCGCTGCAGCTTTCCGATCGGCGAGCGCGGCAGCGCGCTACGGGCGATGGCGATGCGAGTCACGCGTTGGAACGATCTCAGCCGCCGGCCCAACCGGTCGATATCCTCGCGCAGTTGTCCTTCGATGTGGGCGGTGCCGCCGGCCCGCAACGCTTCTTCGTCCGGCACGACCAGCGCGACCAAGACGCCCTCCTGTTCCAGAACGGCGACTTCGCGGATGATGCCGCTCTGCTCGTAGACGGCTTCGACGTCCTCGGGCAGAACTTTCTCGCCGTTGGGTAGGATGATGAGGTCCGTGGCCCGGCTGGCGATGTACAGATAACCCTCGTCGTCCAGACGCCCGAGATCACCGGTCCGGAACCAGCCGTCGTCCGTGAACGCCGCGTGGGTCAGTTCGGGTTTGTTCCAATAGCCGCAAAAAACATTGGCGCCTTTTGCCTGGATCTCGCCGATGCCGCTTTTGTCGGGTTGGAAAATGCGGATCGCGACACCGCGCAAGGGCCTGCCGGCGCTGCCGACCCGCGCGTGGCCCGGAAGATTGAGGCTCAGCATCGGCGCCGTCTCCGTCAGGCCGTACCCCGTCAAGACCTGCCAGCCGATCGCCAATAGCGTCCATTCGACCGCCTTGTCGAGTTTGGCGCCGCCGCTGACCACGAGGCGCAAATGGGGCGCCACGGCGCGGCGCAGCGGACCGAGCGCCCAGCGCCCGAGCGGCAGCCGCAATCGCTGCCGGGCCCAAACGCAGAATTCAAGCATGTGGCGCTGCCACGGCCCGAGACGCGCACTAAAGGCCTCGAAGAGAGCCGCGTGCAGTCGCGGCACGCCGATCAACACGGTCGCTTCACCGAGAGCGCGGGCAAGCGCCGGGCCGGAAAACGAGGCCGGCAGCACCAAACTGCCGCCGCTGCAAAAAGTTCCAAGCATCCCGACGGTAAAGGGATAGGCGTGATGCAGCGGCAGCGGCAATAGTACGCGGTCCTCTGGTCTGGCGAGGGCTTCGGCCTGCAATGCGTTCACGTTGGCGAGAAGATTGACGTGACTGAGCGGAACGCCCTTCGGCATGCCCGTGGTGCCGGAGGTGTAGAGCATGATCGCGGGAGCCGTCGGATCGACGGTCGGCAGCGGCGCCATGTCGTCGGTCAGCAAGACCGTCCAGGGCGGCGGCGTCGCATCGGTCTCGGCATCCAGCAAAAAGAACTGCAACGCGGCGAGCGCGCTCACCTTCGCGAGGCTTTCCGCGCGGCGGCGCGTGGTGAAAATGCGTCGGCAGCGCCCATCCAGCAGCAGCTTGGTGGCATCGTCATCGGGAAGCTGCGCGTCCAACGGCACGGCGGTACCTCCCGCCAAGATCGTGCCGAAACAGCAGGCAAGCCACGCCGGCGAGGCCGGGCCGAGCAGCGCGACGGGCTCGGCGCGACCGAGATCCGCACGCAACAGCCCGCCGGCCACGGCTTGCGCCGTGCGCACGAGTCGTTCGTAACTCCAGACCTCCGGAGCGGTTTCCCGCAGGGCCACCACGGCCTGTCGGTCGCCTCGCCGGCGCCATGCAGCGATCACGCCTTGCAAAGTCGTTTCGGAGGACATGGCCTCTCCCGTTCCTGACGACGGCGTTGGGGATCCCTGATCCCGATGCTAACGACTCGGCCCGTCAAGACCTTGATTTTCCTCAAGTCAACCGGAATGGATGGATGGCCGTGCCGCGGCGGAGTTGACGCGCATCAATGGCCGGTTCGGCATTTCGACCTATTGTCATGAAACCTGCGGAGGAACCAATGTCGATGTTTGCGGATCGAACGGACGCCGGCCGCCGGCTTGCCGAAAGCCTGATTCCCTATCGCGATCAGCGGCCGGTCGTTCTGGCGCTGCCTCGCGGCGGCGTGCCGGTTGCGTTCGAGGTGGCGCGCGCGTTGGATGCGCCGCTCGACGTGGTTCTCGTGCGTAAAATCGGCGCCCCTCATCAAGCCGAGCTCGCCATCGCCGCCGTCGTCGACGGCAGCCGACCCGAAATTGTGCTCAATCGGGACGTCATCGAAGCCTTGGGGGTCGGCGAGCGATACATCGAGGAAGAACAGGCTCGCCAACTTGCCGAAATCGAGCGGCGTCGAAAACTCTACGTCGCGGATCGGCCTCGCCCGGCGATTGCGGGGCGTACCGTGATCGTTGTCGACGACGGCATCGCCACCGGCGCGACGGTACGCGCGGCGCTGCATGCCATTCGCCGCGCACATCCGCAGCGAATTGTCCTCGCGGTGCCGGTGGCCCCGTATCAAACGATCGAAGACTTGAAGGCGGATGCGGACGAGGTGATTTGCTTGTCGATGCCGGACTTTTTCATGGCGATCGGCGCTCATTATCGGGACTTTACCCAGACGACCGACGAAGAGGTCATCGCGCTTCTGGACAAAGCGGCCGCGACCAACGCAGAGGAAAACCGGCCCGCCGCTTCGTCCGATCGATGAAAAGTTGAAAAGGACGGCCCGTGCCCTACCGCGCCAATGCGGATCTTCCCATTAGGGTCCGCCGCCATTTGCCGGCGGATGCGCAGACGATTTATCGCAAGGCCTTTAACAACGCCTGGGATCGCTATCCAAAATCGGATCCGCGCCACGAGGAAATCGCCCATCGCATCGCCTGGGCGGCGGTCAAGCGCGGCTATCGCAAGATCGGCGACGAATGGATCGCCAAGTCCTGCTGATTCGATAGACGCAACGGGAACGTCGCCCTTTCCGATGCGTTCAGGAGGACTTCGGCGATTTTTTATCCTCGTCGCGCAGGTGCCGGAGATGCGCCGCCAGATGATTGGCGGCCACATGGGTCGCGATCAAGGTCAGCGGCCCCGTTTCGGTTTCGCACTCGATACGTATACGTACCTCGGGTTTCTTGCCCGGTTCGTCGTGGACAACCCGAAGGCAGGAAAGAATTTCCGTGATCAATGGCGTGTCGTCCATGGCTCACCTCGAGTTTCGATTACAGACGGTTGCGTTCGAATTGCTCGCACGACATTCCGAATTGCGACAATCCTTCCTGCAGATAGTCGGCGAGCAATGGTATCCCCAACAGGTATTCGGCCGTGCGCGTGGTATGTTCCTGGCGCGCCAGCGCCAAAGCCTCGGTCCACTCGTCGCGGCCGTATGTCCCGCGACCGACCCAAGCCAACGCGACCAGCGTACATTGTTCGTCGACATCGAGATCGTGGATAAACGTCTTCAACTCATCGTACACCGGGTCGTCCTTGTGGGCCGCCAGGACCTCGCGGAATCCTTCGTCCACCGGATTCGATCCATAGTCCTCTTCGACCACGCCTTCCTTGGCCTCGAACTGCCGCATCTTGACGACAACGCGACAGACGGTGTCGGCATCGATTTCCGGTCGCGTGTCCGTGTTTTTCATGGCTATTTCTCGATTTTCAGGGACGCAGGCTGGGCAAGAAAACCACGCCCAGGCACGCCCCGCCTTGACCGGGATCATGTTGGTTTGGCGACGGCGCCCGGTCAATCGACCGGCAACCGATCCGTCTATCCCTTGATGACGATATGCGGCAACAAGCGGGCGACGCGTCGCGCAAGGCCGGCTCTTTCGGTTGCCACGACGACGGCGCCGACATCCTTGTAGGCGGCCGGCGCTTCCTCGGCGACGCCGCGCATGGACGGCGAACGGACGACGATGCCGCGGCTTGCAAGCTCGTCGACGAGCGCACGACCGCGCCACCGACGCAACGCCTGGTGACGGCTCATGGCCCGCCCCGCGCCGTGGCAGGCCGATGAGAAGGACCGGTCTTCGCCGCTTGCAGCGCCGGCGAGCACCCAGGACTCGGTACCCATCGAGCCGCCGACCAATACCGGCTGTCCGGTCTCCGCGAACTCTTGCGGAAGATCCGGGTAGCCCGGCCCGAAGGCCCGGGTGGCTCCCTTGCGATTAACGAACAAGCGGCGCGGCGCGCCGCCGACCACGTGGGTTTCGAGCTTGCAAGTGTTATGGGACACGTCGAACAGCAGCGGCAATTCGCAGCCCAATCGGCGCGCGAACACGTCGCGGACCAGTTGGGTGATGATTTGCCGGTTCGCCAAGGCGCAATTGATGGCCGCCCGCATGGCGCCGAGATATCGTCTGCCCAGGTCGGAATTGACGGGTGCGCACGCGAGTTCGCGATCGGGAAGATCGATGCCGTGGGCCGGCGCCTGCAGCGCCATTTCGCGCAGATACTCGGTACCGATCTGATGGCCGAGACCGCGCGAGCCGCAGTGAAT
Source organism: uncultured Hyphomicrobiales bacterium (assembly GCA_964504425.1). Lineage (GTDB taxonomy): Bacteria > Pseudomonadota > Alphaproteobacteria > Rhodospirillales > 2-12-FULL-67-15 > CAZDFF01. The sequence continues at coordinate 22,133 of CAZDFF010000004.1, forward strand.
CGTCACGACGGCGTACCCGGTCTCGAGGCCGAAAGCCCGCGCCGCATTCGAATCGAAGATTTCGGCGACCTCTTGGACCTCGAGATAATGATTGCCAGAACCCAGGGTTCCCATCTCGTCGCGTTGCCGGCGTTTGGCCCGTTCGGAAACGTCGTCCGGGACCGCGCCTTCCATGCGCCCATGTTCCTCCGTTCGCATCAGGTCCGACTCGCATCCCCAACCGCGCGACACCGCCCAAGCGGCGCCACCGGACAGCATCGCGTCCATTTCCGGCGGGGTCAGACTGATGCTGCCTTCGCTGCCGACGCCCGCCGGTATGGTCCGCGCCAAATCGGAAGCGAGCACCTCCTTGATGGAATCGATCGCTTTAATCGCGATCCCCGTCGTCAGGGTGCGCACCCCACAGGACACGTCGAAGCCCACGCCGCCCGCGGACACGATCCCGCCCATGTCGGGGTCGAACGCTGCGACGCCGCCGATGGGAAACCCATAGCCCCAATGCCCGTCGGGCATCACGTAGGCGGCGCGCACGATTCCCGGCAATGCGGCGACGTTGACGATCTGTTGGCGGACCTTTTCATCCATATCCCCGACAAGCTGAGCACTTCCGTAGACGATCGCAGGCACGCGCATCTGTGCTTGGGCGGGAATCCGCCACGCATAGTCCGAAAGCTTTTCGAGGTCCGTTACATCCATCGAATCCGATTCCTAAACGTCGACGACACACTCCGCGATCCATTCATCGCCGACGCGGCGAACGCTTAATGCGGTATAGGTCGCGCCTTTCACCTCGACCGCGGGCGAATGTCGGCCAGGCGACACGGGCTCTCCGCGCAGGATTGCAAACAGCTCGATGCCGTCGATCTTCACTTCGACGTTTCCGAACAGCATGCGCCGGATCGCCATCTCGTAAACGACGGCGTTGAGCCATGCATAAAGGAGATCTTCTCGGTCTTCGCCGGAACAGCGAATCTCGACGGCCTGGGTCGGGGCGACGGTCGCGGGGTCGACAAGGACGGCGGTGAGCGCAAGCGCCGCCTCGGCGAATGCGATATCGATTGTCGGTCCGATGCCGCGGATGCCGACATCGGCGCCGTGGGGGAAATGCTCCCAGCGTCCCGCCGTCGCGCGGGCCGTTGGCCTCAAGGCGGAAAAGCGGCCTTGGATATCCTGGGTCATGTCGTGCCGATCAATACGGCGCGCCGTGATCGGTATGCGCCCACTGTGCTCCGCCCAACCTACATGCCAGGCGGCCGTCGACGTTGCGAGCCTACTCGCGGGCCGATGGTGGTGCAACGCCGGCGCGGGCGTCGTTGCTGCGTCGCGGGGTGCCGGAATTCGAACTGCAATGCCTCACCGGGGATGATAGACGGCCCTGCGGCAGCGCCTGCCTTACCGCCTGAAACGGATGGTGTCGGACGAATAAGTGCAAAACCAAGCCGTTGATTTCAAAGCATACTGCTTGAATTCGTTCTCACTTAAAGCTGTGGATCTGCAATCTCTTATCAATTAAAGCTGTTACGATTCTCAATTATAGCTGTGAAAAACGGCCGAAACGGTCTCGAAAATTCTCATTTAGAAATGTAAATGACAGCTTACTGGACCAATGGGGAATCGGCACCGCCCATTTCGATGCCTTCAATCCGAGCGTCGCTGGCCAGAAGGCTCACGTATTGAGCCATGGCGCGGCTCCAGCTCGCTGCTTCCAGGTAGGCGGCGATCCGGGGCTGCACGATATCGAAATCGAGCGGCCGGCCGACGATCTTGCGTTCAAGTTGAACGACGTGAAAGCCGAACGGCGTCGGGGCGGGTACCGGGCAGAGTTGGCCTTCCTTCAAGTTGAACAGGAAGGTTTCGAATTCGGGTACCGTCTGGCCTTGGGATATTTGACCGAGATTCCCGCCCTGTTCCCGGGACGGGCAGGCAGAGTGCGCCCGAGCCAGATCGGCGAAGCATGTCGGATCGTCTTGGAGAACGGCGATCAGGCGCTCGGCCAGGGCCTTCGCCGCAGTGCGCCCGACGGGGTCCTCGGCCTTGGCCGGAATCAAGATATGCCGCGCTTCGTATAAATCGGGCGCGCGAAACTTTGCGGGGTTGTTCATAAAATAGCGCCGGCAAGCGGCTTCGTCGGCCAGCGGAGTCCTGACCTCCTGTTCGAGCAAGGCGTCGATCAACGCGTCTTCTTCGCCCATTGCGGATTCGGTGTCATCCGCTTGGGGCAAAGGCGCCAGCTGGAGGCGGCTTGCCTCCTGTAGCAGCAGCTCGCGGACCACGAGCGCGCGCGCGGCGGCGGCGAGCGCCTGATTCAACGTCGCGGAAGGATGGTTCTGTGCTTCGCGTTCGATGGCGGCCGGTTCGATCGTCACGCCGTTCACGCGAATTTCAGGCGGCCCATCGGAATCGATGGCGCGGTGCCGATCGTCCGGGGCGCGTTGCAACGTTGCTGTATCCGCGGTCATGTCCTTCCCTCCTTCATTCTGCGGCTTGCGGGCGCCGAGGTGCGGCCTGGGTTTGCCGTGCCCGCACGATTTGATAGCCCGGTCTCCAGACGTAGCGCACCGGCGCGCTGAGCATGTGGACCAGGCGCGTGAACGGGAAGATCAGCAGGATGGTCAAGCCCAGGAACAGGTGCAGCTTGAAGATCGGATGGGCGCCGGCGACGTAATCGGCGGCGTTGGGCTGGAACATGAAAATAGCCTGCGCCCAACTCATGAACTTGACCATTTCGCCGCCGTCGAGGTGTTGCATGGAGACGGGGATCGTGAACATGCCGAGGAAAAGCTGGGCATACAGCAGCAACAGAACCGCGATATCGCTGGCGCTCGACGTCTTGCGAATCCGGGAATCGAACAAACGGCGATGGATCAGGAGCGTGGCGCCGGCGATCGCCATGATCCCGGCGATGCCGCCCGCCACGATGGCCAGGATTTGCTTGGCGCTATGGCCGATGCCGATCGCATCGAAGATCGCGATCGGCGTCAGCAAACCGACCAGGTGACCGAAGAAAATGATCAGCACGCCGACATGGAACAAGACAGAGCCCCACATAAGTTGGCGCCGGCGCAGGAGCTGACTGGAGCCGGAGCGCCACGTGTAGGGCTCGCGGTCATAGCGAACGATCGATCCGAGAATCAATACCGCCAGGGCGATATAGGGGTAGATGCCGAAAAGCAGGGAGTTGAGATAGCTTGCCATCGATCATGTCCTCCGCTCGTTGTCGCGCGGCGCCGGCGCATCGACCGACCGGATCGCCGCCCGTAGCTTCGTCTCAAGCCTTTCCGTGACGCAGGCCGAATCGCCCGTGGCCCCGCCGCCGAACGTGACGGGAGCGTCTTCCCAGGCCCGATCGAGCGCCGCCAAATCGTTGGGGTCGTCGTCCGGCGCCCGACGCAGCTCCGCCAAATCCTCGGCTTTCGGCTTGGCGGCGGCGAGCGTCTGCAATGCCGAAAATGCCCTGGCGTAGATGCTCCCGCGCTTCTGAAGGCGCTCGCCGATCGCGACAACGATGTGCAGCGGCTGGGCCAGGATGCTTTGGGCTTCGGCAAACGGTAATGTCGATAGAAATTCCAGAAAGAGGGGCAAGAAGTCCGGCAGTTCATTGGCCGCGAGCGCAAGGCCGTGATTTTCATACATCGCCTTGAGGTCGACCATGGCCTGGCCGCGATCCCGGCTTTCGCCGTGGATGTGCTCGAACAAATGAAGCGACAGCGAACGCGTGCGGTCGAACAGGAATACGTAACGTTCCTGCATGTCCATCGGGTCGCCGTCGCAGAGGTCGTCGACCAGCTCAATAAGGCCGCGCCGCGTGGCCGCATCGATGAGGCGGTCTCGCTCCAGCGCCGCGCGAAGCTCGGGGCCGGCCGTGCGAACATGTTCGTCCGGATAGGTGAGCAGGATCGACAGAATCTTGAATATCGCGGCCATCAGAACACCTCCGTCGGGGTCTGCACGGTTTTCTTTCGCTTCGTGCCGAACAAGTCGGCGGTTGACGAGCCGCCGGAGCAGCCGTTGCCGAACGAGAAACCGCAAGAACCCCGCACGTCGTAGGCGTCCTCGCCGATTTCGCGATGGCTGGTCGGGATGACGAACCGGTCCTCGTAATTGGCGATCGCCATGATGTGATACATCTCATCGATCTGCCGGCCGCTCAAACCCACGCGGCGGGCAATCGCTTCGTCCGTCACGCCGTCGACGGATTTGGCCCGCATGTAGGCGCGCATGGCCAGCATCCGCTCCAGCGCGTCGATGACCGGTTCGTCCTTCCCCGCGGTGAGCAGGTTGGAGAGGTAGCGGACCGGAATGCGCAGGCTCCGTACGTCCGGCATGTCGCCGTCGATGCCGATCTTGCCGGCTTCCGCCGCCGATTGGATCGGCGAAAGCGGCGGCACGTACCACACCATCGGCAAGGTGCGATACTCGGGATGCAGCGGGAAGGCGACCTTCCATTCCATCGCCATCTTGTAGACCGGCGATTTCTTGGCGGCCTCGAGCCAGGCTTCGGGGATGCCGTCGGCGCGCGCTTGCGCGATCACCGCCGGATCGTTGGGGTCGAGAAAAATGGAAAGCTGAGCTTCGTATAGATCCCTTTCGTCGGGTGTCGACGCCGCTTTTTCGATCCTGTCGGCGTCGTATAGCAGGACACCCAAATAGCGAATGCGCCCGACGCAGGTTTCCGAGCAAACCGTCGGCTGGCCGGCTTCGATGCGCGGATAGCAGAAAGTGCATTTCTCGGATTTTCCGGATGACCAGTTGTAGTAGATTTTCTTGTACGGGCAGCCGGAGACGCACATCCGCCAGCCGCGGCATTTTTCCTGGTCGATCAGAACGATCCCATCCTCCTCGCGCTTATAGATTGCGCCGGAGGGGCAGGCCGCGACGCAGGTCGGATTAAGGCAGTGTTCGCACAGGCGCGGCAGATACATCATGAAGGTGTTCTCGAACTGACCGTAGATTTCCTTCTCGATGCCGGCGAAGTTGTAGTCATGGGAGCGCTTCGAGAATTCGCCGCCCAGAATCTCTTCCCAGTTGGCGCTCCATTCGATCTTTTCGATCCGCTCGCCGGTGATCAGCGAACGCGGGCGGGCCGTGGGCATCGCCTTCGATTCCGGCGCGGTTTGCAGGTGTTCGTAATCGAAGGTGAAGGGTTCGTAGTAGTCGTCGATTTCCGGCAGGTCCGGATTGGCGAAGATCTTCGCCAGGACGCGCCATTTAGCGCCCATCCGCGGCTCGATGCGGCCGTTGGCCTTCCGCCGCCAGCCGCCGTTCCAGCGCTTCTGGTTTTCCCAGTCCTTCGGGTAGCCGATGCCGGGCTTGGTTTCGACGTTGTTGAACCAGGCGTATTCCATGCCCTCGCGGTTGGTCCACACGTTCTTGCAGGTGACCGAGCAGGTGTGACACCCGATGCATTTGTCGAGGTTCAACACCATGCCGACTTGCGCGCGGATTTTCATTCTGCGGCCTCCTTGCCATGTGCCGCCGGGCCTTCGAGCCAATCGACGTCACGTATCTTGCGAACGATGACGAATTCGTCGCGATTGGAACCGACGGTGCCGTAATAGTTGAAACCGTAGGACAATTGGGCATATCCGCCGATCATGTGCGTCGGCTTCAGGATCGCGCGGGTCACGGAATTGTGGATGCCGCCGCGCTGCCCCGTCGTCTCGGAACCGGGCACGTTCACGATCTTCTCCTGCGCGTGATACATGAAAAGCGTGCCTTCCTTGATCCGTTGCGAAACCACGGCGCGGGCCACCAGCGCGCCGTTGCTGTTGTAGGCTTCGACCCAGTCGTTATCGACGATGCCCACGCGCTGGGCATCGATTTCCGATATCCACACGATGGGGCCGCCGCGCGACAGGGTCAGCATCAGCAGATTGTCGGTGTAGGTGGAGTGGATACCCCATTTTTGGTGGGGGGTGATGAAATTGAGCACTATCTGGTCGTTGCCGTTCGGCTTGCTGTCGATGACGGGTTTCACCGACTTCGTATCGATCGGCGGGCGATAGACACAGAGCGCCTCGCCGAAGGCGCGCATCCACAGGTGATCCTGATAAAGCTGTTGCCGCCCGGTCAGCGTGCGCCAGGGGATCAGTTCGTGGACGTTGGTGTACCCGGCGTTGTAGCAAACCTTTTCCGACTCCAGGCCCGACCAGGTCGGCGAGGAGATGATCTTTCGCGGTTGCGCGACCACGTCGCGGAAACGGATTTTCTCGTCTTCCTTCGGCGCGGAAAGATGCGAATGATCTCGGCCGGTGTGCTTCGACAAAGCATCCCGGCCTTCATCGCGACCTCGCCGTTGGTCTCCGGCGCCAGCATCAGGACGACTTCCGCCGCGTCGATGTCGGTGTCGATCCGCGGCATTCCCTTGGTGGGACCGTCCTCGGTGACCTCGCCGTTGAGGCGGCGCAGGTTGTCGACCTCGTGCTCGGTTCGCCAGGAAATGCCCTTGCCGCCGTTGCCGAGTTTCGTCATCAGCGGGCCGAGGGCGGTGAAGCGTTTGTAGACGTTGGGGTAATCGCGCTCGACGGCGACGATCTGCGGCATGGTCTTGCCGGGGATCGGTTCGATTTCGCCTTTCGTCCAGTCCTTCACGTCCATGGCTTGGGCGAGTTCGCCCGGGGTGTCGTGCTGGATCGGCAGCAGCACCACGTCTTTCTCGACGCCCAAGACCTCCGGCGCCACTTCGGAGAATGTTCGCGCTAGCCCTTTGTAGATGTCCCAATCGCTGCGCGCTTCCCAGGCCGGATCCGCGGCCGCGGTCAGCGGGTGGATGAAGGGATGCATGTCCGAGGTGTTGAGGTCGTTCTTCTCGTACCAAGTTGCGGTCGGCAGCACGATGTCGGAGTAGACGCACGTCGTCGACATGCGAAAATCGAGGGTGACGAGAAGGTCGAGCTTGCCGGCCGGCGCCTCGTCGTGCCAGGCGACTTCGGTGGGTTTTTGACCGCCGTCCTCGCCCAGGTCCTTGCCTTGGACGCCATGACTGGTGCCAAGCAGATGCTTCAGGAAATATTCGTGGCCCTTGCCCGACGAACCGAGCAGGTTCGAGCGCCAGACGAACATGTTGCGCGGCCAGTTCGCGGGGTCGTCCGGGTCCTGACAGGACATTTTCAGATTGCCGGCCTTGAACTCGCGCACTACGTAGTCCTTGGCGTCGATGCCGGCGGCGGCCGCGGCGCGGCCGATGTCCAACGGGTTCGTCCGCAACTGTGGCGCCGAGGGCAGCCAGCCCATTCGTTCGGCGCGGACGTTGTAGTCGATGAGGGCACCGTCCCACGGTCCTTCCGGCGCGGTCGGCGAGAGGATTTCCTTGGTGCTCACCGTTTCGTAGCGCCACTGGTCGGTATGGGCATAGAAGAACGACGTCGAATTCATCTGCCGCGGCGGCCGTGCCCAGTCGAGCGCGAAGGCAAGCGGCAACCAACCGGTTTGCGGCCGCAGCTTTTCCTGCCCCACGTAATGCGACCAGCCGCCGCCGGATTGTCCGACGCAGCCGCACATCACCAGCATGTTGATGATCCCACGGTAGTTCATGTCCATGTGGTACCAGTGGTTCAACCCGGCCCCGAGAATCACCATCGACCGTCCGTGCGTCTTTTCGGCATTGCGGGCGAATTCGCGGGCCACCGTAATGATTTGGTCGGCGGGGACGCCGGTTATCCGCTCCGCCCAGGCTGGGGCGTAGGGGACGTTCTCGTCGTAGCCCTTGGCGACATGCATGCCGCCGAGACCGCGGTCGAGGCCGTAATTGGCGACAAAGAGATCGAACACCGTCGCGACGAAGCAGTCTTCGTCCTTCAACTTTACGATCTTGGCGGGGACCGCGCGCACCAAGACGTCCGGGTGGTCCGTCCCCTTGAAATGATCGTGTTCGCGATTGCCGAAGTAGGGGAACGCGACGTCGATGACTTCGTCGTGGCTTTCATCCAGTATGAAGCTGGTCTCGAGATCGACGTCGCTGCCGCCGCCGTCCTTCGATTCCAAATTCCATTTCCCTTGTTCGCCCCAGCGGTATCCGATGGAACCGTGCGGCACCACGATCTTTCCCGACTTGCGGTCGACGGCGACCGTCTTCCATTCCGGGTTGTTGGATTCGCCGAGCGCGTCGGCGAACTCCGACGCGCGGATCAGCCGGTCGGGAACGTAATGATCCCCCTTGCGCGCCAGGCGCACCAGCATCGGCATGTCGGTATAGCGCCGGCAGTAGTCCTCGAAATACTCGGCCTGCCGTTCGAGATGGAATTCGCGGAGGATGACGTGCCCCATGGCCAGGGCCAGGGCGGAATCGGTTCCTTGCTTCGGATGCAGCCAGAGGTCGGAGAACTTCGCCGCCTCGCTGTAATCGGGCGATACCACGACCGACTTGGCGCCCTTGTAGCGCGCCTCGGTGTAGAAATGGGCGTCGGGCGTGCGCGTCTGCGGGACGTTGGAGCCCCACAGGATCAGGAAGCCGGAATTGTACCAGTCGGCCGATTCCGGCACGTCGGTCTGCTCGCCCCACGTCTGCGGCGATGCCGGCGGCAAGTCGCAATACCAGTCGTAAAACGACATGCAGACGCCGCCCAGGAGCGAGAGATAGCGCGACCCGGCCGCGTAGGAAACCATCGACATCGCGGGAATCGGCGAAAAGCCGATGATCCGATCCGGTCCGTACGTCTTCGCCGTATAAGCGTTGGCCGCTGCGATGATCTCGTTCACTTCGTCCCACTTGGCGCGCACGAACCCGCCCAGCCCTCGTTGCTTGACGTAGGACGCGCGCGTTTCCGGGGTCTCGACGATCGATTTCCAGGCGGCGACGGGCGTTCGCAGCACCCGTGCCTCGCGCCAAGCC
>CAZDFF010000005.1:0-30252 GCA_964504425.1 uncultured Hyphomicrobiales bacterium
AACCGATCGCCGCGCCGGGCTGGCGGCAAACCAGATGGAGACTCTCATACAGATCGATTTTGAAGTTAAACCCCCCGTCGTTCCAGCGGCCCACGGCCTTCTCGAGCCGATCGAAAATCCAATTCGCCGAAGAATCGCTCGAAAGGATCCAGCGCGGGCGGAAATCCGTATCGGTATCCGGTTGATCCCGGATTTCCGGGCTGATCCAGCCCTTTTCGGAATAGGTTCCGACGATCTGCGCACACTCCCCAGCCGAAAAAACGCTCGGGATGCGTCCGTTCTCCGAGTAGGACTGCCAAGTATTTTGTACGACGCGGGACATCGCAAATCCATTCCCTCGATTCGTCCCGGCGAGCGGCCGGAAGGCGCGCATTCTAGTCAATAACGGGAAATACGCCACGACTTTGGATTCGATGCGGCGGTAAGGCTTAATCGGCGATTGACTGCACCGGTGCGGCCGAGAATGCTGGCACGTTGTCAACAAGCGGCGGAAGAAATGCAGTGGAAGGCAATAAGGGCACACCGGATCCTGGCACGGCCACCGACGAAGAAAAATTAGCCGCGATCGAACGCGCGCTGAGGAAGCAAATATTTTTCATAGCCGCGTCTGAGAAATCGGGCACCACATGGCTGCAAATCCTGCTGAACGCGCATCCTCATGCCGTGTGTTCGGGCGAAGGACATTTTGCGTCCCGCCTGCTGCCGGCGATCGACGGAGCCATCGCCGAGTACACCAAGTATATCGAGGCGCTGAATAAGACCGTGTTCAGCGAAGTCAAAAGATTCCCGCTACTCGGCCGCGACGCGATCCGGTTGCTCCAACGAACGGCCATGGGCCTGCTGCTGTCCGCCTACGACGCCCCCTCGGCGCACGCGATCGGGGAAAAGACACCCAGCAACATTCGGTACCTTGAAACGCTGAATGCGATTTTCCCATCGGCAAAATACGTGTTCATGGTGCGCGACGGACGCGACGTCGTGGTGTCGGGATGGGAACACGACCGACGCCAGCGACCCAATGCGCCGCCGGCTTCGCCTTTTCCAAAGTACGCGCGAACCGTCGCCATCACCTGGCGGAAAGATATCGAAAGAGCGGCGGCGTTTTCCGCGCGCAATCCGAGCCGATGCCACCGCGTCCGCTACGAAGACCTCATCCGCGACACGCACGAGACCATTGCCGGCGTGTTCCAATTCCTGGGCCTAGATGCAAGCGAAGATGTCGTCGCCTTGTGCGCCGCCGCCGCCGATTTCGAGAAACTGAGCGGCGGCCGGGCACCGGGACAGGAAGATCCCCGCTCGCACTTCAGGAAGGGCATTGTCGGCGACTGGCAAAAGCGATTCGACGAAGAGTCCGCAAAAGCCTTCGATGCCGAGGCCGGCGCGATGCTTGCGGCGCTGGGATATCCGCCGACTGTCCTGCCCGAACCGAAGCAAGATTTCGAGCCCGCGTCGGATCGGAAAGCGGACGACGCCGAGCCCGCGACCGCGTCGAAAGACGAGGCGTCCATTCTCCCTATCGGTGCGTCCGAGACCGCCAGCAAGTCGCCCGACGAAGCCGACCTCAGGAGTGCCGTCGCTGAAAATCCTAACGACGGCCAAGCGTACTTTCGCCTTGGCTGCTTGTTGTGGCGCGAAAAGAGATCGGCGGAGACCGCCGAGGTCCTCGAGAAAGCGGCGATCTTGAGGCCCGACGACTATATCCTGCGGAACGTTCTGACCATGGCGCTCAACCGCCTCGGTCGCCAGGACGAAGCCATCGCCGTCGGCAAAACAGCGCTCGAACTGAAGGACAAGGCCGCCTGCGATTTTTTTTCGCGACCCGATTTCAAGGATCTGAAACTGACCCCCGTGTCCAAACCCTTCTCCAACGACCGCCGCCGCAACGTGATCTCGTTCAGCCTTTGGGGCGATAAGCCGATCTACACCGAAGGTGCCGTGGAGAACGTTCAATTCGCGCGCAGCATTTTCCCGTCCTGGACGTGCCGCTTCTACGTCGACGACACCGTGCCGGCCGATGTGATCCAGCGGATCAAGAGCAATGGCGGCGACGTCATCGTCGTTCCCGACGCTGATCGCGGACCGCACGGAGGCCCATGGCGATTCTACGCCAGCGACGACCCGACGATAGACCGATTCATCTGCCGCGATTGCGATTCGCGCCTCAGCACGCAAGAACGGGTTGCCGTTGACGAATGGATCGCGTCGGGCAAGACCGCTCACATCATGCGCGATCATATCTGGCACAACGAGCTGATTCTCGCCGGCATGTGGGGTGCCGTTGCCGGCGCGCTCCCACCGCTCAAACCGTTGCTCATCAGCGGCAAGTGGTTCACGAAGAACCGGTGGTTCGACCAGTACTTTCTCTGGGGGATCGTGTGGCCGCTGATCAAGAACGATCATCTGGCGCACGATACTTTTTATCGGTTCGGTAACGCGGTTCCGTTTTCGGACTTTGGCCGCTTGCCGCCGAACATGCACATCGGCGGAACCGTCGTCGTCCCCTTGGACACCGGCAACGTCATTGCGGACGGGCCTCGGGTGCGGGCAACGTAATGAGGCGGTCATAGAATGTGCCATGGGCGTTGATCGGCAGGTGGCGCTTGTCGATCGGGCGGCCGATGTCGACCGCGATTTCCCTATCGCCGCTGCGCACGGCACCCGCATGCGGCGGAACGTTCCACGGATAAAACGCCGTCGCTAATTTCAACCGGGCCGGTTCTCCATTGATCCAAAGGTCGCCGAACACGATCCGGGTCTTCGGCATGGTGTCGGGATCGATCGCTTGGCCGTAAAGCTCGACGAAGGAGATAACGGTCTTGTCGAGCTTCAGGGTCCGGCCGGGAAACTTCAATCCGCCGACCAACGAGCAGGTTTCCGTATCGTAGATGCAGACCCGATATTCGACCCACGATCCCGGGAAATCGCCTTCCTCGTATTCCGCTTTCGAAACCAAGATTTTATATTTGCCTCGACCCCATTCCATCCGGCTGCGGACGCCGATAAAATCGCCCTCGGTGTCGAGACTCCGCCAAGTACCGCCCGGCGCCGGCCGAATGTATTCGCGACGCCGCTCCCCCCATCGCGAGAAAATCAACTGCTTGCCGATGTGTCCTGGAAAGGCCCGACCTTGGGTCTGCAAGCCGCCGTACATCAACACGTCGTTCAATCGTATCGATCCGGTCGGCGCGATATACAAGCGCACACCATTTCCCGGGTCGTCGGCGAATTGCACGGACATCGAAAGCTCTCGGAAGTCTTCGACATCGGCATCGAGAACCCAACGGACGTCCACGAGATGCCACGGCATCTGCTTGTAGGACGTCGTGCGCGAAAGATCGTCGGCCCGCGCCGCGGGCAGTGCCAGGAGCAACGTGAACGCGAACGATACGACGCAACGCCAGAGTCGGCGCCGGCCCATCCACGATCGGTCCTTATGATTGCGACGGAAGATCATCGATTGATCCTAGCGCTCCCGAGAGCCGGAGTCATCTGCGTCGCCCGCCACTCCCCATGACGCCGAGAACGTGCTTTTCCGCCTCGACCAGCATGAAGATCGGAAACGACACGCCCAAGACCTTGACCCAATCCCAAAGCGCAAGCGGACGCGAAGCGAACAACGTTTGCGCCGGTTCCCAATACGTGAAGCCGACTTGCATCAGCACGACCGCGACGAACGCTCCGACCAGGACGCGATTGCCGAAAATGCCGTCCCATCCCGCGACCGGATCGTGAATGCGTCGCGCGTTGAAAACGTAGAACGCCTCGAACATGACCAGCGTGTTCACGGCGATGGTCCTGGCGGTTTCGATATCCGTTCCGGCGCGAGTCTCCCACAGGAAAAGTCCGAACGTGCCCGAAACGGCGATCATCGTGACGTACAGAATGCGCCAAAGAAGAAAGCGGTCCAGCAACGGTGCATCGGGGCGGCGCGGCGGGTGGCGCATGATGCCGGGTTCGGGCGGCTCATAGGCCAGTGCCAGGGCCAGCGTCACGGTCGTCACCATATTGATCCATAGAATCTGCACCGCGGTGATCGGCAACGCGCTGCCCATCGCGATGGCGCCGATGATGGTGATGGCCTCGGCGCTGTTGGTCGGGAGAATGAAAACGATCGACTTCTTCAGGTTGGCATAGACGGCGCGGCCCTGTTCCACCGCGTGCCCGATGGTCGCGAAATTGTCGTCGGCCAGCACCATCTCGGCCGCTTGCTTGGCGGTCTCGGTTCCCTTCACTCCCATGGCGATGCCCACATCGGCGCGCTTTAGCGCCGGCGCGTCGTTGACGCCGTCGCCGGTCATCGCGGTCACGTGACCCGCCGCCTGCAGGGCCTTGACCAGCCGTAGTTTGTGCTCGGGACTGGTGCGGGCGAACACGTCGATGTCGGGCGCCAGGCGAATCAGATCGTCGTCCGAAAGCGCGTCGATTTCGACGCCGGTCATGGTCCGCGTCTTGCCGTCGATACCGAGGCCGACGTGGCGTCCGATGGCTTCGGCCGTCCGCGCATGATCGCCGGTGATCATCTTGACGCCGATGCCCGCCGCGAGACAGCGCCCGACGGCTTCCACCGCCTCCGCTCGAGGAGGATCGATCAAACCGAACAGACCCAACATCGTCAGGCCGCCTTCGACGTCGGCCGGATCGAGCGTGTGACGATCGACGGGCGCCTCCCTGCAGGCGATCGCCAGCAACCGATCGCCCCGCCGCGCCAACGCATCGGCTTCGCGATGCCAACGGTCCGCGTCCAGCGGTTCTGTCTCTTCCCCGCTCCGTTGCGTCGAACACATGGACAGTATCCGTTCCGGCGCGCCTTTGACGACGATCAGGTGGCGACCGTCGGCTTCGCGATGCAGCGTCGCCATGAAGCGATGTTCGGATTCGAATGGAATCATGTCGATCGCCGGCATCGCGATGCGAACCGCATCGGCGTCGAGGCCGGTCTTGAGCGCGAGCGACAGCAATGCGCCTTCCGTCGGATCCCCCTCCATGATCCAGGCATGGCCTTCGCGGCGCAATGTCGCTTCGTTGCAAAGGGCCCCGGCGCGCGCAATTTCCAAAAGCCGCGGCCGGCGGATCGGATCGATCGCGACACCGTTCATCGCGATATGCCCTTCCGGCCCGTAGCCCACTCCGCCCACGACATAGTCGCCATCGGTCGCGGCGACGGCATCCACGGCCATCTCGTTGCGGGTCAGGGTGCCGGTCTTGTCCGAACAGATCGTCGTGACGGAACCGAGCGTTTCGACCGCCGGCAACAAGCGCACGATGGCGTTGCGGGCGGCCATGCGCTCGACGCCGATGGCAAGTGCAATCGTCATGATCGCCGGAAGGCCTTCGGGGATCGCCGCGACCGCCAGACCCACGGCGACCATGAACATTTCCGCCGCCGTATACCCGCGCGCCAGGACGCCGAAGGCGAACATCGCCGCCGCGACGACGAGAATGACGAATGTCAGCCAGCGCGCGAACACGTCGAGCTTGCGCACCAGCGGGGTTGCCAGCGTTTCGACCTCCGCCAGCATGGTGCCGATCCGTCCGATCTCGGTCGCATCGCCGGTACCGACGACGATGCCCTCGCCTTGACCGTAGGTCACGAGCGTGCCCGCGTACGCCATCGACGTGCGGTCGGCCAGCGGCGCGGCGGGCTCGACTGGCGCGACGGATTTTTCGACCGGCGCGGACTCGCCGGTCAGTAATGCCTCGTCGATCCGAAGACCCTTGACGCGCGCGAGGCGCAGGTCGGCGGACACCCCGTCACCTGCCCGAAGAATGACGCGATCGCCCGGCACCAGCGCTTCGGCGATGACGACCATGCGCCGGCCGTCGCGAACGACCAGGGCTTGCGGCGCCAGCATCGCCCGAATCGCCAGCAATGCGCGTTCGGCCTTGCCTTCCTGCAAAAAGCCGATGAACGCATTAAGGACGACCACGCCGGCAACGACACCGGCATCGACCCATTGACCGAGCAACGCCGCGACGGCGGCGGCAGCCAACAGCACATAGATCAGCACGTTGTGGAATTGCAGGAGAAACCGCCGGATCGGCCCCCGTCTCGGCGGCGGCCGCAGCCGGTTCGGACCGTAGCGACGGAGTCGCCGTTCCGCCTCTGTCGCCGTCAACCCGGTTTCGGGCGCGTCGAGCGCCGTCTCCGCATCGGTCGCGGGCAGCGAATGCCAGGAATGGCGGGGGGCGGCGGTTGGCGTCATCGCGGGACGATCCTTTCAGCAAGCGGGCGGCCGTTCAAGGCGATGGCCGACCCCGCGTCGCAAATGGAAATATTTGTTTTGTAGGAATATAAACAACATATCTTTCCGCCGGATTCCCGGTGCCCCATGCGTTTCTATCGACAAGGGACGCACCGTCCCGACCGAGGACACCCCACCCGGAATGACGACGATGCCGACGAACGACGCCCCGCGACCAACCCCTTCGCCCGCGGCCAAAAGGCGCCGCCGCGTCGGCGTGCGCGTTTTCGCCATGCTCGGCATTGGCCTGGTTCTTTCGGCGGCCGCTTGGTTTTACGTGCAGAACGGCAAGGAGACCCAGGCGCAGCGCTGGATTGCCCAGGCCGCGGCGAAAGGAAACATCGAGGACAGCACCACGGCGCTCGGCATCGTGCAGCCGCTGGAATACGTCGACGTCGGCAGCCAGGTTTCCGGGCAATTGCAGAAGATCCACGTCAAACTCGGCGATACCGTGAAGAAGGGCCAGCTTCTGGCCGAAATCGACCCTACCTTGCAGATCGCGAAAGTCGAATCGGATCGGGCGCAGCTGCTGAACCTCAAGGCCCAGGTCGCGGAAAAGCACGCGCAACTGATTTTGAATCAAGGCCAGTACCAGCGCCAGAAACGCCTGATCGCGGCCAACGCCACCAGCCAGGAGGCGTTTCAAAGCAGCGAGGCCGCCCTGAAGGCGACCGAAGCGCAAATCGCGCAACTTCGCGCGCAAATACAACAGGTCGAATCGCAACTGCGCGGCAACGAGGCGAATCTCGGCTACACGAAAATCTACGCGCCGATCGACGGCACCGTCGTGACGCTGCCGGCGCGCCAAGGCCAGACCCTGAACGCCAACCAGCAGGCGCCGGTGATCTTGAGGATCGCCGACCAGGGAACAATGACGGTCTGGACCCAGGTTTCGGAAGCGGACATCGGGCGCCTGAAAGAAGGCATGGACGTCTATTTCACCGTGCTCGGCCAACCGAATCGGAAATGGCGCGGCAAGCTGTCGACCATCTTGCCGACGCCCGACGTGCTGAACAACGTGGTCCTTTACAACGCGTTGTTCGACGTCGAGAACCCGGATAATGCGCTCCGCATCCAAATGTCGGCCCAAGTGTTCTTCGTCCACGCCGAGGCCCAAGGCGCGATACTGGTGCCGGCCAGCGCGATCGAGGTCGGTACGAAGGCAAGGCGCGAACAACGGCGCGCCGAGCGCGCGAAGGCCGGCGCGGGTGCGGCCGCCGCCGGAAAGACGGAAGATCGCAAAAGCCGGGGCGCACCCCTTGCCGATCGCGGCTGGGTCATGGTCCTGAAGGGTGGCACCACCGAATTGCGCCAGGTCACGCTCGGCGTCCGAAATCGCGTCGAGGTGCAGATCCTTTCCGGCATCGAACCGGGGGAGATCGTCGTCATCGGCAACCGCCAGCCCGAGAAGCGCACCGGGAGCGCGGCGCGCAGGCCCAAGATATGAATGTGCAAGCCGTCTCGCCGGGCCTTGCCACGGCCGCGCGGGACATCCCCATGATCGAATTGATCGACGTCAGGAAGACCTACGTCAGAGGCGATCTGGCGGTCGAGGTCCTGCACGGCGTATCGATTTCGATCCATGCCGGCGAATTCGTCGCCATCATGGGCGCGTCGGGATCCGGCAAGTCGACTCTGATGAACCTGATCGGCTGCCTGGACCGGCCGACGTCGGGACATTACCTGTTCGCCGGTCGCGACGTTTCGAAACTGGACCGCGATGAACTGGCGCTGCTGCGGCGCGACGCCTTCGGGTTCATCTTCCAGCAGTATAATCTTCTCGCTACCGCCGACGCGGTCGAAAACGTCGAAGTGCCGGCGATCTATGCCGGGCTGCGCAAGGCCGACCGCGAGGCCCGCGCGATCGACATTCTGACGACGCTCGGTCTCGGGGATCGGCTCGACCATCGGCCGAATCAGCTGTCCGGCGGCCAACAACAGCGCGTTTCCGTCGCCCGCGCGCTGATGAACGGCGGGCATGTGATATTGGCGGACGAACCGACCGGCGCGCTCGACAGCAAGTCGGGCCGCGAGGTGATGGATATCCTGCGTCGTCTCAACGCCGAAGGTCATACCGTCGTTCTGATCACCCACGACCCGAACGTGGCGGCCGAAGCGAATCGCGTCATCACGATCGCCGATGGTGTGGTGACGTCGAACAGGCAGGCGGCACCGGGCGCCGCCATCGCCGTCGCCGGGCGAACGCTTGCCGGAACCGAGGGTCGAACGACCGGCGGCCTGACGGACGTCTCGGAAGCCGTGAAGATGGCGCTGCGGTCGCTCCGCGCCAACTTTTTCCGCACGGTGTTGACGTTGCTGGGCATCGTCATCGGCGTCGGTTCGGTGGTCGCCATGCTGGCCATCGGCGACGGCGCCAAGCAAGAGGTGCTGGATCGAATTTCAGCGATGGGCACCAATCTTCTTCTGATCCGGCCGGGCGCGCCGAACGTGCGCGGCGGCGGTTCGATCGCCACCCTGACGCCGGAGGACGCGCTTGAGATCGCCAAGCTGCCGAACGTGGAGAGCGCCGCGCCGGAAATGGGCGGTCAGGTGACGATCCGTTATGCCGGCAACGATTACCAGACCGGCATCACGGCGACCAACGAAAGCTACCCGACGGCCCGGGACTGGGAAACGGCCCGCGGCGTCTTCTTCGGCCCGCGCGACGTCGCCAGCTACGCGCCCGTGGTCGTGCTGGGTCAGACCGTCGTCGACAACATCATGTCGCCCGACGTCGATCCCGTCGGTCAATACGTGTTCATCAACAACGTGCCGTTCCAGGTCACCGGCGTCATGGCCGTCAAGGGCGCGACGTCGTGGGGCAGCGACATGGACGACGTCGCCTTCGTGCCGCTGACCACCGGATCCCTGCGCATTCTCGGCCAGCGCCATTTGCGGGCAATCACGGTACAAGTGAGCGACGTGGAGGACATGGCCGCGACCGAGAGCGCGATCAACGCCCTGTTGCTGGCCCGCCATCGGGTCCTCGATTTCCGGGTGCGCAACATGGCCGCGATCCTGGAAACCGTCGCGGAAACGCAGAATACGCTGACCATCCTTTTGGGGTCGATCGCGGCGATTTCGCTACTGGTCGGCGGTATCGGCGTCATGAACATCATGCTGGTCAGCGTCACCGAACGGACGCGCGAGATCGGCATCCGCATGGCGACCGGCGCACGCACGTTCAACATCCTGATGCAATTCATCACCGAGGCATTGGTCGTTTGCGCCATCGGCGGCGTGCTGGGCGTGCTGGGCGGGCTCGGCACCGCGCTGATCGCCGAGCGGCTGGGTTCGGCCATCGTGTTCTCCCTGCCGCCCGTCGTGCTGGCGTTCGGCTGCGCCTTCGCGACCGGCCTGATCTTCGGCTACATGCCCGCGCGCAAGGCCGCCGGCATGGATCCGGTCACCGCGCTGGCGGCGGAATGACCACGCGCGCCGTCCGCACAACCATGGCCGCCGCGTTGGTCCTGCTTGCGAGCGGCTGTTCGATGACGCCCGAATTCAAGTTGCCGAAGGCATTGCTGCCCGACGCCTGGACCCGCGGCGATGCGGCGACGATAACGCCCGCCGCTGCGCCGACGCTGGGCCAACCGACACCGTGGTGGCAGGATTTCCGGAACGACGAACTGAACCGCTTGGTCGCCGCCGCGCTGGAAGGCAATCGCGACCTCAGAGCCGCGGTCGCCCGCATCGCCCAGGCCCAGGCGCAATTGCAGATCGCCGGCGGGCCGCTGTTGCCGACCGTCGGCGGCGACGGCAGTGCCACCCGATCCAAGTCGTCGCGCAACAGCGTGTCGAACCCATCGACGTTGAAGGCCGAACGCAGCTTCTCGGCGGCGTTGACCGTCAGCTACGAACTGGATTTCTGGGGCAAGAACCGGGCGAGCGTGGATTCCGCCGAGGCGGCATTGAGGGCCAGCGCGTTCGACCGCGATACCGTCGCGTTGACGCTGAGCTCGACCGTCGCCAGCACCTATTTCCAAGTGCTGGCGCTGACCGACCGGATCGAGGCCGCCCGGCGCAACCTCGGGATCGCGCAAGAGATCTTACAAGTGATCGAACAGCAGGCCGCGGCCGGCACCACCTCGGGCCTGGAATCCGCGCAGCAGCGCAGCACCGTCGCCCAGATCGCGGCGCAGATTCCGGCGCTCGAGCTGCAGCGCGTGAAGGCGCTCGATGCCTTGGCCATCCTGACGGGCCAGCCGCCATCGGGCTTCGCGGTCGCGGCCAACACGCTGACCGGCCTGCCGATCCCGACGCCCCCGCCCGGACTGCCGTCGGACCTGCTGCATCGGCGTCCCGACATCAAGAAGGCGGAAGCCGACCTGATCGCCGCCAATGCCGACATCGGCGTCGCCCGCGCGAACCTGTTTCCGTCGATCAAGCTAACCGGCGAGCGCGGCCTGGCCAATGCATCGCTGTCGAACCTGGTTCAGGCGGGAAATCTTTATTACAGCCTCGGCTCGTCCCTGACCGCGACCATCTTCGACAACGGCGCGCTCCGGGGCGTCGTGAAACTGAACGAAGCTCGCTACGCCGAACTGGTCGAGGCCTATCACACCGCCGTGCTGGCTTCGCTTCGCGACGTCGAGGACGGGCTCGCATCCGCGACTCAATTGGCCCTTCAAGAGCAGGCGCAGACAACCGCCGTCGCCGAGGCGCGCGAGGCCTACCGTCTGGCCGACGTCCGATATCGGGCGGGCGCCGTCGATTACATTTCGGTGCTGGACGCGCAGCGAACCTTGCTGCAGGTCGAAGACAACGCCGTCCAGGTGCGCCAGGCGCGACTTGACGGCGCCGTCGGTCTGTTCAAGGCATTGGCCGGCGACATGGGCACGCCGCCCGGACGGTAGCTGCCCTTCAAGCGCAAAAAAAGCGGCGGCCCCGTCGGGACCGCCGCTTTCCTATGAATAGATCAAGAGTCGCGCTTAGCTGCCGTACTTGACCGTGCAGCCGTAGGCACGGGTCACCGCCGGATCCATCGGCTTGCCGGCCTTGACCGCCGCGAGCGCGTCCTTGACGTAGCTGCGCGCCTTCGGCACGTCGTCGACCCGGGTCGAGGGCTTGTCGTCGATCGCGCCCATGTAGGCGAGCGTGCCCTTGGCATCGATCACGTACATGTGCGGCGTGACGCGCGCGTCGAACGCCTTGCCGATCTTGCCCGAGGGATCGACGATCTTGGCGGCCGGCGCCGACTTTTCGGTCGTCATCAATTTCTTCGCCTCGGCCGGCGGCAGCCAGCCTTGCTCGCCCTGCGCCGACGATACGATGGTCAGCCAGACGATGCCGTCTTGCGCGGCCGAACTCTGCAAGCCTTGCATGTTGGCCGAGTCGTAGTGCTTACGCACGAACGGGCACTGGTGATTGTACCATTCCAGCACGACCGTCTTGCCGCGGTAGTCGGAGAGCTTTACCTGCTTGCCGTCGACGTCGACACCGACGAAATCCGGTGCCGGCGAACCGACCTTGGGAGCCGCCGTCGCGCCGCCGGTCGGAAGCGCGAACGCGAGTCCGGCGGCGACGAGAGCCGCGCCGCCGATCATCATCGAACGCCTTTTCATGACTTCTTCTTCTCCTATGTCCGTCCTGAGGGTGTGTTCACGCGTCACAGTTTCGCCAACGCATCCATGACCATGGATTCGGTCAGGAGCTGTGGTAGGACCGACGGCGCCGCCGCCGGATCTGGGGAGTAAAGCACATAGATCGGCACGCCGTTGCGGCCGAACGACGACAGGTACTTGGTGATTTCGGGATCGCGATTGGTCCAGTCGCCCTTCAGCGGCAGCGTGTTTTTCGCCTTCAGCGCATTCGCGACCCGCTGCGACGACAACGCCGTCTTTTCGTTGACCAGGCAGGTGATGCACCATGCCGCCGTCATGTTGACCAGCACCGGACGACCTTCGCGGCGCGCCTGGTCGATCAGGCCGGCTTCGAACTTCGACCATTTGACGGCGGAACCGGCCGGCGTGATCGCGGCGGGTGCGGCCTGGGGCGCGTCGCCCGGCAGCTTCGCCAAGGCCAGCGCGCCGATCAGCAGAACGAACGCGGCGCCGCGCCGCGCCATCCGGCCTCGGCCGTCGCCGGCGATGCCCCACAGCCAGCCCGCGAACGCGATCAGCAGAATGCCGCCGAGCGCGGCGATGACGCCTTCGGAACCGACTTGGCGCGACAGCACCCAGACCAGCCAAGCCGCCGTGGCGAACATCGGGAAGGCCAGGACTTGCCTGAACCGCACCATCCACGGACCGGGCTTCGGCAGATAGCGCGCCAAGCCGGGCGCCAGGCTGAAGGCCAGGAACGGCAGGGCCATCCCAATACCGAGCGCCATGAAGACGCCGATGCCGACCGCGGGCGGCTGCACCATGGCGACACCCAACGCCGCGCCCATGAACGGGGCCGTGCAAGGCGTCGCGACGATCACCGCGAGCACGCCCGTCAGAAAGGCGCCGAGCATGCCGCCGCGTCCCGTCAACGTCTGGCCGAAATTGCCGGACATGGAAACATCGAATACACCGGCAAGATTGAAGCCGATCGCCGCCATCAGATAGGCAAGCAGCAGGATCACGATCGGGCTTTGCAGCTGGAAGCCCCAGCCGATCGCCTCGCCGCCGGCCCTTAACGCGAACAGCGCGCCCGCCAGCAATATGAAGGTCGCTATGACGCCGGCCGCGTAGGCCAGCCCGTGGGCGCGGACCTCGTGCCGCGCCGCCGCGCCCAGGCCGGCAATAGCCAGCACCTTCATGAACAGGATCGGAAACACGCACGGCATCAGGTTCAGGATCAAGCCGCCGAGAACGGCAAAGAGAGCCGCCTGGACGATGCCTATTTGGGGGACGGCGGTCGGCATGGCGGTCCCGCCACTCGCCGCGCCGGTCCTAAGATCGGCGCGGATATCGAATGTCTGGCGCACTTCGCTGCCGTCGCCGATCTTTTCGACGACGGCAAGAACGCCGTCGAGCGCCTTGACCGGCTTGCCCTTGTCGATTCCGCGCGGGATGTCGAGCGAGAACCCCTCGGGGGAAACCCGAAGAGTCTGTTTTGCCGCATGCTCGATGGCGTTGCCGTCGATGGGATAGAAATAAACGTCCTTCAGACGATCCGCCGAAAGGCCCCTGGCCGCGACGAAGATCGTCAACCGATCCGGGCCGCCGGACACGGTGGCGGACCACGGACTGGGCTTCGGTATCTCGCGCCGCGCGACCTCGAACAAAGCCGACCACCGCCGATCCGGACCGCCGCCGCCGATGGCGAGGTCAAGCGTGAGCGTCGCCTGTTCCGGCACGCAGACCTTCTCGCATGTCAGCCACGCAGCATCCGCCTTCAGCCGGTACGACGACCCGGCCTTGGCATCGGCCGGAACCGTAATATCGACCGGCAGCAAAAACTCGCCGCTGTAACCGTAATTGACCAGCGGCCCGACCCGTTCGCGTTCCGGCGTCGGCCATTGGATGGCGCCCGCGCGCCAGCCTTCGGGCAGCGTCCACTCGACCTTGATCGGCAGGCCCGAATCGCCCGGGTTCTTCCAGTAGGAATGCCAACCCGGCTTGTGCTTGAACCGCAAGGCCACATGGGCGGTTTCGCCGGGCGGAACGGCCGTTCGCGCAGCGACGATTTCCGCTTCCGTCAGGTCGCTTTTCACGGGCGCGGCGACCGCCGCCCCGGAAAGCCCGACGGCAACGACGATAAGGAATGAAAAAACGAGCCGTTTCAAGGTGGCGCCATGTCCGCTCATGGCGCGAAGAATGGGCAGCGGTCAGGGCAAAGTCAACGACCGCCCGGGGCCGGTCCGGTCACGTTTGGGTGAACCCCTCGACCGTCATAAGCCTTTCATATCTTTGGCGGTTTGGCACGGTACCGGCATCTCGGCCGGCGCGTTACGGATCGACCAGTTTCTCGGTCTTGCCGTGCAAAAAGTCGCGGTCGTGCTTGAATATCTGAGACAGGAACTTCATCACCGATTTGATGCGAATCAGGTAATCCTGTTCGACGCGCACCGATATCCATACGTCCCGGCGCACGGACACCTCGTCGGGCAGGATGCGCTTGAGGCCGGCGACGCCGGCCGCGACGAAGGTCGGCAGCATGACGATGCCCAGGCCTTCGACGGCGGCATTGCACTGGGCGATGATGCTGTTGGTGTGAAAGCTGATCCGCGGCGCCTTCACGGCCTCGTCGAGCCAGCGCACGGCCTCGATCGCCAGCAGATCGTCGATGTAGCCGACGAAAAGATGGTCGGCGAGTTCGTCTTGCGAGCGCGGCATGCCGTGTCGTTTGGCATATGAATCCGAGCAATAGAGGAACAACCGGAAGTCGGCGAGGCGCTTATTCGTCAAGCCGGGCATGCGCGGATTGAAAAAACTGAGAAAGATGTCCGCTTCCTTGCGCGACAGATCGACCATTTGCGGCACGCTGACCAATTCGATTTTCACGTTCGGCGCGAACCGTTCGAGCAATGGAATCCGCCGCGCGACGTAGCAGCTGGCGATGCCTTCCATGGTCGCGATGCGGACCGTCTGGACGCCGCCGGATCCACCCTTGGCCAGCACGTCGTCGATCGAACCGGCGTGCCGATCCATGCTTTCGATGTGCTTCAGAAGGTCCTGGGCGTCGTCGCGCACGACGATGCCGCGCTGCGTGCGATCCAGCAGCTTCACCGAAAGATGCGATTCCAGCTTGTCGATCCGCCGGCAGACGGTCGAATGATCGAGCTTCAGGCGCTTCGCCGCGGCGTGGATGCTGCCTTGGCGCGCGACTTCGAGGAAAACCCGCAAGTCATCCCATTTGACGACGCCACGACTCATCGAGTCCTCCTTCACCGGCCATGGACGCAGGATACAGCAGATTCAGCAATCGATTAAGGTCTTGCGACAACGACCAAACAATCACTCCCCGGTGCGAAAAAACCGGATGTACCGGCGATGACACCGTGATTACCTGACCCAAAGACCGGAAACGGCGGATCGAGGCGACGATGCGGGTCATCAGTACCGATGTTGCGATCGTCGGCGGCGGCGCCGCCGGCTGTTACGCCGCGCTGAACCTGCAGAAGGCCGGGATCGAGCCCCTGATCGTCTGCAAGGGCCTGGTCGGCAAAAGCGGCGCGTCGATCTTCGCGGGCAATCTGGTGCTTTCGGGGCGATTGCTCGGCAACAGCGAGCAGCAGCAGAAAAACACCGCCGAATTCCTGATCAAGTATCACAACCAGTTCCTGATCGACCAGCAATGGGCCCGGCGCTGCGGCCAGTGGATCGAACAGACCTATTATCCCGAACTGGAAGAAGCCGGTCTTTATTTCCGCCGCGATGACAAGGGCGACATCGTCGTCAGCCCCGGCAGCATCCGAAGTGTCGCCGCCAACATGCAGGGCAATTCCGGCGTGCCGTTCATGGACCTGCGCCGCAAGCAGGTGATGCGCGCCGGAATCCCGCGCCTGGAGGAAACGGCAGTCACCGCGCTTCTGACCCGCGAGGACGGATCGGTCGGCGGCCTGTTCGGGCTCGACGTCGTCAACGGCGAATATATTGCAGTCCTTGCCCGCGCGGTGATCCTGGCCACGGGATATTCGGATCGCCTGCATGCACGCTCGACCGGCACGCGGGAAATGTCGGCGGACGGCATCGCCATGGCGTGGCGCGCCGGCGCGCGCATGGTCAATCTGGAAATGCAGTGGTGGCACACCAACGACGTCGCCCATCCGGCGTCGTGGCAACGCATGCAGGTCTATCCCAATCCCATGTTGGGCTCCGAGAAGTCGGCGCGCATGGTGAACGCTGCGGGCGAGGAGTTCTTCGACCAGCAGAAGGACGACCCGATGGCCTTCGGCCCGTATACGGTGCAACTGAAGGCGCTGATGAAGCAGGTGCACGCTGGCAAGGCGCGAATCGACGGCGGCTATTTCAGCGGCTTCGACCATTGCACGGCAATCGAGGTCGATGCCTACACCACCTACGGCAAGGGTTTCCGCCAACTCGGCATGAAATGGCCCGAACAGCTGGTCGAAACCGCCGTGACCGCGCATTACCGCCAGGGCGGGGTCGACGTCGACACGGCGACCATGCGTTCCTCCGTGCCCGGCCTTTACGTCGCGGGCGGTTTGGGCGGCCATTGCAACGGCCTGATCGCGCTCGCGACCTTCGACGGCAAGACCGTCGCCGTGGGCATCGAGAACGACTTCGCGTCCCTTGCCCCGGCCCAGCCGCTCGAAACGGCGATCGATGCCGAAGCGCGGCGACTCGACGCCCTTCTCATTGAAGGCGGACCATTGCCACCCACCAAAGTGAAGAACGCGGTGCGCGAGATCATGTGGAACAAGGTCGGCGTCGAAAAGGGCACGGCCGGGATGATGGAGGCTATCGAGGACCTTCGCCGCATTCGCCGCGACATGCTGCCGCGCATGGGTGCGAAGTCGCGCGCCCGCCGTGCGAACTACGAATGGCTGGATGCCGTCGACGCGATCAACATGATCGATGCCGCCGAACTGATCGCGCTGTCCTCGCTCGAACGCAAGGAAAGCCGCGGTCCCTTCATGCGTGTCGATTTTCCGATGACCGACAACGACATGTGGCTCGCGGCCAACGTGCTGATCAAGGACGGCGACGGCGTCCGGTTCGAACGCCGGCCCTACGATACCCCCTTCTTCGAACCCGGTTTCGGCCGGCGCGACAATCTGGAGGTCCCGTGGTAGCCGCCCCCGCACCGACCGGCGTCGATGCCCGGCGGCTGGGCCAGGTCGAGCGTCACGACACCCTGGCACTGCGCAACAGCCGCCTGAAGGAAGGCGATATCGTGACCGTCCGCGTGCGCCGCTTCGAACCCGGCGATACGGCCTCGCGCGTCGAAACGTTCGAAGTGCCGTATCAGAAGGCCATGCGTGTGCTCGACGCGCTGAATTGGATCGCCGAGAACGCCGCGACCGATTTGGCGCATCGCTGGCTGTGCGGTTCGAAGATGTGCGGCACCTGCGCCGTGCGCATGAACGGCCGCGAGGTGCTGGCGTGCTGGGAGGCGGTCGAGCCGGAGATGACCGTCGAACCGTTGCGCAATCTGCCGGTGATTCGAGACTTGGTCGTCGACCGCGCCCCGTACGAAAGAAAGGTCGCCGCCTTCGAGCCGTGGATCGAGCGTCCGCGCCCCTATCCCGGATTTCCGGAGCCGCTGGCCCACACCGACATGAAAAACGCCTCGAAGGCGCTCGACTGTATTGGTTGCATGTCGTGTTACTCGGCCTGCCCGGTGATCGGGCTGGGCGATCTGACCGATTTCGCCGGACCGGCGCCCCTGGTGCAATTGGGACAAACCGCGTTGGACCCGCGCAACGATCCCGCCAAGGTCGCCCGCGCCTTGGCCCGCAGCGGCATCTTCAATTGCGTCTCTTGTTATAAATGCGAGGAAGTGTGCCCCGCCGCGATCCCCATCGTCAGCCGGGTGATCGAGCCCCTGAAGGCCAAGGCTGCGGCATTGGTATCCGGCATGGCGCGGCATTCCCGATCATTCCACGCGCTTGTCGGCGAGCGGGGCCGCATCGATCCCGGCGCGCTGATCCTGCGCGTGCAGGGCCTCCGCGCGTTTTTCAACGTCGCGCGGCTTTTAAGACTCTACGTGCGCGGCAAGATCGATCCCCTGAAATCCCTGTTCGGCGGCGGCACGGCGGCAACCGAAGCCGCCCGTCGTCTGCTCGGGCGAAAGGACGGAAACCCATGAAGTTTGCCTACTATCCCGGCTGTTCCGCGCGCAGCACCTGCGCCGAGTTGAACAAGGCGACGCATGTCGTCGCGAAACGGCTTGGCCTCGAACTGACGCAGCTCGAATCCGCCACGTGCACCGGCGCCCGCGAACTGCGCGCCATCGATCCACCGGGATTCTACGCGCTCAACGTCCGCATATTGGCATTGGCCGAGCGCGACGGCCTGCCGCTGATGACCGTCTGCAATACCTGCACCCTGAATTTGATCGATGCGCAGGCGGCGTTCGAGGAAGACCCCACGCTGGCCACCCAGGTCAACGAACGCCTGGCGCCCGAGGGGCTGCGTTATCGGGGCACGACGCGCATCAGCCATTTCCTGTGGATGCTGCACGAAGACATCGGCGAGGCGCGACTGAAAGCAATGGTGATGCGTCCTCTGGAAGGATTGACAGTCGCCGCGTTCTACGGCTGCCACATCACACGCCCGCCGCAGCGTTATGGGTTCATCGATTCACGCAACAACACGGCGCTGGAGCGGCTGGCGGAGATCGTCGGCTGCCGGCCGATCGATTACAGCGGGCGCACCGAATGCTGCGGCTTCCACACCGCCGCACACGACGAACGGATCGCGATCAAGCTGACCGGCCAGCACATTCAATCGGCCAAGACCAACGGCGCCAAGACCATGCTGACGCCGTGTCCGCTGTGTCACACGGTGCTGGACAGCTTTCAGCGGGAAATGGAAAAGGACCTGGGCCACAAGCTCGACATGCCGATCCTGCACCTGCCGCAACTGGTCGGCCTGGCGCTTGGCCTTTCGCCCACCGAACTCGGGATCGACCGGCACATGGTCTCGGCGATGGGCGTCGTCGAAACCGGAACCGAGGCGCGGGCTTAGGCCGCCGACGCCACGTTCGGGGCGCCGGCGGTCGCCAGCCGGTCCGACAGGAACCGCGCCAATTCCGACACCACGCGCGGGCGCATCTGGTGGCCGTAGGCATGGGCGATTTCGACCACCGGCAAGGCCGGCAGGTCGGCCAGATGACCGACGACCTTGAGCGGCGGCGCGACCAGGGCGCGAGCCAGAACAGTCATCCCGAAGCCTTCCATGACCGCGGTCCGAAGACATTCGAAGCTCGGGCTGACGAAGCTGATGTGCCACGGGATGTTCGCGGCCTGCAAGACCGAGATCGCGAACTTGCGATAGGCGCATCCTTCGGGAAACAAAACCAACGGCACTGAACGATCCCGCGTCGGCGCGACATTGCCGCCGCCGACCCAGACCATTTGCTCCGAAAGAACGGTCGTTCCGTGTCCCGCGCCAGCCTCCTGCTTGAAGAAGGCTAGATCGAATTCGCCTTGCATGGCGCGCTTGCGCAGGTTTTCGGACTGATTGGCTTCGACCTCGAAGCCGACGAACGGATGATGGCCCTTGAATTCGGAAAGCCACGTCGTGAAATCGCGACCGAAGAAATCCAGCGGCACGCCGAGGCGGACGAATCCCTTCAGAATATCGTCGGACATCGACGAATAGGCTTCGTCGTTGAGCTGAAGGATTTTCCGCGCGTACTGCAACAGCCTGTTGCCGTCGGCGGTCAGGTCATGGACCCGTCCCTTCCGTCGCGCAAAAAGCTTTTTGCCGATTTGCTCCTCGAGTCTGCCGATCTGCTGGCTCACCGTCGATTGCGAGCGATGAACGCGCTCGCCGGCGCGCGAGAAGCTCATGGTTTCGGCGACCAGATGAAAGGTGCGAAGGCAGTCGATGTCGAGGTTCACGCGCCGTTCCTCCCAATAACCCGAAAATCGAATTATGTTTATTTTGTTAATTCATTTTCTCATGGTTCAATATCGGCTGTAAAGTGACCGCCGTGATTGCCGAAGGGGCCGATAGAGCGCCCGACGGCAAACCCGTAGCCAGGACGCAATGCTGTGCGAGGGCACGCTGAAACAGGGGGATAAGATCATGACCGTCAAAGCCGTCGTCTTCGATGCTTATGGGACCCTGTACGATATCCAGTCGGTCGCGGCGATGACCGAGCAGGCGTTTCCGGGCTATGGCGAAACCGTCACCCAGATCTGGCGCATCAAACAGCTCGAATACACATGGTTGCGCTCGTTGATGGGCCGCTACGAGTCGTTCTGGACCGTGACCCGGGATTCGCTCGAGTACACGCTGTCCTGCCTAGGGCTTAAGGACGATGGCGCATTTTTCGATCGGATCATGGACAAATATCTTCACCTCGATCCGTACGCGGACGCCAAGCAGACGCTCGCGAGCTTGAAGAATTTTCGGCTGGCGATCCTGTCGAACGGCAATCAGTCGATGCTCGACGCCCTGGTCCGGAACACCGGCCTGGACAGTCTCCTGGACGAGGTTATCAGCATCGATTCGCGCAAGATTTTCAAGCCCAGTCCGGCTGCCTACGAACTGATCGAGGAGCGGTTGGGCGTGCCGCCCGCCAACGTTCTTTTCGTATCGTCGAACGGATTCGACGCCGCCGGCGCCAAGAACTTCGGACTCAACGTCGCCTGGATCCGTCGGGCGGGACCGCAGGCGCCGCGCCAGGATATGGACGCGACGGGCGTGCTGGGACCGCTCGGCATGTTCAAGGCGTTGCGCATGCAAAGCGAGGCATTGCAGCTCGACCCCGACCACGAGATCGGATCGCTGTCGGACCTGACCGGTCTGCTCGCCAAGGCGGCCTGAGGCGGTGGCGGCGGGTGCAACCTTTAGCGGTGCAAAAATACGGGCGCGGCTTGGGCAATTTTTCACCGCCGGTTGCTTTTTTGCCGAATTCCGGGCCTGCGCGATACCTGTTAGCGTATAGTTTGGCTAATCAACGAATTAGCGCGGTAAGAACGAACGATAAAATGGCTTACCTGGGGACACTCGCACGGCAACGGAACGACAAGTAAACGTCGGAACCTCGGCCACACGACACGCGGATACGTTCGCGCGTCACGGCCGGGCAGCGCACGGCATTCGGCCGGGCGTCCGTGGCGGCAGGGATTTCCCCTCGAAACCGAAGGGCATTTCGCTGCCAACATGGAAACGCTTCTTCTCCTTTCGTTGAACGGCCTGATCTGGGGCTTGATCATTGCCCTGATCGCGCTCGGGCTATCGGTCATCTTTGGCCTGCTCGACATCATCAATATCGCCCACGGCGATTTCTTCATGGTCGGCACCATGGTCGCCTGGGCGACGCTGCAAATGACGGGCAATTTCTGGCTCGGGTTCCTGGCCGCGCCGCTGATCGGCTTCATCCTCGGCGCGATCGTGCAGCGAATCGTGATTCAACCGATCCGCAACGCCGCCGCACTCTCGATCGTCGCCACGTTCGGGCTTTCCATGATCATGCAGGAGACCGCGCGCCTGACCTTCGGCGCCATCCCCAAGCGCATCCTGCCGCCGATCCAGAGCACGGTGCATATCTTCGGCATCGATTACTCGGTCTATCGGTTTTTCGCCGCAGCCATGGCGATCGCCGCGTTGGCGGGATTTTTCCTTTATCTCCACCGCACCAAGATGGGCACGTGGATGCGCGCCGTGCGCCACGACCGCGACACCGCGATCGCCATGGGCATCCCGGCGGAGAAAGTCTACATCCTCACCTTCGCCATCGGCTTCGCCTTGGCCGCGTTCGGCGGCGCGGTCGCGGCGCCGATCACGACCGTCGATTTCCGCGGCGGGGTCGACATCCTGCCGGTCTGTTTCATGGCGGTCATCATCGGCGGCCTCGGTAATCTGCCCGGCACGGCGGCGGCGGCCGTATTGCTGGCGTTCATGGAAGGCGTGATCCAAAGCTTCGCCGATCCGACGGTCGCCCGCATTTCGTCCCTCGTGCTGATGAGCGCGGTCCTGTTGATCAGGCCGCAGGGCCTGTTCAGGGGATTTGCAAAATGACCCGGGCCGTCCTCGACCGCGGGATTGTCGCCGTCTTTTCCGTATTCATGATCGCGGTTCCGTGGATCATCCCGGAATTTTTCAGTTCGTTCTGGATCAGCGTCGTCGCGGAAATCCTGATTTGGTCCCTGCTGGCGGCCAGCGTCAATCTGCTGTTCGGCTACGTCGGATTGCTCTCGTTCGGCCAAGCGCTCTATTTCGGTTTCGGCATGTACGGCGTCGGTATCGGCATCGCGCATCTGGGCCTGTCGTTCTGGCCCGCCTTCGGCCTCGGCATCGTCGCGTCGATGGCGATGGCGTTGATCGCCGGCGTCTTCGCCGTGCGCCTGACCTGGCATTATTTCGCGATCATCACCGTCGTCTTTTCGCTGATTTTCTACTTCCTGTTCCTGACCATGAAACCGCTCACCGGCGGCGACGACGGCATCAATTTCTCGCTGCCGCCGACGTTCAAGTTCGGCGACACCGCATATGGACTGACGGACAGCACGTTCCAGTATTTCTTCATTCTGATTACCGTCACCGTATGTTTCCTGCTGATGCGCCTCGTGATCCGGAGCCCGCTCGGCAAGGCGTTGATGGCGATCCGCGACAACGACGTCCGCGCCTCGCTGATCGGCCTCAACGTCTACATGCTGCGCCTGGTCGCGTTCGTCATGGCGGGTTTCCTGGCCGGCGTATCGGGCGCGTTGTTCGCCTTCTTCGGCCGCTATTCGTCCGCGTCCTACATGTTCTATCACGTGTCCGGCGAGGCGGTGGTCTGGGCCATCGTCGGTGGCACCGGCACGCTGTTCGGGCCGCTTGTCGGCACCGGCATTTTCATCCTGATTCGCGAAATCATCTCGACGCAATGGCAGCATCATCTGCTGATCGTCGGCGTGATCGCGATCCTGATCGTCATGTTCGCGCCCAAGGGCTTCGTCGGGCTGTGGCGCAGTTTCATCGACCGTCTTTTCGCTCCGGCCAACGGCAACGGACGGGAGACCAAGCCGTGAGCGCGCCGGTTCTCCGCGTCGAAGGATTGACCAAACGGTTCGGCGGATTGGTCGCCGTCGACAACGTCCATTTGGAATTCGAAAGCGGCCGTGTCCACGCCATCATCGGGCCGAACGGCGCCGGCAAGACGACCTTCTTCAACGTGATTTCGGGCATGCTGCCGGCCAACGAGGGCAAGGTGTTTTTCGGCGTGCACGACATCACCGGCCTGAAGCCGCACCAAATCAGCCGGCTCGGCGTCAAGCGCACGATGCAGATCAAGAGCGTGTTCCCGAACCTGACGGTCGCCGACAACCTGTGGATCACCGCCAAGGCGGGCGACGGTTTCCTGCATCCCTTCCGTGCGGCATCGAGTTACAAGAACGTGAAACGGAAAGTCGACGAAACCCTGGAACAGATCGGCTTGGTCGGTGTCGCGGAACGGACCGCCGGCACGCTTTCCTACGGCAACATGGCGTTGGTTGAAATCGGCATGGCGCTGGTGTCCTCGCCCAAACTGCTGCTGCTGGACGAACCCATCTGCGGCATGAGTCCGGTCGAAACCGAACAAACCGTCGCCAAGATCCGCGATCTGTCGAAACAGGTCGACATCGTCATTATCGAACACGACATGGAAGTCGTTTTCGGAATCGCCGACGACATCACGGTCATGGCGCAAGGCGCGGTTCTGGCACGCGGCACGCCGCAGCAGATCGGCGCCGACGAACGTGTTCGGGAAGCCTACCTCGGCCGTCCGGAGGACGATATCGCCGACGAGGATGCGCCCCATGCTTAAGCTTTCCGACGTGCACGTCCATTTCGGCAAGCTGCATATTCTGCAGGGCGTGTCTTTCGAGATCGGCGCCGGAGAATCCGTCGCGCTGCTCGGCCGCAACGGCGTCGGCAAGACGACCACCCTGCGCGCGATCATGGGGCTGGCGCAACGCACCAAGGGCGCCGACGAATTCGACGGCCACGATCTTTCCCGGCTGAAGGCGCACGAAGTGCCGAGGCTCGGCATCGGCTACGTGCCGCAAGGACGGGGTATTTTTCCGAATCTGACGGTGTACGAAAACCTGTGCATCGGCCTTCCCGGCAAGCCGGACTCGGAACTGGAAGGGTACATCTTCGAACGCTTCCCTCGCTTGAAGGAACGCGTCGCCCAGGCCGGCGGCACGCTTTCCGGCGGCGAGCAACAGATGCTGGCGATCGCGCGCTGCCTGATGATGCGCCCGAAGTTGATCATCCTGGACGAACCGACGGAAGGCATCATGCCGATCCTGGTCAGCCAGATTCGCCGCGAAATCCGTCGCATCAACCAGACCGGCGTATCGATCCTGCTGGTCGAGCAGAACGTCGAAACGGCGCTCAGGCTCTGCCCGCGGGTCGTGCTGATGGAAAAAGGCACCATCGTGCATACCGCGACCTCGAACGACCTCAAGTCCCAGCCCGAAGTCGTTCATCGCTATCTCGGGCTATCCCTGTAACGACAATCATAACGCTTACCAAGGAGGCATTGGACCATGGCAAAGAGAAATGTCACCCGCCGCAGTTTCCTCGGAACCGCACTTGCCGGGGGCGCCGTCGCCGCGACCGCCAACGTTACCCTGATGAAGGACGTCTTCGCCCAAGCCGGCGGCCCGATCAAGATCGGCCACCATTGCGACCTGACCGGCGTCATTTCATCCTGGGGCTATTGGCACGACCTCGCCGCGAAGAAGGCGGTCGCGATCATCAACAAGCAAGGCGGCATCGCCAAACGCAAGGTCGAACTGGTGACCGAGGACACGGAATCCAACCCGGCCGCCGGCGCCCGCAAGATCCGTAACCTAATCCAACGCGGCGGCGCCGAATTCGTCGTCGGTTCGGTCCATTCGGGCGTGATGCTGTCGGCAATCCCGATCGCGACCGAACTGAAGACGCCTTATTTTTCGACCGGCGAAGCGACGGAAGCCACCGGATCCAAGGGTACGCGCTACAGCTTCCGGACCGGCGGAGACACCTATTCGATTTCGGCCGCGTGCATTCCCTGGTGTTACGAAAACCTCGGCAAGGTGTGGACCATCATCTACGCCGATTACGCCTGGGGCCAAAGCACCAAGGACGAATCGAAGGCGGTCATCGAACGACTCGGCGGCAAGGTTCTGAAGACAATCCCGGTGCCGCTCGATACCAAGGACTTCGTGCCATATCTCGCGCAGATTCCGGAAGACACACAAGTCGTGCTGCCGGCGTTCATCGGCGCGCTGTCGGTCGCCTTCTACACCCAATCGAAGACCATGGGCCTGGATAAGCGGGTGAAGATGTTCTCGTCGTCCGCCAGCATCGAAGCGATCGCACCCGACGACATCAAGGGCGCGGCCGAGGGCGGCTATTTCCTCGAGAACTTCCCCCGTCAGCTGAAGTACAAGGACGACGAATTCCACAGGGAATTCATCAAGCAAATGGGGATCGACCCGGTCGATGCCCGCGAAACGGGCGGCAAGCGCGTGATCGACAAAAGCCACGCCTGGCAGAGCTGGGAAGACATTTTCGCCATCAAGCAGGCGATCGAAGCCTCTGGCTACAAGTCGCGCAAGGATATCGAAGGCGCGATCCGGGCGCTCGAGGGCATTCACCTGAAAAACTCGGTCGGCCACCCGCAGGGCGACAAGATCATCCGCAAGGAAGATCACGCCGGCCTGATCGACTGCTACATCAGCCGGGTCGAGAACGGCAAGTTCGAGGTCAAGAAGCGCATTCCGAAGGAGGAATTGGCGAAGAACATGCCGCTCCGGCACAACCTTTCAAAGCTGCCGGCTTAACCTTCCTTGAATGGCGGCGCGCAAGGACGCGCGCCGCCGTTCGCTCCCCGTCGGAGCGCCTGACGCATGATCGAGTACCCGAAGTTCAAGGTCGCGGCCGCCCACGTCGCGCCGGTTTTTCTCGACGCCGACAAAACGGTCGATAAGGCGTGCGCGCTGATCGCCGAGGCCGCGAATGCCGGCGCGCGCCTGGTCGCGTTCCCCGAATCCTTCGTGCCCGCGTTCCCGGTCTGGGCCGGCGTTCAGGCGCCGATCAAGAACCACGAATACTTCAAGCGCCTGGCGGCGAATTCGATCGCCGTGCCCGGCCCCGAGGTCGAGCGCCTTTGCGCCGCCGCCCGTGCGCACGGCGTCGTCGTTTCCATCGGCATCAGCGAACGCAGCCCCGCGTCGGTCGGCTGTCTTTGGAACTCGAACCTGCTGATCGGCGACGACGGCCGAATTCTCAATCACCACCGCAAGCTGGTCCCGACTTATTACGAAAAACTGATCTGGGCCAACGGCGACGGCGACGGGTTGCGCGTGTCGGAAACCGCCGTCGGCCGGGTCGGCATGCTGATCTGCGGCGAGAATACCAACCCGCTGGCGCGCTATACCCTGATCGCCCAGGGCGAGCAAGTGCACGTGTCGTCCTATCCGCCGGTCTGGCCGACCCGCGAACCGGGCGATGCCGGGCGCTACGATCTGGCGTCCGCGATTCGGATTCGCGCCGGGGCGCATTCCTTCGAAGGCAAAGTGTTCAACGTCGTCGCCTCGGCCGTGCTGGACCGCGCCGCCTTCGACGTCCTTTCCGATCTGGAACCGTCGGCGATCCGCACGCTGGAGGAAAGCCCCCGGGGCGTTTCGATGGTCTTGGGACCGTCGGGCGAACCGATCGGCGATACACTGTGCGCCGAGGAAGGCCTGCTTTATCGCGATATCGATATCGCGCAATGCGTGGAGCCGAAACAGTTCCACGACATCGTGGGTTACTACAACCGTTTCGACATTTTCGACTTAAACGTCCATCGTCGGCGCACCGGGCCCATTTCCTTCGAGGACGGCATCGATACGGCTGACCGGATGGCCGAGGTTCATGCGATCTCCCCAGGGGACAAGAATGGAAGAAAAGAAGATCGTCATCGGGATGCTCATCTTTCCGAAGATGACGCAGCTCGACTTCACCGGGCCGTTTGAGGTTCTCGCCCGGATTCCGAACGCCCAAGTCCATGTCATCTGGAAGACCAGGGATCCGGTCGTCAGCGACAGCGGACTCGCCATCCTGCCGACGACCGCCATCGCCGAGTGCCCGCCGCTCGACGTTATCTGCATCCCGGGCGGTCCCGGCCAGATCGACGTGATGAACGATGAAGCGATCGTCGCCTTCGTCCGCGATATGGGGCACAAGGCCAAATATGTCACGTCGGTCTGCACCGGCGCCTTGGTGTTGGGCGCGGCCGGGCTTTTGAAAGGCTACAACGCGGCAACGCACTGGATGTCGGCCGATCAGTTGCCGCTGTTCGGCGCCACATCGGTCGCCAAGCGGGTCGTCGTCGACCGCAACCGCATCACGGGCGGCGGCGTCACCGCCGGCATCGATTTCGGCCTCTATCTGGCCGGCGTGCTCGCCGGCGAGGATGCCGCGTGCCGCATCCAGCTTTCCATGGAATATAACCCGGAGCCGCCGTTCGACAGCGGCTCGCCGGGCACGGCGCCGGCCGCCATTGTAAAAAGCGTGCGCGAACGGGGCGCCGCCATGATTGAGCGACGCTGGGCCGCGTCGCGGCGCGCCGCCGAAAGATTGAACGCCACTTCGCCTGAATAACATCGCCGCACGACCGACAACGGAGACAAGCATGGATCTCGGTTTAAAAGGCAAGAAAGCGGTCGTCACCGGCGGCTCGAAGGGCATCGGCTACGCGGTCGCCGCCGCGTTCCTGGCCGAAGGCGCCGCCGTGCACCTGATCGCGCGCTCGGCCGATGGACTGGCCGACGCCGCGCGACGCCTCGGCGCCGAGCATCCCGGCAGGATCACCACCGCCGCCTTCGATCTCGGCCGGCCCGAGGCCGTCGCCGCCGCCGTCGAGAGCGCCGGCGATTTCGACATCCTGGTCAACAACGCGGGGGCGATCCCGCCCGGTGGCATAGACGACGTCGACGATCCCACCTGGCGCGCGGCCTGGGATTTGAAAGTCTTGGGCTACATCAACATG
Organism: uncultured Hyphomicrobiales bacterium; assembly: GCA_964504425.1. Taxonomy (GTDB): domain Bacteria; phylum Pseudomonadota; class Alphaproteobacteria; order Rhodospirillales; family 2-12-FULL-67-15; genus CAZDFF01. The sequence goes on from CAZDFF010000005.1 coordinate 27,804, forward strand.
ACCCGCGCCGCCTATCGGCACATGCGCGACAAGGGTTCGGGCGTCATCGTCAACGTAATCGGCATCGCCGGCGAAGCGACCGACGTCAATTATCTGGCCGGCACCAGCGGCAACGCGGCGCTGATTCAGTTTACCAAGGCCATCGGCTGCAACAGCATCGACAGCGGCGTGCGCATCGTCGGCGTCAACCCCGGCGCGGTCGCGACCGACCGCGTCATGCGCCTGATGCGCGGTCGCGCCGAGCGCGAACACGGCGATCCGGAACAATGGCAGGGCTATATGAAGAACCTGCCGTTGCAGCGGCCGGCGACGCCGGAGGAAGTCGCCGACCCTATCGTCTTCCTCGCATCGCCCCGCTCCGGGTACATCAGCGGCACGATCCTGACCATCGACGGCGGCAAGACCAGTCGTTGGGGGCTTTATTCGTGAGAGCGGTCGACCGCTCGAAAGCATCGACCTGTCCCCGCGGTTCGGTTACAGTATTAAGCGGCTGCGGGCTAAACGGGGGCATCGCACCGTCGGAGCATTCGAGTCGGGATATCGGATAAAAGAGAGACGCTAGTCCCACACGAACGAGGGGCACTAGCATGAGCGACACGAAAAGACTTTGGACCCTTCTTGCGGTCCTGCTGATCGTTTCTTTCGGCGTATTGTTGTGGACTGGTGATCAAATTCACCAGAAGGCGCCGCCCATGCCGGATCGGGTCATTTCGACCGACGGTAAGGCGATCTATTCGCGTCCCGAAATCGAAACCGGACGCCAGGTCTGGCAATCCATGGGCGGCATGCAGTTGGGCTCCATTTGGGGGCACGGCGGCTATGTCGCGCCGGATTGGAGCGCCGATTGGCTGCATCGCGAGGCGGTCGCCATGCTCGACCGATGGGCGCGAAGCGAGGCCGGCGCGGCCGGTTACGCACAGTTAAACGACGAACAGAAAGCGGCCTTCGAAGGCCGCCTGCGCACCCGTATGCGCCAGAACACCTACGATCCGGCGAACCGGACGATCACGCTCGACGCCGACCGCGCCGCCGCCATCGCCGCCGTCTCCGCGCATTATCAAAGCCTGTTCGGCAAGGACCCCGCGACAGCCAATTTGCGTGAAGCCTACGCGATGAAGAACGATACCGTGTCCAATGCGGAACATCGGCGCGTTCTCTCGGCGTTTTTCTGGTGGACCGCCTGGGCGGCCGTCACGGAACGGCCCGGCGGCACCATCACCTACACCAATAACTGGCCCAGCGAGCCGCTGGTCGGCAACCGACCGCCGGCAAGCACCTTCCTTTGGTCCGCCTTCAGCGTGCTGTTCCTTCTCGCGGGGATCGCGCTGCTCGGGTGGCATTATGCCGTCACCCACGACCGCAACGAAGAACCCCATAAGCTGCCCGCGACCGATCCGATGCTTCAAGTCGCGGTTACGCCGTCGATGCGGGCCACGGCAAAGTATTTCTGGGTGCTGCTGGCCTTGTTCCTGGTGCAAATCCTGTTAGGCGCGATCACCGCCCACTATCAGGTCGAGGGCCAGGTGATGTACGGATTCGAGCTGGCCGACGTGCTGCCCTATTCCATCACCCGCACTTGGCACACGCAATTGGCCGTGCTTTGGATCGCGGTCGCGTGGCTCGGAACCGGCCTTTACATCGGGCCGGCGATTTCCGGCTACGAGCCGCCGTTCCAACGCCTCGGCGTGAATATTCTCTGGATCTGCCTGATCGTGATCGTCGTCGGTTCCTTCGCCGGGCAATGGTTCGCCGTCATGCAGAAGCTCGGGCTGGAACACAACTTCTGGTTCGGGCATCAGGGCTGGGAATACGCCGACATGGGCCGCTTCTGGCAATGGTTCCTGTTCGTCGGCCTGATGCTGTGGTTGACGTTGGTCGGCCGGGCGCTGTGGCCGGCGTTGCGCGGCGACTCGGAAGCCAAATCGATCGTCGGCCTGCTGTTCCTTTCCACGGTCGCGATCGGCGTTTTCTTCGCGGCCTCGCTCATGTGGGGCGAACGCACCCATCTGTCGATGGTCGAATACTGGCGTTGGTGGCTGGTTCATTTGTGGGTCGAAGGTTTCTTCGAGGTCTTCGCCACGGCGGTCATCGCTTTCCTGTTCACGCGCCTGGGGCTGCTGCCGGTGAAGACCGCGACGGTCGCGGTGTTGTTCGCGACCATCGTCTTCATGGCGGGCGGCGTGCTCGGGACTTTGCATCATCTGTACTTTGCCGGCACGCCGACGGCGGTACTGGCGCTCGGCGCCAGCTTCTCCGCGCTCGAGGTCGTGCCGTTGGCCTATATCGGGTTCGAGGCCTATCACACCTACAACCTCGGCGGCGCCACGAAATGGATGCGGCGCTACCATTGGCCGGTCATGTTCTTCATAGCGGTGGCGTTATGGAACCTGGTCGGGGCCGGCCTGTTCGGGTTCCTGATCAACCCGCCGCTGTCGCTCTATTATATGCA
>CAZDFF010000006.1:0-28549 GCA_964504425.1 uncultured Hyphomicrobiales bacterium
CGTAGCGCGGCTTCGCCCCTGGCGCGAGGGTCTTGTAAAGGCTTTCGCGGCCGATCTGGAGGACGGCGACTTCGTTCATGGCCCACCTTGGTCCGTGAAGCCTTGGTACTCCCGGGGGCCGCGAAAGTCAAAAATCCGGGGAAACCCTGGCATGCGCGCGCCCGTTCGGGGCCTCGTCCGGCCCCGGATTCGCGACTGCGTCAGATCGGCATGCGCATGATTTCGCGGTAGGCGTCGATCACCTTGTCGCGAACGGCAACCACCGTCTGCAATGTCATTTCGGCCTCGGCGACCGAAGTCACGACCTGGTTCAGGTCGGCCCGGTCGTTGATGCCGGCGATGGTCTGGCGCTCGGCCGTGCGACCGATGCGGACCGCTTCCTTGATCGCGCTTTTGACCAGATCGGCGAAGGGTTCGCCGGCGGCCTTCTCCGTCGGCGCGAGGGCACCCAGGGGCGACCCCTTGGAAGCCGAATTGTAGGCGTTGATGGCGCTGGCGATGTTCGCGGTCGGGCTGGGCATCTAATGGTTCTCCTCGTCCCTCGGTTTAGAGGACGGTTCCCGTTCTAGGTTCTAATTATCGGAGCACGTCGATCGTGCTCTGCAGCATGGCCTTGGAGGCGCGGATCATGTTGAGATTGGCGTCGTAGGAGCGCTGGGCCTCGCGCATGTCCATCATTTCGATCAGCGTATTGACGTTCGGCGCCAGCACGTAGCCGTCGGCGTCGGCGGCGGGATGCGCCGGATCGAAGCGCTTCTGGAAATCGGACCGGTCGGGCGAGATGCTTTTGACGCGAACCGTGTCGAGACCGATGGAGCGGTCCAGCACGTCCTTGAATTGCACGGTCTTGCGCCGGTACGGCAGCCGGCCCGGTTCGGTCGGCAGCGAGTCGGCGTTGGCGATGTTTTCCGAGATGACGCGCAACCGGGTGCCCTGCGCCTTCATTCCGGCGGCCGACACGCGCAGCGTCTTCATCAGATCGTCCATGGAGTTCCCCCTATCCCGGGCAGCGCGGCGGCTTACTGATTCCGGCCGAGCGCCATCTTGAACATGCCGAGATGCTTCTTATAAAGCTCGGTCGTGAGGCGGTGCTTGATGCCGCTTTCGTTGACCTTCGCCATCTGTTCCTCGAGCACGACGTTGTTGCCCGCGGGCGCCGTTTCGAACGGGACGCGGGTCTTTTCGTCGGCGAAATCGCGAATGCGCCGCCTGGCCCCCGGAAGCTGGTTGGAGTCGGTGACGGCCATGTTGACCTGCATCTTCTCGCGGCGCACCAGTTCTCGGAACTGATAGCCCTTCAGGTCGTGCGCCCGATACCCCGGCGTATCGGCGTTGGCGATGTTCTGCGCCAGCACCTCCTGACGCTGAGTCAGCCATTGGAGCTTCTTCTTCGCCGCTTCGAAAAGCGTGACCTTGCTGAAATCCATCTCGCACCACCCGTACTCGTTAGAGGCTTTGCGCCCTTGTTCTTGAGGCCGAGTATCGTCCCGACATCGTTAACAAGGGGTAAACAAGGTTAAAGAGAATCGCTCCCATCGCCGCCGTCGGCAGGGGCGCCCTCCCGCTGGCCCGGGCTCTGCTGATTTATTGTAATTATTTGAATTGGCTTTATAATTCGACCGACGGCCGATTTCCATTTTGTCCCTTGGGTGGGATCGGGCTAAATGGGCCGGCGCTTCAATCCTTAACTTTTCGGCCGATATTCAATCTTGGCGAGGCCCCTTGGCGGACGCGGAAGACCGTAACGGCAAGACGCCGAAGCCGCCGTCGATCGCGGTGGCGCTCCGCTACGAGCCCGACGGCAAGTACGCGCCCCGGGTCGTGGCCAGCGGCAAGGGCGAGATCGCCGAGCAGATCCTGAACCTGGCGTTCGCCGCCGGCGTCAAGGTGCGCGAGGACGCGGATTTGGCGCAGCTTCTGGGCGCCGTCGACATCGACAGCGAAATCCCCGTCGAAGCCTTCGTCGCGGTCGCCGAGATTCTGGCCTACGTCTATCGCGCCAACGGCGAATGGCCGTCCTTCATCGAAGCCGACGCCGGCGGCGGATCGCCGCCCCAGGCGCCATGAGCACCGTCGCCGAAGACGTGGCCCGGATCGCGGCCGTGCTGGCGGACGCCAACGCGGCGCTTCGGGAAAACCGGCCGATCGACCTGCAGGAATTGAACGGCATGGTCGAGCAGTTGTGCGACAAGGTGCGCGCCGATCCCGAAAAGGCGACGCCGGAAACGGTCGCGACGCTTGGCCGCCTGATCGAGGACCTGGACGCCCTGGCGACGGCCATCACCAAGCGCCGCGACGATCTGGCCGCCCGTCTTGAGGAGAACGGCGAATGACGGATGGGCGCGCATGACGGGCGGGTGTCGTGGAAACTGAGAGTTACCTCCGCTTCGTGCTGGCGCTGGCCTTCGTGCTGGGGCTGATCGGGCTTCTGGCGATGCTGGCGAAACGATTCAATCTGGGCTTCCCCACGCCGATGAAGACCGGGCGCGATCGGCGGCTGGCGGTCGTCGAGGTGGCGCCGATCGATTCGCGCCGGCGCCTGGTGCTGTTGCGCCGCGACGGCGTCGAACACCTGGTCTTGCTCGGCCCCGGCCAGGACGTGGTGATCGAAAGCGGCATCGTCCCGCCCCCGGCGACAATCCCCGGGACAACCAAGGAGAGCCCGCCGTGAGCCGACGACGCATTTGGACCGCCGCCCTGACGGCCGCGGCGGGGCTTTCCCTGGCGCTGTCCTTTACCTTCGGCGGCGACGCCTGGGCGCAGACCCTGTCGCTCGACCTGGGTGAGGGCGGCGGCGACTCGACCGGCCGCATCGTTCAGTTGATCGCGCTGGTCACGGTGCTGTCGCTGGCGCCGTCGATCCTGGTCATGATCACGTCGTTCACCCGGATCGTGATCGTGCTGTCGTTCCTGCGCACCGCGCTCGGCACCCAGCAGACGCCGCCGACCCAGGTGCTGGTCAGCCTGGCGCTGTTCCTGACCGCCTTCATCATGATGCCGACCATGGAACAGGCCTACCAGCAGGGCATCAAGCCGATGATCGAGGGGCAGATCGACGAATTCGAGGCCTTCGACCGCGCCATGAAGCCGTTCCATACCTTCATGATGAAGCACGTGCGCGAACAGGACCTGGCGCTGTTCGTCGACATCGCCAAGATACCGGAGGCTCAGGCGCGCGAGAACATGCCGCTGCGCGTGCTGGTACCGGCGTTCATGATTTCCGAACTGCGCCGTGCGTTCGAGATCGGATTCCTGATCTTCATCCCGTTCCTGATCATCGACATGGTGGTGTCGTCGGTATTGATGGCCATGGGCATGATGATGCTGCCGCCGATCATCATCGCGCTGCCGTTCAAGATCATCTTCTTCGTGCTGGTCGACGGCTGGTACATGATCGTCGGCTCCCTGGTCAGGAGCTTCGGGGAGTAGATACGTCGTCGGCCGGCCGTTCGGCCGACAGTCCGTATCCGCGCCACAGCGCGAAGATGGCCGGAAACACAAACAATACGACCGCCAGCGCCGATGCCGTGCCGCCGACGAGCGGCGCGGCGATGCGCTTCATCACGTCGGCGCCGGTGCCGTCGCTGAGCATCACCGGGATCAAGCCGATGAAAAGCGTCAGCGCCGTCATCAGCATCGGTCTGATGCGCTGACCGGCGCCTTCGGCCACGATCCGCGCGAGATCGGCGCGATTCGAAACCGCACCGTCCGCGAGCCCGTGCCGCCAGGCGAGGTCGAGATAAAGCAGCATCAGGAGCCCCATCTCGGCGCCAAGCCCGGCCATGGCGATCATGCCGACCCACACGGCGACGCTGAGTTTGTAGCCGAGCAGGTGAACCAACCATACCGCCCCGATCAGCGACATCGGCACCGCCGACATGACGAACAGGGTTTCGGCGAAGGAGCCCCGATGCATGAACAGCATGAAGAACACCGTGAATACCGTCAGCGGCACCAGGATGCGAAGCCGCTCCTTGGCGCGCTCCAGGTGGGTATATTGGCCGACCCAGTCGAGACGATAGCCGGCCGGCAGGGGCACCGCCTCGGCGACCGCCTTCTTGGCGAGTTCGACATAGTCGGCGATGCCGATGTCGTTCTTGACGTCGACGAAGACGAAGCCGACCAACTGCCCGCCTTCGTTCCGCACCATGTCCGGGCCGGTCCGGAAAACGATATCGGCCACCTGGGTCAGCGGAATCTGGGCGCCGCTTCGCGTCGGCACCAGGACCCGCTCGAGCGCTTCAACGCTTTCGCGATACTCGCGCGCATAGCGAACGACGACCGAATAGCGTTCGCGCCCCTCGACCGTTTCCGTCGCCGGCAGCCCGCCGACCGCCGCAAGGATCGCGTCGTTCACGTCGTCGACGTTTAGGCCGTAACGGGCCGCGGCATCGCGCTTGATGTCGAAATCGAGAAAATAGCCGCCAGTCGCGCGCTCGGCGAACGCGCTTCGGGTGAACGGCTTGGTTCGCGGATTATCCTGCAGCGCCCGTTCGATGGCGACGGCCGTCCGCTCGATGGCGGCGAGATCCGTGCCGTATACCTTGACGCCGAGGGCGGAGCGAACGCCGGTCGTGAGCATCTCGGTTCGCGTCTGGATCGGCATCCACCAGATGTTCGGCATGCCCGGGATCTTTAATTTCTCGTCCATCTCCGCGATCAGCCCGTCCCAGGTCACGCCGGGGCGCCATGCCTCCTTCGGCTTCAAGAGGATCACAGTCTCGACCATCGACATCGGCGCCGGATCGGTCGGACTGGTTGACCGGCCGATCTTGCCGAACACGCGCTCGACCTCGGGAAACTCGGCGATCCGCCGGTCCATCGCTTGTAGTATCCGGCCGGCCTCCGTGACCGACATGCCGGGAAGCGCCGTCGGCATGTAAAGGATCGATCCTTCGTTCAACGGCGGCATGAATTCGTTGCCGAGGCGCTGGAACACCGGGACGGTCGCGACCGCCACGGCGACCGTCGCGCCCAGCACGATCCACCTCCCCCGCACGGCCAACCGGACCAGCGGGGTGTAGCCTGCGATCAGCCATCGGTTGACGAAATTGCGGTCGCTGCGGATGCGCCCGCGGATCAGAAGAACGGCGAGCGCCGGGATGGCCGTGATCGCCAGGATCGCGGCAAATCCCATGGAGTAGGTCTTGGTGTACGCCAGTGGCTGGAACAGGCGGCCTTCGGTCGATTGCAAGGCAAACACCGGCATAAACGAAACCGTGATGATCAGCAGCGAAAAGAAAATGCTCGGGCCGACTTCGCGAGTCGCCTCGATGATGACGTCGCGGCGGTCGCCGGGCGCGCCGTCGGCCTGCCAGGCGCCGAGGCGTTTATGCACGTTGTCGATGATGACGACGGCGGCGTCGACCATCGTGCCGATGGCGATGGCGATCCCGCCCAGGGACATGATGTTGGCGGTCAATCCTTGTTGATTCATCGGGATGAAGGCGAGCAGCACCGCCACCGGCAGGGTCAGGCAGGCGACCAGCGCCGAACGGACATGCAATAGGAAAAGCGCGATCACCAGGGATACCACGATCATTTCGTCGATCAGGGTATCTTTCAACGTTGCGATGGCGCGTTCGATCAATTGGGATCGGTCGTAGACGGGAACGATCTCGACGCCCGGCGGCAAGCCGCCCTTGACCTCCTCGATCCGCTTCTTGACGCGCTCGATGACGTTCAGCGCGTTTTCCCCGTATCGCATGACGATGATTCCGCCGACCGTCTGGCCGTCACCGTCGAGATCGGCGGCGCCGCGCTGCAGGCCGGAACCGAGAGTGACCGTGGCCACGTCCCGCACCCGAATCGGCGTGCCCATCCGGTCGGCGCCCAGAACGGTGCCTTCGATATCGGCGCGCGAGCGGATGTAGCCGCGCCCGCGCACGAATTGTTCGTGGCCGGCGATCTCGATGGCCCGACCGCCGACATCGCGATTGGCGCGGCGCAATGCCGAAACCAGGTCTTGCAGCGGGATCCGGTGGTGAACGAGACGGTTGGGATCGACGTTGACCTGGTATTCCTTGACGAACCCGCCGACCGACGCGATTTCGGCAACACCCTCCACAGACTCTAACCAAAAGCGAATCGTGAAATCCTGCAAGCTGCGCAGCTTGGCCAGATCGTGACGGCCGGTCCGATCCACCAGCGCATACTGGTACACCCAGCCGACGCCGGTGGCGTCGGGGCCGATCGTCGGACGCACGCCGTCCGGCAGTCGCGCCGCCGCCGTGTTCAGGTATTCGAGCACGCGGGAACGGGCCCAATAGATGTCCGTGCCGTCCTCGAAGATGACGTAAAGGAAACTGAGCCCCATGAAGCTCTGGCCGCGCACGGCCTTGACCTTGGGCGCGGCGAGGAAGGTCGTGCTCAGGGGATAGGTGATCTGATCCTCGACCAGATCGGGGCTGCGCCCGGACCATTCCGTGAACACGATCACCTGGGTATCGGAAAGGTCCGGTATGGCATCGAGCGGCACGGCCCTGAGCGACATAAACCCAAGAACCGCAAGCGCCGCGACGGCGACCAAGGTCACGAACGGATTCCGGGCGCAAACCCCGATCACCCATTCGACCGGACCTCGGCGGGGCGTTTCGTGTCCTACCATTGACGCACCGCGGACTTGAGCCGGCTTTCCGAGGCAATCAGGAAATTGGCCGACGTCACGATCCGCTCGCCCTCGGCCAACCCATCGACGATTTCGACGAAGTCCCCGTCGCGTGCACCGACCTTGACTTGCCTCGGCTGCAAGCGGCCCTCGCCCAGGTCGACGAACGCGATCCGGGTATCGCCCGCGTATAGAACGGCGTCGTAGGGAACGCGTAGCCGCACGCCGAGGTCGACTTGCAGCCGCATCTCGGCATACATGTCGGGTTTAAGCGAGCCGTCCCGGTTGTCGAGTTCGACCCGGATGCGGCCGGTCCGGCTGCCATCCGTCAGATAGGGATAGACGTAGGATACCAGCGCCTGTCTTTGGGTGCCGGGCATATGGGTCAGCGTCACCGTCGTCGCCAATCCTTCGCGAACGAACGGCAGATCGTCCTCGTATACCTGGGCCTCGACCCACACGCGCGCCAAGTCGGCGATCCGAAGCAACCGGTCGCCGCGCTTCATGGCCGTGCCGGCAACCACGTTCTTCTCGACGACCGTCCCACCGACGGGAGACAGAACCGGCAGGTAGTCGCGCGAACGGCCGCTCGACTCGATATCGCGGACAAGGCCGGGAGCGATATCCATGAGCCGAAACCGCTGGCGAGCGGCCTCGACCAGGATGGTGTCGCGACTTTCGGATTCGATTCCGTTCCGGGCGGCGGCCCGGCGATCCTGACGCATGCTCTTGAGCGTCAGCAGCAGGTCTTTCTGGGCGATCAGCAACTCCGGACTGTACACGGAAAACAGCGGCTGCCCTTTACGGACGGACATGCCGACGGCATTGGCCTGAAGATCGCCGATCCAGGCATCGAACTTCAGGGTCACGTCATGGAGCCGGGTTTCGTCGTAAACGACCCGGCCGACCGCGCGGATGTCCCGTCGCATCGGCGCACGCTCGACGATGCCCGTCGTAACGCCGATCAATTGTCGGCGCGGTTCGTCGACGATCATGACGCCGCCGGCCGCCGGCGTCTGTGGCGATGCCGATCGCGCACCGCCTTCGGCCGGAGTCGCACCGGCAAGGCGTAGACCCTTGCGGCTGGTGCCCATGTCGAAGGAAAGCTCGGCGCGGCCCAACGCCGCCGATTCGATTTCGACGGTCAGCGGCCAAGCCCCTTCCATCGACAGATCGAACGCACCCTTGTGACGTCCCGGCCCCGTCTCGGCGAGTTCCGCGGGTGCGTGCATGGCCGGCATCGCGCCCATCGCGGGCATGGTGCCGACGGCCCGTACCTTGGCGCCCGGCACGGGCTTTCCTTCCGCATCGGCAATCGCGATGACGATTTTGTTGAGCCCGACCTTCGGTATCGCCGGATCGATCTCGACGTTTACCCGATAGCGTCCGGCGGCGATGGATTTGGCGGCCGGAGAAGTTGGCCGTACATCGTCGGTAGGTTTTGCCTCGAACGTGAAGACATTGGCGACGATCCGCCAATCCCCCGACGACGCAAGCCACGCACCGCCGCCGATCGCGACAACGACGACAACGCCGGCTATGTATTCAAGCCGCCGACGGCTTCGGCATCCGGCCAGAAACGCCTTCACCGCAGGCCATGCAGCGGACGTCAACCGGTCGTAAACCGACCGCATTCGTGAATCGTTCATTTTTTGCCTCGATCCCACAGCTAAACAGGCGCGCCAACAACAGGGCGCGCGGACAATCGACGGGATCGGTGCGTTAGAGTCGGAGTCTCGCGGTGCGGAGATAGATGCCGGTGCCGTCCGGTACGGCAAGCGAGACCGGCGGGCTCGCCGAAGTCGGCGGCGGCAACCCGGCGGCACGGACATCGGCCGGCGACAAGGGCGTCTGCGGAGAGTCGACGGTGAGCACAGGCCCGGATGCCGCCGGATCGTCCGCGTTGACGACCTTGGGCGCGACGCCGAGGCCGAACGCACAACACCCGGCAACCTCCGACGGCAGCACCATGTCGGTGCAGCCGTCCACCGGTATCGAGCCCGGTGCCTGGCATGGGCAATCGACAGAACGGATGCTGTCGGCCAAGGCGCAGGCCATCGTCGTCTGGATCTGCGTCAGCAGAACCAAGGCAAGCAACGCGGCAACGATGCCGCGCCCGAAAATCGCCGTACGGACGGTCCTCATGGCGCCGAGGCTATCCCTGGGAATGCCGGTCGTCCACTCAATAGATCGCGAGGACCGGCCTACTTGCCCGCCAGGTCGGCGATGAAGGGCGGCAGTTTGAACGCCGACGCGTGGATGCCGGGCGAGTAGTAGCGGGTTTTTAAGCCCGCCTTCGTCCAGCGCTTGGCGATCGTTGCTTCCGGCACGCGGCGAAGCGCCGGATTGTCGCTGGCCCACGCCAGCGTCATCATGCCGCCGATATAGGTCGGCACCACCGCGTAAAAGAACCCCATGTCCTTGAAGATGCGCCCGAGGCGCCGCTTGGTCGTCTTGACCTCGTCGGGCTGGAAGAACGGCACCCCGTTTTGGGTGACGAGGACGCCCTTGCGCTTGGACAGCAGGCGGCGACAGTTGCGATAGAAGGCGTCGGTGAACAGCACCTCGCCGGGACCGATCGGATCGGTCGAATCGCACACGATCAGGTCGAAGTCGCGCTTCGACTTCATCACGTAGTCGATGCCGTCGCCGACAATGACGTCGGCGCGCGGGTCGTCGAAGGCGCCGCCGTTCAGGGACGGCATGAAGCGCTTGCACAGCTCGATCACCGCGCCGTCGATTTCGACCATAACGGCGGATTTCACCTGCTTGTGACGCAGCACCTCGCGCAGGATGCCGCCGTCGCCGGCGCCGATGATCAGCACGTCCTTGACCTTGCCCAGCGCCATGATCGGCACATGGGTCAGCATCTCGTGGTAGACGAATTCGTCGGCTTCGGTGACCTGGATGATCCCGTCGAGCGCCAGCACTCGGCCGAAGGTCGCGGTTTCGAAGATGTCGATTTTCTGGAATGGCGACCGCTTCCGGGCGAGGAAGCGCGTTACCTCGAAGCGCTGCGCGTAACCTTTCTTGAGATGGTCGATGTAGAGCCGTTCATCGAACCAGCTCACGGAATCAGGCCTCGCTTGTGCTCGCTGACCTGAACATGGCCGGCGCCGAACGCCTGCCTCAGCACCGGAACCGATAGGTACGGATCGCACTTCCCGCACATGAAAATGTCGATCGCCGCGTAGTTTCGTTCCGGCCAGGTATGGATCGAGATGTGTGACTCGGCCAGCACCAGCACGCCCGACACCCCGCCGTTCGGCGAGAAGTGATGCAGGTGGCAATGCAGGATCGTCGCGCCGGCAGCTTCGGCTGCGGCGGTCAGCGCCGGCTCGATCTTCGCCGGGTCGTCGAGATTCCGGGCGTCCCAAAGTTCGAGCAGCAGATGCATGCCCGCGAACTTGACGCCGTCGCGTTCGACGAAATAGTCGCCGTCGTTGTCGACGACCGGATAAACAGCCGGTTTCGTCGCGTTGGTCTTCTCCGATTTCGGTTGGACCAGTCCCGTTTCGACGCCCGACGTTGCGAGAGCGCTTTTGGCCATTTCACCCACCCGACCGAGTAAGTAAGTGAACCTGAGGACCAGGTAACAGTTGCGCTAAATATGGCCAACCCTATCGCAATGCAAGAAAAATTCGGGATAAGGCGAAAATTTTTCGCTTGGCCGCCAACGGCAGTTCGGGTTGTCGCCGTGACCGATTCGGGCGACTTAATTGATGCCGCTCAACTTCTGCTCCCGCAGGCGCTGTTGATAGTTGGCCATGAAGGTTTGAAAACCTTGAGCCTGCTTCACTTCCGCCGGTACTTGGCGGAAATCCAACACGCCCAGGTTATTCGGCGCGGTGATCAGGTCGAAGGCGTTCTTGTAGCGGGTCTGGGCCATGGTGGGGCCAAAATCGCGCCTCAGGCGCTGGGCGCCGCGTTCGTTTCCGGCCAGGGTCGTGGCGATCGCCAGATTGAAGATGTAATCGGCCTGTTTCGGCTCCAATGGCTTCTTGACCTGGGCACCGGTCAGCTTGACCACCTGCTGGAGGGCCAGGGACGCCTGGGTCCAGTCCTCCCCTTCCCAATAGGTTTCGGCACGCAACAGTTCGGCGTCGAGGCTCTTGTCGTCCTTCAGCATTTCGAGCGCACCGTCGACGTCTTCCCGGGCCAGCAACGCACGGGCCGCGAGATGGCGGCGCTGTTCGGTCAGGGCCTGCGGCAGGCCCGACTCGCCGGTTTTGGCGATGACGTCGATCGCCTCGTCGTACTTGCGGTTCAACAGATGCACCAAGGCCAGTTGCGCGCCGACCCGGGCCTTTTCGGCTCCCTTCAGGCGGAATTCGACCTGCCCCTTCAGAAGTTCGGCGGCGCGATCGAGAAGATCGACGGCAACCAGCCGGTCGGCCAGCTTGCGGATCATCTCGTCGCCCTTGGCGCCGACGGGCGTGAGTTCCTTGAACTCGTCGAACAACGCGATGGCGGAAATTGGCGGGATCGCGTCGGCGCCGTTATCCAGATAAAGAAAATTGAACGTGTCCGCCATCTGCTGGGTCACTTCGGGCGCCTTCGGATGGGTGCGGAAATAGGTCGCCGCCTGCCGCAACGTCCGGAGCCCCGAACGAAAATCCTTGTCCTCGATGTAGATCGAGCCCAGGCGCCGGAGCAGATTGAATTCGAAATCGTCGCCGCGCCAGGCGAAGCGCAGCTTTTCCATGATCTCGATGGCGTCCTTGCGCGTGATCTTCTTCAGCTTGAGAAGAAGCTCGGCGCGATCGCGGATGGCCTTGACCCGCGTCGGGCGGTGCGGTCCCTTGATTGCTTCTTCCCATTTGGCGACGGCGGCGTCGAAATCGCCCGCCAGATCCTTCAGCCGGCCGTCGACATAGGCGATCTGGGCCTTCTCCATCGGGCTCGGCGACAGCGTGTTCATCGCTTCGACTTGATGGTTTCCTTGCTTGACGTCGCCGGAATCCGCCGACGCCTCGGCGACCAGCAGCGCGAGGGGGATGGAAAGTGCCTTCGGATACGGCCTGACGATCGCGCCGGTGGCCTTCAGTTCGGCCGCCGCGCCGGCCCGATCGCCCATCTGCGCGCGCGCGGCGGCGCGCCAGAACTTGGCCTCGTCGTACTTGTCCAGGATCGGATCGGCCAGATCCTTCTGGGCGTCGCCGTAATGCTGCAGCAGATAGCTGGCGGCGCCCCGCATCATGCGGAACTCGGCGTCCTTTTCAATTTCTGCCCGGTCGCCGGCAACGAGGTCGAGGGTGCCGCGCGCCTCCGGACCGAAGCCGTTGGCGAGATAAAAGCGCGCCAGGGCAAGACGCGGCTTTTCGCGGTCCTTGGGACCGGCCTTGGCGACATCGGCGAGCAGCGCCTGCCGATCCGCGATGTAGTTCTTGAGCTCCACCTGCTTGAACTTGGCGAGATCCATGACGCGGGTCAGTTCGCGCATGGGGCCAATCTTGCTCATCGCCTCGGCTTCGGCGGAAACCTCGGAAAGAGCGAGGCCGTCCGGGCTCGATACCTCGACGCCCTGACGCGACGAGCGGACGCGTACGTTGTCGGTCAGCGGCGCAATCACGATGCCTTGAATCGTCGCCGGCAGTTCGGCTTGGGGATAGCGATAGGCCTGCAGGATGCCATGACCCAGGGGGATGACCGGCACGATGACGATATTGTCGCCGACTTCCGGGTCGGTCACCGGGATCGGCTGGCCGGGTTCCGGCACCGTCAACAGGATACGCGGGCCGACCGGCGATTTCGGCTGCGCCTTGACGTCGAGCGGCGTCTGCGCCGGGATGCGTGCCTGGCGCAGTTCGAATAGCCACGTCAGGCCGTCGCGGCGCACGATCGGGTTGATGCCGGCGACCGTCGCGATGCGCAGCACCGTCGCCGTTCGGATCGGCACTTGTTCGACGTTGCGGATCAGATTGCCGCCTTCCTGGGCCAGCTTGGCGGTGTCGATCTGCGCCGGCTTGTCGAAGACGATCCACAGCGTGCCGGCGCGACGGAAGACGGCCGCCGAGACCGGCTGGTCCCATTCGACGCGCAGCACCGGCCCGGTAATCGGCCCGGCAGCGGCGCCGGCGTTGTCGTCCTTGCGTTCGGAAATCGTGAAGGTGGGTTCGCTCGATCCCGACGCCGCCGACGGCGCTCCTTCCTCCTTGCGCTCGCCAGCGGGCGCGGCGGGCACAAGGGACATCGGCTTCGCGGGATCGGCGGCCGGCGCGGGAGCGGCTGCTTGCGGCGGAGGCGGTTCGGCTGCGGCCGGCGCGACGGCAACCGGCGCAGGAGCAACGGCTGGTGGGGGTGGGACGACGGCCGGTGCCGGCGGGGCGACGGCGACGGGTGCAGGTGCGGGCGCTGCAGCGGGCGGAGGCGCAGGAGCCGGCGCGGGCGGAGGCTCGGCCACGGGCGGCGTCGCCGCCGTTCGGGTTGCCGGCGCGCTCGGCGGCTTCAGGTCCGGGACCGGCCCCTTGGGCGCCAGAACGTCGACCACGACCTTCGATCCGGACAGGAAATGCTTGACCTCGGAATCGGGCGGCACCGTCATGACGACGGTGGTCCCCGCCGCCGACGGCTGGGCCACGGCACCGCCGATAAAGCGCGGCGGACGGCCTTGCAGGCGCCCAAGGTCCAGGTCGGCGGGCTTTCGGAAATCGAGCGTCACCGTGCCGCCTTGTTTGGCGAAGGTGTAGGGCACGCTTTCGGTCCAGTCGAAAACGATACGGGTCTTGTCCGCGTGCTGGCCGGCGCGAACGCTCACCTTCGGCAGATTGCCGGACGCCGGCGATGGGGTCGCAGCCAAAGTTTCGGCGACGGGTTTGGCGGGCACTGCCGGCGGCGGCGGTTGGGTCGGCGCGGCCGCGCTTTTCGAGGCCGGACCCGGCGCCTTTTTGGCATAAATGTCGATGACCACGGAATTACCTTGGTCGTAGGCGCCGACATCGGATTCGCCCGCGAGCGCGAATGAAACCGACCGTCCGTCGGGCGCCAGGGTGGCGCCCTTCAGATACTTGGGCAACGCGCGCACGGCGGCGGCGACATCGCCCTCGATCGCCCGGCCGAAACTGACCACCAGACGCGTACCCTGGACCTCGGCCTTATAGGCGACGGGCGCGGGCCAGCCGAAAACGATGCGACCGTAATCGGCATGCGGCGCCGCCCGTACTTGTACGGCATCAGCGAGTGCCGGCGCCGCCCAAAAGACGATCGACAACGCCGCCGCAAGATGCCGGAACGGGCCGCTCATTTGACCCCCACCGTCGGGAATACGACGATATCGACCCGTCGACCCATCGCCTTGCGGGTGGCTTCATCCATCGCCGCCGGCAGTTGCCGGTATCGCGTGTCGGCGTAGCCCAGCGCGATCGGGTCGTCCGGATAGCCTGCCCGCACCAGGGCGTTGGTGACGGCGGCGGCGCGGGCGATCGACAGTTCCCAATTCGAGGCATAGGTGCCGCCCGACGGCGGTATCGGATCGGTGTGACCACTGACCCCGATCTGATTGCCTATGTTGCGAAGCACGCCGCCCAGCTCGAACATGCCGGCCTCGGCCCGTTCCGTCATGATGGCGCGGCCGGGCTCGAACAACAAATCGGCCGGCAGCGCGATCACCAGCCGGTCTTCGAGACGCAGAAACTGGCTTTTCGCCAGCAGCGGATCGCGCGACACGGTCTCTTTCATGACCGACGCCAGGTAATCCAGGTTGACGGCGCGCTTCCTGAAGATCGTGGCGATATTGAAATGCGCCGATGGTTTGATTTCACGCTTTTCGAAGGACGGATTCAGCGTGGTCGAAAGGGCGTCGACCAGCGTCTTCCATTGGTCGATCTTGACGCTCGACATCGCGAACAGCATGACGAAAAACGTCAGCATCAACGAAACCAAATCGGTGAACGTCACCATCCACGCCTTGCTGGACGCGCTTTCGGCGGGTGCCGTCTCGTCCTTGAAGTCGATGTTCATGGCCCGCGTCCTACCTAAAGGCCCGGCGCGAGCGGCGCGGCGGGGGGCAGCGGCACGGGCGCGCTCGCCGAAGGCGGCGCAGGCACGGCCGGGGACGACGGAACGAGCGCCCGCCCGACGGGTTGCGGCGGCGCAACCGGGCGCGCCGTCACGGCATCGGACGAAGCAGCCCCCTCGTCGAACAATCGAAGTTGGACCTCCTCGGCGCTGCGCACGTAGAAATAGATCGCGACGTCTTTCGGATTGCCGCGACGGACGCCGACGACGATGCTCTGCGGCGGCACGCCGCGCGTCGCCATCTCGCGAGCGAAGGCGCCGGCGCGCGCGATTTCGAGCGTCTGCGTCAACGGCAGATCCCGTTCCTTGACGTAGGGCACACCGATCACGAATTCCATGTCGAAGCGCAGCCCCGGCGGCGCGCCGCTGACGGAAGCGACGATGCGATCGAACAGCGGTTGCTGGGTCGGCTGAAACGTGGCCTCGCCCGGCAAGAAGAGAACATCGGCGGGAATGTCGACCACCATCAACCGCCCCGGCTGCACGACTTCGACTTTGGCGACCTGAAGCGAGGTTTCGAACAGGCCCCGCACCTCATCCTGGAATTGCGGCCCGGCCAGGATTTCGCCTTCGAGCGCGGTCAATGTCGTCGGGCTGGTGACCGGCGGCAGGATGGTCGAGAACGCCGAGGTCAGGCTGTCCTGCACGACGGTGGACTTCACCTTCTCGATCGTCGAAATGCTGACCAGGAGAATGAAGAAAGCAAGGATGAGAAGGAACAGGCCGAGAAACAAGGTGATGGAACCGTCGCCGGCCGGCGGGTGTTCGGGCGGCAGGACGGTTGCGTCCGTCGCGGCCATCGGTTCAAATCCCGCCCAGGACGCTGGCGACCTTGCTTCTGAGGGTACCGGCGTCGAACGGCTTGACGATAAAACCCGACGCGCCCGCCGCCTTGGCCTCGGCCATGCTTTCGGCGCGCGTTTCGGCGGTCATCATGATGAACGGAATGCCGTTGAGCGCCGGGTCGGCGCGCATTTCGCGCAGAAGCTGGATGCCGCTCATCGGTTCCATGTTCCAATCCGAGATCACAAGTCCGAAGGCGCCGGTGCGCAGCTTCTGCAAGGCGGCCGAACCGTCGGTGGCCTCATCGACGGCATCGATGCCAAGTTGGCCGAGCAGCTTTCGCAGCACGCCGAGCATCGAGGCGTAGTCGTCGACGATCAGGACCTTGACGGAATTAGCGGCGATCATGCGATCTCCCGGTTCCATCGCCGGCACCCGAAACGGATCGAGCGGCGCGGGGCCGGGCAATTCTAGACCCCGCCCCTGCGGCGGCAACCGTTTTCCCGTTCAGCCACCGGTCCGCGTCCCGGGCTCGGGCAATTCGCGGAGTTTGGAGAGTTCCACGGTCACCTCGCGCGCTTTTTCAGCGTTCATCGCGGCCATGATCGGCGCCAATTTGCGGCTGTTGATTCGTTCGGCGACCATCAGAAGGACGTCCATCTCCAGTTCCTCGAAGATTTTCGCCGCCTGCTTCGGCTTCATGTTTTCGTAGATCTTCACGAGGCCGGCGACCTTCTTTTCCTGCTGCCCGTCGTATTTCTTGATCAGGCCTTCGATCGTCGCCTGAAGGGCCTTCAGTTCGCCGATCTTCTGGTCGATGCGGGTTTCGGCCGCTTTCAGCATGGCGTTGCGCCGGCCCAGTTCCTGCTCGCGGTTCTCGATCCGCTCGCGCCGCTCGGCCAGTTGCTGCAACAAATCTATTTCGGCCTGGGTCAGAAGCGTGGGATCCGCGCCGGGCTTCTTGGCTTCGCCGCCCTTCGCCGCCGTCTCGTCCTTCTTGGCGTCCTTGGCCGCGTCGGGCGCGGCCGCCGCCGGCGCGGGCGCGGGCTGGCCGGCCTTGGGCTGGCCGGCCTTCGGCTGCTGTTTCGGCTGGCCCTGCTGAGCCTCGGCGTCGGCCACCGTGATGCCGCCGCCCAAAAGGCCGCCGATACCGTTCCATATGTCGTTGACCTTCACGGTCAGCATCAAGGTCGCGGCAAAAATAGTGATCGGCAGAAAGCGGATGCGTGCGAGGAATGCCATGACGTCCTCCTCAACCGGCCGAGCGGATGGCGCGCATCAGCTCACGCTCGGCATCCGAACGCGGCTCAAGCGCGTCGTCGGGCATCTGCGGCGCCGGCGCACCGGTCATTGCGACGGGCGGCGCCTTGCCGCGCGCCTGGCGCACCAGGGATTCGAGCCGGTCGGCCGCCGCGCTGCCCCGATCGATCAGGAAGGCAAGATCGTCGCGGATGGTGTCGGCCTTTGCGGTCAGTTCCTGCAACTCGCCGGCCGTCTTCTTCAGCCGCCCGATGCTTTCCTCGGCTCGAAGCGTCGCCTGGCCGAAGCTGGCGGCCAGCGATTCGAGTTCGCCCTTGTCGCGGCGAAGACCGGCGAGTCGCCGGTTCAGCACCACCGCATAGCCGATGGTGACCGCAAGCAGCAGCGCCACCAGGATGTCGAGAAGCAAGGCCAAGGACTTGGGTTACCCTTTCGGCAACTTGACGATGCGGTCCTCGATCCGGATGGCGATCTGGTTGCCTTTCCGGCCCATCCGGCCGGTATACATCGGGATCTCGCCGCAATGCAGTTCGATGGTGGAATCCGGCGTCGCGCTGAGCATCAGCCGAGAGCCGACCTTGAAATTGAACACGTCGCTCAGGCGCATGGTCTGCTGGTCGACGACGGCTTCGAGTTCCACGTCGGTCATCCACAGTTCCTCGGCCAAGTGCGTTTCCCAGATCGAATCGCGGCCGAATTTTTCGCCCATGAACATCTGCAACAACAGTTCGCGGACCGGTTCCAGGGTCGCGTAAGGCAGCAACAGTTCCAGGCGCCCGCCGCGGTCTTCCATGTCGATCCGAAGGCGCGCGACGATGGCGGCGTTCGACGGCCGCGATATGGTGGCGAAGCGCGGATTCGTTTCCAGCCGATCGAAACGGCACGTGACGGGAGACAACGGCTCGAACGCGGCGGACAGGTCCGATAGCATGACATGGACCATGCGTTCGACGAGCGAGCGTTCGATCGTCGTATAGGGACGGCCCTCGATACGCATCGCCGCCGTGCCACGCCGGCCGCCCAACAGCACGTCAACGATCGAATAGATCAATGAACTGTCGACGGTGATGAGACCGAAATTGTCCCACTCCTCGGCCTTGAAGACGCTCAGCATCGCCGGTAACGGAATCGAGTTCAGATAATCGCCGAAGCGGATCGACGCGATGTTGTCGAGCGACACCTCGACGTTGTCGGAGGTGAAGTTACGCAGGCTGGTCGACATCAACCGCACCAGACGATCGAACACGACCTCAAGCATCGGCAGGCGTTCATAGGAAACCAGCGCGCTCGACAGGATCGCCTGGATGCCGGATTTGTCGCTCGTTTCCGAACGCTCGTCGTCGAAACCGAGCAGGCTGTCGATTTCGTCCTGGTTCAGGACGCGGGTCGACTCGCGGGCTCCGCCCCCGTCGGCGCCCGCGCCGGCGTCGGCACCATCCCCGCCGGCACCGACCATCGCTTCCCATTCGGCGGCAAGATCGTCCTGCGTATCGCCGCCCTCGGGCGCGGGGTTGGCTTCGTCGGCGGGTGCGGTCATGGCTTCAATCGATCCCGGTTATTCGGTTGTCCTCGGCCGGCCCGGCTATTGGACCAGCATTTCCTTGAACAGCACGTCGTTGACCTTGGCCGGCGCGATGGCCGCCGACACGCGCGCCATCAGTTCTTCCTTCAGGCGATACATACCGGCCGAGCCCTGCAAGTCCTCGATCCTCAGTTCGCGCAGGTAGACCTGAAAATTATCGACGATCCTGGGCATCAGCTTTTCCACGACGGGCACCTGTTCCTTTTTTTCCAGTTCGAGCGCGACCCGCATCTTGAGGAACGTCGCCTTGCGGCCGCCGGTGTTCAGGTTGACCAACAATTCCGGCAGATCGAGAAACACCGCCTCGCCCGCCGCGACCTTCGCCCCCTTTTCCGCCGGCTTGCCGCCGAGCATCGCGATCAGAGGCGCCATCAATCCAGTGAAGTAAGCCGCCGCGACGCCGCCGACCACCACCAGCACCGCAAGCACGATGATGATGAAAAGCTTCTTCTTGCTGCCGGACTTCGCCGGCGCGCCTTCGCCTTCGTCGCCTCCGCCGCCGGCTTCGCCTTCCTCATCGATGTCTTCTTCAGCCATCGCTTATACCCGCCAGGACAGCGTGCACGCCGTTTCTGGCGCATGATGCCGACGACCATAAGCGCTGTTGGTTAACAATTGGTTTCGAACGGGCAACGGCATTCCCATCGTCGCCGAAAAAACTCCTGCAAAATCGCGGAGTTTCGGGCGAATCGGAGAATACCAAACGCGGAGCCCCCGGAAAACCCTCGGTCTTGACGTGCCCCGCGGCGGCAAAGCGGCAAATCCTGCCCGGCAAAGGGTACCGGAGGCACCGGACCACCCCCGGATTGCCCGTATATTTCATTGTAAATAAACAATTTTTTCACTTGGCACGCCCCCTGCAAAGAACGAGGCGGGAAATTTGTGGACGGGCCCGCCCAAGCAAAATGCGACGGCGGCCCAAGGTGGAGTGAGAAGACCATGGAAAACACGTTATTGGTCGCGCTTTCCAGGCAAAGCGGCCTCCGGCGCCAGATGGACGTGGTGGCGAACAACATCGCCAACATGAACACCACGGGCTTTAAAGGCGAAAAAATGATGTTCGTCGAGCATTTGGTCCGCTCCAAGGGCGGCGAAAGCTATTTCGGCGGCAAGGTTCACTTCTCGCGCGACGTCGCCACCGTGCGCGATCTGACGGAAGGCCCCGTGACGCAGACCGGCAATCCGCTCGACCTGGCGCTGGGTTCCGAGGGCTATTTCGTCGTGCAGACCCCGGAAGGCAACCGTTACACCCGCAACGGCCGCTTCCAGTTGGACCAGAATAATCAGCTCGTCACCCAGAACGGTTATCCGGTGCTGTCCCAGGGCGGCCAGCCGTTCACCTTCGGACCGCTGGACCGCGATATCGCCATTTCCAACGACGGTACGGTTTCGACCCCCACGGGCGCGCTCGGCAAGGTCGGCGTCGTCCGCTTCGAGAAGGAATACGACCTGCGTCAGGTCGGCGGTTCGATGTTCAACACCGACCAGGACCCGCAGCCGGTCAATCAACCCGGCGTTATCCAAGGCGCGCTCGAGGGCTCGAACATCCAGCCGGTCATCGAAATGACCCGGATGATCGAGATTCAGCGTTCCTACGAAAGCCTGTCGCGCTTCATCGACCGCGAGGACGATCGGCTGAAAAACATGATTCGCGAATATACGCGCGCCGCGTGAGGGGTTCGGCGCGCTTCGAACGTATCAACCGAAGAACAGTCGGAAGGGCCAGCGAAAAAAGGCCCCCACAATCGAAAGGAACGGGAAATGAGATCATTGAGCATCGCTGCGACCGGTATGCTGGCGCAGCAGAGGAACGTGGAAGTCGTTTCCAACAACCTCGCCAATATGAACACCACGTCGTTCATGCGACGTCGACCGGAATTCCAGGATCTGCTGTATCAGAACCTGCGCCGCGTCGGCACCACTTCGTCGGACGCGGGCACGATCGTGCCGACCGGCGTGCAGTTGGGCTTGGGCGTGAAATTGGCCGCCGTCTACCGCATCCACGAGCAAGGCAACCTAACCGCCACCGACAACACCTTCGATCTCGCGGTCCAGGGCAAGGGCTTCTTCCAGATCACCCTGCCGACCGGCGACACCGCCTATACCCGCGACGGCACGTTCCAGTTGAACGCCAACGGCCAGGTCGTGACGCATGACGGCTATACCGTGCTGCCGGGCATCACCGTGCCGAACAACGCCATCGACGTGACGATCAACCCAAGCGGCCAGGTCCTGGTCAAGGTCCAGGGCCAGGTGGCGCTGTCGACCGTCGGTCAGTTGCAGATCGCGACGTTCCCGAACGAGCCCGGTCTGAATTCGATCGGCGGCAACCTTTATCAGGAGACGCCGGCATCCGGCACGCCTATCACCGGTTCTCCCGCGACCACCGGGTTCGGCTCGATCCTTCAGGGCTTCCTAGAAACCTCGAACGTGAACGCGGTCGAGGAAATCTCGAACCTCATCTCCGCGCAACGCGCCTATGAAATGAACTCCAAGGTGATCAAGACCTCGGACGAAATGATGGGCACGTTGACGCAGCTCAGATAAGGGAGGGCGCCATGAAGATTCTGACCTTCCTGCTTGGAACTTGGCTCGCGCTGCTCGTCGCGCCGGCGGCGGCCGACGACGCCATGCCGGTGCCGCGCGAAGCCGCTACCGTCACCGGCAACGTGGTGCGCCTGGGCGACCTGTTCGAGAACGTCGGCGACAAGGCGCAGATCGCCGTCGCCTATGCGCCCAATCCGGGAAAGCGCGCGTATTTCGACTCCCGCTGGCTGGCTCGCGCGGCCAAACGCCATGGACTTGCCTGGCAGCCGATCAGCCACGACGAATACGTCACGGTCGAGCGCGAAAGCGTGGTCGTGACGCGCGACAGGATCGAGGACAAGATCCGTCTTGCGCTCGGCGAACACGGTCTGGGCAATGACACCAAGGTCGAGCTGTCAAATCCCATGATGCGCATGCACGTCGCCGGCGAAGGCGACGCCGAGCCGGAAATCACGATCGAGGACATCGCCTACGACAGCCGCACCGGACGCTTCAACGCCATTGTCGCCGCCAACCTGGGCCGGGCGACGGTGCAACGCGCCCGGATTTCGGGACGGGCTTTCAAGGTGCTCCGGGTGCCGGTCCCGCGGCGTCCGTTCGCGGGCGGGGAAATCATCGCCAAGGACGACATCGAGTTTGTCGAAATGCGCGCCGAGCGCGTGCAGCCGTCCGTCGTCGTCGATGCCGAAGGTCTGATCGGCAAGACCGCGAAACGCGGCCTGCGCGCGGGCATTCCGGTCAACCATCTGGACGTCGCCCGGCCGGTTTTGGTGGCGAAGAACAGCCTTGTCACCATGACGCTGCAGTCCGGTCGCTTGATGTTGACGGCCCAGGGCAAGGCGCTGGAGAACGGCGCCCAGGGCGACAGTATCCGCGTCGCCAATACGCACAGCAAGCAAACCGTCGAAGCCGTCGTCATCGGCGCCGGTCGCGTGGCCGTGGGCCGCCCGACGCCGATCGCGATGAACTGAGGAGATCTCGACCATGGCACCCCACACCCCACGTTTCGGCACCGCCCGCACGGTCGGTTTCGGGGCGGCGCTGCTGGCGGCAATGTCGCTCGGCGGCTGCAATACCCTGACCAAACTGTCCGAGGTCGGCGGCGGACCGAAAACGACGCCGATCACCAACCCGACGACGATGCCGGGGTATCGGCCGGTCAGCCTGCCGATGCCGGCGCCGCAGCGGGCCGAGGATAATCCGAATTCATTGTGGCGCGCGGGGGCGCGGGCGTTCTTCAAAGACCACCGCGCCAAGGCGGTCGGCGACATCCTGACCATCAAGCTGGCGGTCAACGACTCGGGCAAATTGGAGAACAAGACCGAACGCGACCGCGAGGACCGCGAAGTCGCCGACGCCACCGCCTTCCTCGGCTATCAGGCGGAATTGGCGAAGGTCCTTCCGCAAGGGGTGAACCCCGCGTCGCTGGCCAATTTCGGCAACACGCACTCGACCCTCGGCGACGGATCGATCGAACGGAGCGAGGCGATCACGCTGACCTTCGCCGCGGTCGTGACGCAAATCCTGCCGAACGGTTCGCTGGTGGTGATGGGCCGTCAGGAACTGATCGTCAACAGCGAGATCCGCGAGTTGATGGTGACGGGCGTGATACGACCGGAAGACATCGACGCCGACAACAGCATCCCGCACGAAAAGATCGCCGAGCTGCGCGCCGCCTACGGCGGACGCGGCACCCTTTCCAACCTGCAGTCGCCGCGTTGGGGCACGCAGGTCTGGGACATTCTCTTCCCGTTCTAGGTTCGTCTACCACTCGACGAACCTGGACAACTTAAAGGCCGGTGCCGCCATGGCACCGGCCTCTTTTTTTGTCCGCGGGGCGGCGACGAATCAATCGTCGCGGTGGGTACGCTCCATGCGCTCGTGACGTTCCTGGGCTTCGATCGAGAGCGTGGCGATCGGGCGGGCCTCGAGGCGCGCCAGCGAGATCGGCTCCGCCGTCTCCTCGCAATAGCCGTAAGTGCCGTTCTCGATCCGCTCCAGCGCCTCGTCGATCT
Organism: uncultured Hyphomicrobiales bacterium; assembly: GCA_964504425.1. Lineage (GTDB taxonomy): Bacteria > Pseudomonadota > Alphaproteobacteria > Rhodospirillales > 2-12-FULL-67-15 > CAZDFF01. The sequence goes on from CAZDFF010000006.1 coordinate 22,811, forward strand.
TCAGGATCAGCTTGCGGGCTCGGTCGCGGGTGCGCAGTTCGAGCGAGCGGTCGGTTTCGATCGAGGCCCGGTCGGCGATGTCGGGCTCGACGATGCCGCCTTCCTGCAACGCCTGCAGCGTTCCGTTCGATTCCTGGACCAGGTCGCCTCGCCACCTCAGAAGCTTGCGGCGGAAGTACTCCCGCATCTTCGCGTTCATGAAGGGCTCTTTTTCAGTGGGCCGATAATTCGCAGATAACGTGACACTCATCTACTTGATCGCTCCCAAAACGTCGGCACGGGGCTTTTTAGGCGCGGCAATATAAGAGCGCGACGGTCCCACCGCAAGCCGCTTTTTCGCCCTACCGGATCGCTACCAAAATATTGAAATAAAAAGGCTATTAGGCCAAAACCGGGTCCCGGCCGGGATCGCTATCCCGACCAATACCGAGGGTTTTTGCCCAGCCCGGGGATGCGAGTCGCCGGCCACGGCAGGGATAATCAGACCGTTCGCGTCAGTTTGGCGATTTCGACTTCGGCGCGCAGTTCGATTTCGTCGATGATTTCGTTCAGACGCGGGTCATCGCTTTTCTGGCGGCGCTGCCGCATCGCCTGGGCGAGCCCGGATAGCTTATCCTTTGATATCGACCCGGAAAGAATGCCGATGCGGATTTCTTCCAGACGATCCAACACGTCGTCGCCGTAACGCTTGACGAGTCCCTTCGAGCGACCATGCGAGGCGTCGGGAACCTCCTGAACGGCGAGAAGCGAGTCGGCGGCGCCGACCGACGGCGTGTCGACCGCCGCCCCGGTTTCGGTGCCGGCGACGGCTTCCTTGAGGCGTTCGGCGAATTCGCCGCCCTTGCCGTCGGCGCCTTTCTTGCGCTTGGCCTGATCGGACTGCCGGGCGTTTCCGATATTGGAGATTTTCATCGCCGGTTCCGCTGCTATTCCGCCATTTCGCGTCCGCCGTCGGGCGATTCTGCCGAAAGACCGACCCTATTACCACAACATTCAAGGACGGTTGCGGCCCCGCCACCCGGACACGGCGCCGCGAAACCGTTGCCTAGCGGGGTGTGTATCATTATAACCCCGGTTGAGAATGATTTTCAAAACATCCGCGCAAGAGATCGCCTGGGGCCGCGCCCGCTCACGGCACGCCCGATCCTGGGGGGCCGCGTGAACGGGTTGGACCTTACCGCCGTTTCCCACGCCTACAGCCGCCGCATGGTCGTCGAGGACGTAACCCTGTCGGTCGCGCCCGGCGAAACCGTCTGCCTTCTGGGACCGTCGGGTTGCGGCAAGACGACGTTGCTGCGTATCGCCGCCGGCCTGGAATTCCTGCAAAAGGGCGAAGTCCGCATCGGCGGAGCCGTCGTCGCCGTCGGCGGCAGGGCCGGGCAACTGCCGCCCGAGAAGCGCGGCGTCGGCTTCATGTTCCAGGACTACGCCCTGTTTCCGCACCTGACGATCGCCGAGAATATCCGCTTCGGCGTCGCCGCGCGCGACGGGGAACGCAGGAAGTGGATCGATTGGGCGCTGGCACGGTTCGGCCTTGAAGGGTACGCCGAGGCCTATCCACACCAGCTTTCGGGCGGCCAGCAGCAGCGCGTGGCATTGCTCCGCGCGCTGGCGCCGGAACCGAGCGTGATGCTTTTGGACGAACCGTTTTCCGGACTCGACGTCGCGCTACGCACGCAAATCCGCGACGACACCTTGGGCCTGCTGAAGGAAACCGGCGTCGCCACCTTGATGGTCACCCACGATCCCGAGGAAGCCATGTTCATGGCCGACCGTATCATGGTGATGAACGCCGGGCGCATGCTGCAGGCCGGCACGCCGTTGGAAACCTACCTGAGACCGATTAACGCCTTCGTCGCCGAACTGTTCGGGCCGGTCAACCGGGTGCTCGGCGCGGTGCGCTCCGGCCGCGTCGAAACGCCGCTCGGCACCTTCGCGGCGCCGGGGATGGCCGAAGGCACGACAGTGGAGGTCCTGATCCGGCCCGAAGCGCTGCGCCCGCGTGCGACGGATTCCCTTGGCGCACATCCGTGGAACGGCGGCGGACGCCCCGAATCGGCCGGCGGCTGCCTGGTCACGATGAAGGTCGTCGACGCCCACCCGGTGGGTGCCATGAGTTGCGTGCATCTGGTCCCGCCGGACGCCGCCGCCCCGATCCTGACGGCACGGGTTCCAGGCATTTTCCTGCCCGCCCCGGGTGCGCCCGTGGTGGTCGACGTCGACCCCGAACGGGCCTACGTGTTCCCGCGCTGACGGCGACCACCGCCCCGGCAAGTATTGCCGGTGCGCTTTCGTCGCAGGGCATCCAACGGCCCGGAAGCGACCATGGCCGCCCCCATCAACCATTTGAAATAATGTGATTTTTTTGCCGCCTCACGGTGGCATTCTTCTTGCTACTCCCGGGTTGGATTTATGCGTCCGCCGCGGGCGGCGTGTATTCGGGCAACGCCCGAATTGCGCCCGCACCGGCGCCACGGGAGCGATCGACCATGAGCCTTTATGGAGCCTTGACCACGGCAACGCTCGGCATGATGAGCCAGAGCTACGCGCTGAACACCATCGGCGTGAACATCGCCAACGTCACGACCGGCGGCTACAAAAGCACCGAGACCCGATTTCAGACGGTCTTGAGCCGCGACATCTTCCAGCAGCAGGACAACGGCGGCGTCAGGCCGAAGGACGTGCAGAACATCGCCCGTCAGGGGCTGCTGTCGACCACCGGCAACGGCGATGGGTTCTTCATTCTTTCCCCCACCCTCGAGGTCGGCGACGAATTGTTCTATGGCCGCGACGGTACCTTCTCCGTCAAGATCGAAAATCAGGTCACGACAGCCGACAATACCGGCCAGTCGTCCGCGGTATCCTCGACCCGCGAGGGCTACCTGGTCGACAAGAACGGCTATTACCTGCTCGGCTGGGTGCCGGAAGCGGACGGCACGTTCTCCAATTCCGGCACGCTGCAGGCCCTTCGCGTCGATCCCGATTATTTCGCGGACACATTCGAGACCACGACCACCGGCCAGATCGGCCTGAATCTGCCATCCAACAACGTGACCATCAACGGCGCGCAGATCGACACCTTGACCATCGGCGGCACCGTCGAGGCGGGCGACACCTACAGCGTCACCATCGACGGCAACACGGTGAGCTACACGACCCTCCCCGGCGACGTGACCATCGACGACGTGCGCGCCGGACTGATCGCCGCCATCAATTCGAACGGTGCGACCAGTGCTCTGGTGGCGGCGCAGGCCGGCGAAACCGGCAAGATCAACCTGGTCTCGAAGACGCCCGGCACGGGTTTCACCGCGACGGGAAGCGTCACCAATGGCGGCGTCACCGACGACGGCACTTCCGGCATTGCCACCACCACGGCCAACTTCGACCACGCCGCCGCCGTGGCGGCCGCCTTGGCCGGGAATGTGCCCGACGGGTATGAATCCTACAGCGCGACCGTAGTCGATTCGAACGGCGTCCGCCAATCCATCCGCTTCAACTTCACCAAGGACGACACCAACACCTGGGAAGTGTCCGTCACGACGCAGCAAACGCCCGTTGCCCAGGTCGATACGGTGACGCTGTCCGGCACCATCGAAGCGGGCGACGTCTACACGGTCAATGTCGGTGGTACGGCTTATTCATACACGACGACCGGTGCCGAAGCCGGCATTGCCGCCGTGGCCGCCGACATCGTCACTCAAATCACCAACAACGCCAACGCGCCGGTAACCGCGACCAGCGCCGCCGGCGTTATCACGCTGACCTCGAAAACAGCGGGCGATGCCTTCACGACGACCGTCAGCGCGCAAGACGCCGACATCGAACAAGTCGATACCGTCACCATTGCGGGCAGCGTCGAGGCCGGCGACACCTACAGCGTCACGGTCAACGGCACGACGTCGACCTATACGGTCACCGGCCTGGAAGCCGACATCAACGCCATCCGCAGCGCCTTCCGCGCACAGATCAACACCGACTTGGGCACGGTCGTGACGGCGGCCGACGGCGGCGCCGGACAGATAACGCTGACGGCCGTGGACGGCGGAACGCCGTTTACCGCGACGGCCGCCTTCACCGACAACGGCGGCACCGTCGACAATTCCATTGCCGTCGCGACAACGACCGATCCTTCGGATCCCGACGACACGGCAACTTCCGTCGTTACCACCGCCAACGTCGAGAGCACCTCGACCACGGCCGCGCAAACGCTGAGCTTCGACGGCAACGGCCAGTTGACGCCGCAGCCCCCCGCGGACATGACCTTCGCGATGACGTTTCCGGACGGCGGCACGGCCTCCGTCGCGTTCGACATTTCGCGCATGACTCAGTTCGGCGGCAGCTTCCTGCCGACGTTCTACGATGCGAACGGTTTCGAGGCGTCGAACCTGAGCCGCCTGCAATTCGACAATGCCGGGCACGTGGTCGGCAGCTTCGGTGGATTGAACAATCGCAACCTCTACAAGATCCCCGTCGCGATCTTCATCAATCCGAACGGGCTCGAGATGAAAACCGGCAATGTCTTCGCCGAGACGATCTATTCCGGGACCTCGTCGATCTTCGCCGTCGACCAGACCGGCCAGGCCGACTTTGTGCCGGCGGCGCGCGAATTGTCGAACGTCGACATCGCCGACGAGTTCTCCCGCATGATCCAAACCCAGGCCGCCTACAACGCCAACGCGACGGCGTTCCGCACGGCCGACGAAATGACCGCGGTCGCGCGCGATCTGAAGGCGTAAGGACCGCCGACCGGGCAAATTCTGCCGGGGAGACCGGAAACGACCCGCGGACGGCGCCCGGCGGATCGGGTGGAAAATAGAAATACCATTGAAATCAGTGACTTATATGAAATCAGACTGGCACGGAACTGGCATAGGAATAGGCGGACGAAGCAACGGGTCCATGAACGAGGCCACTCCGAAGGGTGACCGGGACCCTGGGGACATGAAATGACGACGAATTACAGCATTGCGATGAACATCCAACCGATCGCCGCCCGGGCCGGGCGGTGGCTCGTCGTGACCATCGCCGCTCTGACGGCGCTGGCGCTGACGGCGACCGAGGCCCTGGCCTCCTCGCGCATCAAGGATGTCGTCGAATTCGAAGGCGTTCGCGATAACCAATTGGTCGGATACGGCCTGGTCGTCGGCCTGAATAACACGGGCGACACCATCAAGACCGGCCATTTCACGAAACAGAGCCTGCAGGCGATGTTGAACCGTCTAGGCGTCAAGCCGACCGACGCGGGCCTCGATTCGAAGAACGTCGCCGCCGTGATGGTGACCGCCTCGTTGCCGCCCTTCGCCCGGCAGGGCAGCCGCATCGATGTTCGTGTGAGTGCCCTGGGCGACGCCAAGAACCTGCTCGGCGGCGCGCTGCTGGTAACGCCGCTGTTGGGCGCCGACGGCGAGGTGTACGCGGTCGCGCAGGGCCAGTTGGTGGTCGGCGGATTCACCGCGTCCGGCAATGCCGAGACGGTGACCAAGGGCGTTCCGACCAGCGGCCGCATTGCCAGCGGGGCGATCGTCGAACGCGAAGTCGGCTTCAAGCTCGGCAACATGGGCATCGTGAAGCTTAATCTGCGCAACCCGGATTTCACCACCGCCCGGCGCATCGCTCAGGCGATCAACGCGTTCCTGGGCACCGACGCGGCGAAAGCCTCGGACCTGACCACGGTCGCGATTGCGGTGCCGGCGGCCTACAACAACAACGTCGTCAATCTTCTGACCGACATCGAACAAC
>CAZDFF010000007.1:0-27712 GCA_964504425.1 uncultured Hyphomicrobiales bacterium
CCTACCCGGCAATCACGATCTCGGTGACAGCCAGGATTCGCCGTCACACGGCGAGGGCATGATCGATGCGACGCGGCGGGCGCGCTACGTCGCGCATTTCGGCGATGATTGGTGGACGCTCGACGTGCCCGGCTGGCGCGTGCTCGGCCTGACGGAAAGCCCGATCTCCGGCGCCGACGGCAACAAGGAATTCCTGATCGCGGCGGAGAGGGGTTAGGCGGTTATTTCGCGCCGCGTTCCGTGGGCAGGCCTTCGTAGGCCCAGGTCTGGATGCCGCCCGCCAGGTTGTAGAGGCCGGTGAACCCCTGCTTCGCCAGGTAGTCGCATGCGGCGGCGGAGCGCTGGCCGACGGCGCATTGCATCACGACCTTCAGGCCGTCTTCCTGCGGGATTTTGCCCGGGTCGAATTGCGACAGCGGCACCAGCATTGCGCCGGGAATGTGCCGGTCGGCGTACTCGTTCATTTCGCGCACGTCGATCAAGACGGCCTCGCCAGCGTCGAGCCATTTCTTGGCGGTGGCGGCGTCGACTTCGCCGAAGCCGCCCGATGCGTTGGAATCGTTCATTGAAGATTGCTCCTTGCGGCCGGGATGATATCGGCCGGGAGCGGGGGAAACGAGGGAAAAACCCTCAGGCCGCTTCGAACGTCGGCATGCCCGCCGCCGACCAGCCAAGGATGCCGCCGTCGAGCGAATAGGCCGGTTCCGGGTAGCCGGCGGCCTTCAGCCATTCGCCGACCTCGACCGAGCGACGGCCGACGAGGCAGACCAGCACGACCTTCTTGCCCGGCGCGCGGGGGAAGCGGGCGGCGTCGAAAGCCGACTTCGGCGCCAGCAGCGAACCCGGGATGCGTTCCATCTCGAATTCGTCGTTCTCGCGCACGTCGACCAGGATAGCATCGCCGTCGTCGACCCAACGCTTGGCCGTCAGGGGATCGACCGCGGCCGGCGTCGACGCAAGGGAAACCGCCGGGGAGGCGGCGGTTTGAACGGTGCGGGCGGCGACGGCGGTCATCGGCGTTCCTCGGATCCTTGGATTGGCCTGGGCGGTGCCCGTCGGCCATTTTCTACACATTCACTGGAGAAATAATAAATTAAATCCAATAAATATGTCAAATATAATAAAATACAAAATATTTTAGTATAAAACATGTTAATTGCTTGAAACCGAACGATTTTATGCGCTCTATCCGATTCCGCATGACTGCCGTGCCATGCCGGCATGACGGTGGCGCTGCGCTTTGGGCCTGCTAAAGTCGCCGCGACGCAAAGGGCGAGAAACGATGCAGACCGATTGCCGAGGCTTGGAGTTCACCGCGAAGGGGCCGGATGCGATGGCCGCGTTCGACGCGACCATCGACGGTTACCTCGGCCTTGCCGCCGACACCGGGCCGCGCCTGAAGGCGGTGTTCGAGGCCGATCCGGACATGCCCATGGCTCATGTATTGAAGGGCTACTTCTTCATGCTGATGGCGTCCGCCCCGTTGAAGGCGCGGGCGGCGAAGGCGTCGGCCGAGGCCGAAGCGCGCATGGGCGCCGCCACATCCCGCGAACGCCGCCACGCAAGCGCGTTGGCCGCCTGGGTCGGTGGCCGGCACGGCGAAGCCGTGCGCGCCTGGGAGGCGATCCTGGCGGAATATCCCCGCGACGTGCTCGCGCTCAGGCTCTCCCATCACGGCTACTTCTATAAAGGCGACAGCGCCAATTTGCGCGCCGGGGTCGAACGCGCGCTCCCCGCGTGGGACGCGGGCGTGCCGGGCTTCGGCTTCGTCAAGGGCATGCACGCCTTCGGGTTGGAGGAAACCGGCGCCTACGATGCGGCCGTCGCTGCCGGCAAAGACGCGCTCGCGCTCCAGGCCAAGGACCCGTGGGCGATTCACGCGGTCGCGCATGTCCATGAAATGACAGGGCGGGCGAAGGATGGCCTCGACTGGATCGCGGCCAACGAGTCCGGTTGGAAGGGCTGCAATAATTTCCGTTATCACGTCTGGTGGCACCGCGCCTTGATGCATTTGGCGCGAGGCGACACGGCGGCGGTACTGGCGCTCTACGACCGCGACCTGTGGGACGAAACCTCGGATGAATATCTGGATTTGTGCAACGACGCGGCGCTGCTGCTGCGCCTGGAACTCCACGGCATCGACGTCGGCGACCGCTGGCTTGCGCTCGGCGAAAAATGCCGGTCGCGCACGAACGATCGCATGCTTGCCTTCGTCGACGCCCATTTCGTGCTGGCGCTGTCGGCGGCGGGTCGGCCCGAGGCGGCCGAGATGCTGGACGGCCTTGCCGTCTACGCTGAGACCGACGAAGACAACGCGACCGTGACCCGCGCCGTCGGTTTGGATCTGGCCCGGTCGCTGGCGGCCTACAAGGAAGGCGCCTATGCCCGCACGGTCGATCTGCTGGTGCCGATCATGAAGGATTTGGTGCGCGTCGGCGGCAGTCACGCCCAGCGCGACCTGTTCTCCATGGTGCTACTGGATGCCGCGCTTCGCGCCGGACGAACCGACCTCGCCCGCGCGCTCGCGGACCAGCGACTGTCGCGAAAACCGGGCGATGCCTGGACCGTGGCCCGCCGCGCCCAGGCCGGGGCGGCTTAAGAACGATCAGACGCGTCCGCACTGGCCGCGCTGCCGCAGCCAGTGATCGGCCAGCACGATCGCCAGCATGGCCTCGCCGATCGGCACCGCGCGGATGCCGACGCAGGGATCGTGGCGGCCCTTGGTCGAAACCTCGACGTTCTTGCCCTTGGTATCGACCGTCTCGGTCGGGATCAGGATCGAACTGGTCGGCTTCACGACGAAGCGCGCGACCACGTCCTGGCCGGTCGAAATGCCGCCCAGCATGCCGCCCGCGTTGTTCGACTGGAACACCGGTTTGCCGTCGTTGCCCATGCGTATGCGGTCGGCGTTTTCCGGTCCGGTCAGGGCCGCCGCGCCGAAACCGGCGCCGATCTCGACGCCCTTGACGGCGGGAATGCTCATCAGGGCCTTGGCGATGTCGCCGTCCAGCTTGTCGAACACCGGCATGCCGAGGCCGACCGGAACGCCCGACGCCTGCACCTCGATCACCGCGCCGGTCGAGGATCCGGCCTTGCGGATGGCGTCCAGGTGCTCGGTCCAGACCCCGGCGATCTTGGCATCCGGGCACCAGAATGGGTTCTTCTCGATCTCGGCCCAGTCCCAACGGGCGGGATCGATTCTGTGCGGGCCCATCTGCACCATGGCGCCGCGCACGACCACGCCGTCGCCGAGAACTTTTCTGGCGATGGCCCCGGCGGCGACGCGCATGGCGGTCTCTCGGGCGCTGGCGCGGCCGCTGCCGCGATAATCGCGCACGCCGTATTTCATCAGATAGGTATAGTCCGCGTGGCCGGGACGGAACTTGTCCTTGATGTCGTCGTAATCCTTCGACTTGGCGTCCTGGTTGCGGATCAGCAGCCCGATCGCCGTTCCCGTGGTCTTACCCTCGAACACGCCCGACAGGATTTCGACCGTGTCCGGTTCCTTGCGCTGGGTCGTGTATTTCGATTGTCCGGGCCGGCGCTTGTCGAGATAGACCTGGATGTCCGGTTCGGACAGCGCAATGCCGGGCGGCACGCCGTCGACCACGCAGCCCAGCGCGATGCCGTGGCTTTCGCCGAAGGTGGTGACCCGGAACAGGTGGCCGATTGTGCTGCCGGTCATGATTGCCCTACACGACCGAGATGTCGGGCGCGTCGACCGCTTTCATGCCGACGATGTTGTAGCCGCAATCGACATGATGGGTTTCGCCGGTCACGCCGCTCGACATGTTCGACAGCAGATACAGGCCGGCGCCGCCGATGTCTTCCAGCGTGACGTTGCGCCGCAGCGGCGAATTGTATTCGTTCCACTTCAAAATATAGCGAAAGTCGCCGATGCCGGACGCCGCCAGCGTCTTCATCGGTCCGGCCGACAGCGCGTTCACGCGGATGCCCTTCTTGCCGACGTCTTCGGCGATGTAGCGCACGCTCGCTTCCAGGGCCGCCTTGGCGACGCCCATGACGTTGTAGTGCGGCATGACGCGCTCGGCGCCGAAATAGGTCAGCGTCACGATGCTGCCGCCGGCGCTCATCAAGGGTTCTGCGCGCTGGCAGATCGCGGTGAACGAATAGCAGGAAATGTTCATTGTCGCGGCGAAGTTGGCCGGCGTCGTGTCGACGTAGCGGCCCTTCAGTTCTTCCTTGTCCGAGAAGGCGATGGCGTGCAGCAGGAAATCGAGCCGGCCCCATTTCTCGCCGATCGTCTTGAACACGGCGTCGACGGAGGACGCGTCGGTCACGTCGCAGGGCAGCACGGTATCGCAGCCGAGCGAGGCGGCCAGTGGCCGCACGCGCTTCTCCAGGGCCTCGCCCTGGAAGGTGAAGGCCAGGTCCGCGCCCTGGGCGTGAACGGCCTTGGCGATGCCCCAGGCGATCGATCGCTCGTTGGCGACGCCCATGATCAGGCCCTTCTTGTCTTGCATCAGCGGCTTCGGTTCGGTCATGGGGTCTCTCGTGTTGCGGTCGTAACGGACGGGCGGCGTGCCCGGCGGAATCGTACACAAATGCGCCGAAAAGGCAAAAGCCCCGCGCACCGCCCCCAATGGCGGCGCTGCGGCGGCCGCGCAGGGTATCCAATTTTCGCGGAGGCCGGTATGATCGGGCCGAAAACGCCGAAACGACAGGAACGTGCGATGCAGGATGACGGCATCGACTGGCGGGCGCAGGGACTGCGGTTCCGCGACTTTTCGGGGTATGTCTGGCAGCGGTTCCAGGAGGACCGCTGTCTCAGGATGGCGGCGTCCCTCAGCTATACCTCGCTTCTCGCCATCGTGCCCCTGACCGCCATCGCCTTCGCCATGCTGGCAGCGTTTCCCGTGTTCGGCGGCGTCCGCGAGCAGTTTCAAGAGGCCGTATTCGCCAATCTGCTGCCGGAGTCGGCGGAAGCGATGCGCGAGTATTTCGATCAGTTCATCACCAACGCGACGAAACTGACCGCTGTCGGCATCATCGGTCTGGCCCTGACGGCGATATTGCTGTTAGGGACCGTCGAATCGGCGCTCAATGCCATCTTTCGGGTCAAGCACCCGCGGGCGCTGGTACCCCGGCTGCTTGTCTTCTGGGCCCTGATCACGCTCGGCCCCTTGATGCTGGGGGCGAGTTTTTCTTTGTCGACCTATTTCTTCGCGATGACCAAGGCATCCGGGTTCGATGCCGTCAAAGGACCGCTGGCCAGTTTATCGGTCTACCTGCCGACGATCATCATGATCGTCCTTTTCTGGGCATTCTACCTGATCATTCCGAATCGTCCTGTCGGCTGGCGAAGCGCCGCCGTGGGTGGTGCGGTCGCCGGGCTGATGTTTTCGGTATTGCGGACCGTCTTCGGTTATTACGTCACCAGCTTCCCGACCTACCAGACGATCTACGGCGCGGTCTCGGTGGTGCCGATTTTCCTCGTGTGGATGTACCTGTCGTGGGCGGTGGTGCTTTTCGGCGCGGTGCTGACGGCATCCCTGGCGGAATGGAAAACCGCCGGCGGCCGGCCGGCGGGCCGGCGGCTCGGCACCGGCGAGCGCATGGCTTTGGCGCTCGAAATCATCGCGCTTCTATTCGAGCAAAGCCGCGCGGGAGGGCGGATTTCATGGAGCCGCGTGCTGAAGGGAACCAGTGGCGGCGGCGAGGCGGTGGAAAATATCCTCGACATCCTTGAAGAGAAGGGATGGGCCGCACGCGCCGCCGACAACGAATGGGTCCTGGCGCGCGACGTCGGCGAAGCAAAACTCTACGATCTATTCCGCGATCTCGGACTTGCGTTGCGCGACCGGGACGTAGACGTGGCGGGGGACGGCTGGCGATGGCGCTTAAGCCAGCGGCTCGCTGAGGTGAAGCGTTTGCATCAGGGTGCGCTCGACGTTTCCGTACGCGAGATTCTGATCGGCATCGAACCTCAGGAACCGGCGCGTCAGGAAAAGAGCCAAGGTCTTCGCCCGGTGTCGTGAGCCTCCGTCAGCTCCGAACCTTGGAGGCTTTCCTTGCGCTCCAGGCTTTGACCAGGTCCGCCAGTTCGGCGTCGGGCGGCGACGGCAGCACCACCTTCAGTGTCGCGTATTGATCGCCGCGCTGGCCGTTACCCCAAGCGACGCCGCGACCCTTCAGGCGGAGCTTCGTGCCGGTGTTCGATCCGGCCGGCACGGTCATCATCACCGGACCGTCGAGCGTCGGCACCTCGATCCGGCCGCCGAGCATCGCTTCCGCAAGGCCGACCCCGATTTCCATGTGGATATCGTCGCCTTCGCGGCGGAATAGGGGATCGGGCTTGACCTTGATCTCGACCAGGGCGTCGCCGTCGCCGCCGCCGCCGAGGCCGCCCAAGCCTTGGCCGCGCAGGCGCAAACTCTGTCCGTCCCGGGTTCCGGGCGGGACCGTTACCTTGAGCCGTTTGCCGTTCGCCATGGTTACTTCGGTTTCGGTGCCCTTGGCGGCGTCGGCGAAAGCGACCTCGATCGAGTATTCGACGTCGGCGCCGTCGACCTTGATCGGGCCGTGTCCTTTGCGGCCGCGGAATCCGCGCCCGAACGGGCCGCGCCCGGCGGTGCCGGCGCCGCGGCGCGGGCGCCTAGCGCCCGACGCATCGATCTCGCCCTTATCGTAGCGGGCGCGCATCTGCGGGTCGGACAGCAGATCGTAGGCCGCCGAAAGCTCCTTGAATTCGTTTTCGGCCGCGGGATTGCCGGGATGGCGATCGGGATGGCGTTCCTGCGCCAGCTTGCGAAACGCTTTCTTGATGTCTTCCTGGCTGGCGTCGGCGCGGACGCCGAGGATGTCGTATGGGTCATTCATCGCCTGGAATCGTAACAGGCGGTTCGGTGCCCTGCCAGCCCGTCGATATAGGGCCGGCAAAAGAGAACGCCGGCCGTCTGCGACGGCCGGCGTTCGGGACCTTCCTGGGAAACGCTCTTTTTCTACTGGACGATGCGCCAGGTCCCGTTCGATTCGCGGCAGGCCCGTCCGACGGCCCGTTCGGTCTTGCCGTCGACGGTGATGGTGGTCTCGTACTCGCGGCAGTCCTGGCCGTTGGCGTTGCGATACGTGCTGGTCGGCGTGTAAGTGCCGGAGTTGCCGCTGTCCGGATTGCGCCACGACGACGTTTGGCCGACGCGGTTGCTTTCGAGCGTGGCCTGCGCGGTCTTTTGCGCGGCGGCACGGTCGGCGTTATCGAGCGATTTGCCGATTTCGCTGCCGAGGAACGCGCCCGCGAGCGCCCCGATGGCGACGCCGGCGAGCTGGCCCTTGCCGCTGCCGACCTTGGAACCGAGCAGGCCGCCGACGCCGGCGCCGAGCACGGTGCCCACGGTCTGTTTCGGATTGTCCTGCGCGTTCTGGCAACCCGCGAGAAGGGCGCCCGCGAGTAGAATGGCGGTTAGGCGTGGCCTGAACATTTCGATTTCTCCTCGATCATGACGATCCCGAAAGGCGCCTCGGCCCGCCGCGATCAATTGCGAAACGCAGTATCCCCATGAAATATGGCAAATTTATGGGATCGCAAGGGGCAGGGAATTTCGAGGCATTGCAATCGATTGCCGCCCGTTCCTTTCCCGTAGTATAGCCCCCCGGCAGCGGATATTGTAGCCGCGCCTGGGTGCCGAGCCCCGGCGCATCGGGGACCATGAGCGACACGAATCCAGATCCGATCGACCTGTTCAAGGAATGGCTGGCCGACGCGACGAAATCGGAACCGTCGAATCCGACGGCGATGACGCTCGCGACCGTCGGCGCGAGCGGCCGGCCGTCGGCGCGCATGGTGTTGCTGAAGGACGTCGATCCGCGCGGGTTCACTTTTTATACGAACCTCGAAAGCCGAAAGGCGGGCGAACTGAAGGCCAATACCGTCGCCGCTCTTTGCTTCTACTGGAAAACCCTCGATCGCCAGGTTCGCGTCGAGGGCACGGTCGAGCGCGTGTCGGACGACGAGGCCGACGCCTATTTCGCCTCGCGCGCGCGCATGAGCCAGATCGGCGCCTGGGCGTCGCAACAATCCCGGCCGCTCGAGACCCGGTTCGCGTTGGAGCGCCGGGTCGCCGAGTTTACCGCGAAGTTCCATGTCGGTTCGGTGCCGAGGCCGTCGTTCTGGTCGGGTTATCGGGTGGTGCCCGACGCCATCGAATTTTGGAAGGAAATGCCGTTCCGCCTCCATGACCGGGCGGTCTACCGCCGCGACGGCGACGGCTGGCGCGTCGAGAAGCTTTATCCGTGACCGCAAACGGCATCGCACCGGAACGCGCCCAGCGCCTGATGCGGCTTGCCACCTACGCGTCGGTTTCGGTGGCCGGCGTCCTGATCGCGATCAAAATCGCCTCGTGGCTGATGACCGAATCGGTCAGTCTGCTGTCGACATTGGTCGACTCGCTGCTCGACGCGATGGCGTCCATGTTCAATCTGGTGGCCGTGCATCATGCCCTGCAGCCGGCCGATCGCGAACATCGCTTCGGTCACGGCAAGGCCGAACCGTTGGCCGGCCTCGCTCAGGCCGCCTTCATCGGCGGCTCGGCGGCGTTCCTGCTGTTTCAGGCCGTGGAACGCATGGTCCATCCACGACCCATCGCCAACGCCGAAATAGGCATTGCCACGATGGTGATTTCCATCGTGCTGACCTTCGCGTTGGTGATGTTCCAGCGTTACGTGGTGAAAAAGACGGGATCGGTCGCCGTCGGCGCCGATCAATTGCATTATCAAGGCGACCTTTTGACCAATGCCAGCGTCATCGTGTCCCTAGTGCTGGCGACCCATTTCGGCATCGGGCTTGCCGACCCGTTGTTCGCGGTCGCGATCGCGTTTTATATCGTCTGGAACGCGCGCGGGGTCGCGATCGATTCTTTGAATCTTTTGATGGACCGCGAACTGCCGGACGAGGATCGACGTAAGATACGCGCCCTCTGTGAAGCGCATCCGGAGGTCAGGGGCGTGCACGACCTTCGCACGCGGTCGTCCGGCCAGCAGGTTTTCATCCAATTGCACCTGGAACTCGACGGCGCCATGACGTTGCATGACGTGCATGAAGTGTCGGAAGCCGTGATGCACGAGATCGAAGCCGCGTTTCCCAACGCGGAAGTGATTATCCACGAAGACCCCGAAGGCGTCCCCGAGCCGCGCAAGACGTTTCAATGAGCGGCGACGCGCAAAAGGCAATCATTGATTTCTTGGCATCGCAAGACGCGTTCGGACCGAACGCGGGACGCGCGGAACGGGTCGAAACCCATATCTCGATGGTCTTCCTGGTCGGCGACAAGGCTTACAAGCTGAAACGCGCGGTGCGCTATCCCTATCTCGATTTCTCGACATTGGAAAAGCGCAAGGCCGCGTGCGATGCCGAGGTGAGGGTCAACCGCCGCACGGCGCCGACGCTTTATAAGGGCGTTGTCGCCGTGACGCGCGGGGCGGACGACCGGCTTGCGGTCGGCGGACCCGGCGAGCCCGTCGAATGGCTGGTCGAGATGGCGCGTTTCGAGGAAGAAACGCGCTTCGACCGTCTGGCGGCGAAGGATGCGCTCGGCCGTCACACGATCGAGGATTTGGCCGATGCCATCGCCGCGTTTCACGCCGCTGCGGAAATCAGGGATGCGGATACGGTCGCCGGCCTCGGGGTTACCATCGACGGCGACCGGGCCAGCATGGAAAGCCTCGCCGGCGGCATTTTCGCCGCCGCCGATATCGTTCGCTTGGCCGAATTATCCAAGCGCGCGCTTGCAGACCTTACGCCGCTGCTCCACGTACGCCGTCGGTCGGGGCGCGTGCGCCGCTGTCACGGCGATCTGCATCTTCGCAACATCTGCATGGTCGACGGCCGGCCGACCCTGTTCGACGCCATCGAATTCAACGACACGTTCGCCGATATCGACGTGCTGTACGATCTGGCGTTCCTGGTCATGGATCTGGATCGGCGAGGACAACGGCGCCTCGCGAACATCGTGCTGAATCGTTATCTCGATATGACCGGCGATGACGGTGGGCTCGCGTGTTTGCCGTTGTTTCTGTCGCTCAGGGCGGCGATCCGCGCGCACGTGCAGGCGACCGCGGCGACGAAAGCCGACGATGGCGGCCGTTCGGAAGCTCTGCGTGCCGAAGCCAGGGAATATTTGGCGGCCGCGTTCGAATACCTGGCGCCCGGCGCGCCGCCGATGCTGATCGCCGTCGGCGGGCTCTCCGGCAGCGGCAAGTCGCGTTTGGCCCGTGCGCTCGCGCCCTTCGTCGGGGCCGCGCCCGGGGCCCGGGTCCAGCGCACCGACGTCATCCGCAAACGGCTCATGGGCAAGGGGCCGTTGGAGCGGCTCGGTCCCGAGGGCTACACGCGGGAAATGTCGGATCGGACCTACGGGGCACTTTACGAACTGGTGCGGGCATCGCTTGCCGCCGGACGGACGACGATCGCCGACGCGGTCTTCGCCGACCCCGTCGAGCGTCGCCGTATCGCCGCCGTGGCCGCCGAAGCCGGCGTCGCCTTCCACGGGCTCTGGCTGGAAGCGCCGACGGCGGTGATGGAACGCCGCGTGTCCGAACGCAAGCGCAACGCCTCGGACGCGACCGCCGAAATCGTGCGCCGCCAGACCGACTACGACTTAGGGACCATTGAATGGACCAGGGTCGATAGTTCGGGTTCCAAGGCGGCGACATTGGCCCATGCGCTCGCCGCACTTGGGATCGAGGTGCCGGCGTCGGGGCGGTGACTTCGTCGCGCCGTGCATTGAAAAGACCCCAGAACGGGAATATATATTGTTTTGGGGCAAATAAAAAACTTTGCGCCGGAATCCGATCCGGCATTCAGGAGGCGTACATGTCTATCAGTTCGCTACTGGTGCCGATCAGCGGCACGGATGCGTCGAAGGCGGCGATGGACGTTGCCTTCACGGTCGCGAAGGAACTTCAGGCGCACATCGATGCGCTGCATGTCCGGCCCGACAGTCGCGACGCGGTACCGATCCTGGGCGAGGGCGTCTCGGGCGCCTTGATCGAGGAAATCATGGATGTCGCCGAAACCGAAGCCGGCGAGCGCGCCGGCAAGGCGCGCGCCATGTTCGATGACTTCATCAAGCGTTACGGGGTCGCCGTCGTCGACGGCCCGACGACAGGCAGCGCCAGCGCGTCGTGGGTCGAGGTCACGGGCCGCGAGGACGAGGTCACCACGCTGCGCGGGCGCCTGTCCGACGCCACCGTGGTCAGCCGTCCGACGCCCGAAACCGATATCGCCGCGACCATGACGCTGAACGCGGCGCTGTTCGACACCGGCCGTCCGGTGCTGGTCGCGCCGCCCGGGTTCTCGGGCAGCGTCGGTACGCGCATCGCCATTTCCTGGAACGGCAGCGCCGAGGCCGCGCGTTCCATCGGCGCCGCCATGCCGCTGATCGAGCGGGCACGCGAGGTCGTGGTGCTGACGGCGGTCGGCGAGGTGCAGTCCGCGCCGACGATCCCGGACATGCTGACCTATCTTGCGTGGCACGGCGTCAAGGCGTCGACGCATACCTTGCAATCGGTGAATAAGATCGTCGGCGACGTGCTGCTGAAGGATTGCGCCCATATCGGCGCCGACCTGCTGGTGATGGGCGCCTACACGCGCAACCGGCTGCGTCAGATGATCCTGGGCGGCGTCACTCGCCACGTTCTGGAAAACGCGACCATCCCGCTTTTCATGTCGCACTGAGCGCAGCGCTCATCCGAACAGGTCGCCTTGCCGTGGCGGCGGTGGCGCGTCTTCGTGCGCGTTCAGCGCGCCGTCGAACGGCAGCAAAATCCAGGCGACGGCATCGAACGGTATCGTAGGGTCGAGCCATGAATCCTCGGCGGCGCCCTCCAAAATAACCGGCATCCGGTCGTTGACCTCGGCGATATTCGGCGCGGCCGGGCAGGTAACGATGACGAAGCGGTCGTCGTCGTGTAGGCCGGCGAAGGAAACGAGGCTGCCGTTCGCAGGCACGACCCGGTTCTTCAAACGTTTTTTGCCGTCATGGCGCCATTCGAAGTAGCCGGTCGCGGGCACCAGACAACGCCGTTCCAGCAGCGGTCGAAACGACTTCTTCTCGGTCAGGGTTTCGGCGCGCGCGTTGATCAGCGGCTTCCCGTCCCAAGACGCCAGTCCCCACGATAGCGCCAAGCCCCGCCTGACGCCGTCGGCGGTTATGACGAGCGAAGTGTCGGTCGGCCGGATTTCCGCACGCGCCAAATCGGGAGGCGCGACGGAAAGATCGAACCGTTCGACCAGTCGATGGGGATTTGCCGTAAGTTCGTAACGCGCACACATCCGTGTCACGCTATCCGAAAGCGGTCTGGTCACGGAACCGCGAATCGGTCTAACGTCCCCGGCCATGGGTGAAAACCTGAAAACCGCCGTCATTACCGGGGCCAGCCGGGGCATCGGCCTTGCCACGGCGCGGTGTTTTCTCGATCGCGGCTGGCGAATCGTCACGTGTTCGCGCGAATCGTTGCCGGACGATGTGAAGCGGAATCCGAACTGGGCCCACCACATTCCGACCGATCTCGCCGACGTCGAAAGCCTGAACACGTTCGTCGCCAAGGTGAACGAAATTCTGGGCGACGGTCCCTTGCACGGTCTTGTCAATAACGCCGGCGTGTCGCCGAAATCGCCGCACAAGGAACGCCTTGGCTGCTTGAACGGCGATCTCGGCGCTTGGCGACAGGTGTTCGATCTCAATTTCTACGCTCCGCTTAAGCTCGCGCGCGGATTTGCGGGCGCTCTGCATCGGGGCAAGGGCGCCATCGTCAACGTGACGTCCATCGCCGGGCATCGCATCCATCCGTTCGCCGGCTCGGCCTATTCCGTTTCCAAGGCGGCACTTTCGGCGCTGACCCGCGAACTGGCCAACGAATTCGCCGCCCTCGACGTGCGGGTCAACGCGGTCGCGCCCGGCGAAATCGAAACCGACATGATCCAGCCCGAATACGAAGTCCTGATCCCGCGCATCCCCATGGATCGCATGGGCAGCCCGGAAGATTGCGCGCGCACGATCTATTTCCTGTGCGCCGAGGATTCGGGGTACGTAACCGGCACCGAGATATGGATCACCGGCGGCCAGCACCTTTTCTAGCCGCTAGAACTTCCAACCGAGCAGGCGTCGCACCGAAGCATGGCCGAAGAAACCGACCCGCCGACCAATTGCGTCATCCTGCATCACCCGGATGCGGTCGATACGTCGCGGCCGAAGTTGATGGGCCGGCATGCCGCGGGCGAGGGGTTCCTGAAGGGCTTCGTTCGTCATTCCGGCGTCGACGGATTTCACGCGCAATGCTTCACCCGCGACCATTTCGAGGATTTCAAGAAGCGTGTCGGCGCGCTCGACCCGCGCCGCCGGCCGTGCCATCTGGTGACGCCCGGACGCATGGGGGCCGAGGCATCGACGCCCCGGACGCTGGTCCTGCCCGGTCCCGACATCTCGCCGTTCGCATGGCGACGACGGCGTCAGGAGGGCGGCGACTATTCGATCGTCGGCCTGACCCATACGACAGCGTCGGAAACCGCGATGACTTCCATTTGCGATCTTTCGATCGCGCCGACCCGCCCGTGGGACGCGCTTGTCTGCACGTCGGCTGCGGTCAGGGGCATGGTCGTGAAGCTGATCGAGGGTTGGCACGCGTATCTGGGGGAACGTTTGGGCACGGCGCCCGGGATGGCGCTGGAACTGCCGGTCATTCCCCTGGGCGTCGATTGCGACGCCTTTGCCGCAGGGCCGAACGGCGACGCGACGCGCCGCCGCCTGCGCCGCCGCCTCGGCATCGGCGACGACGACGTCGTGGTGCTTTTCATGGGTCGCCTCAGCTTCCATGCCAAGGCCCATCCGTTGCCGATGTACGTCGGGCTCGAGGCCGCCGCGTCGCGCACGGGCAAGAAGATCCATTTGATCCAGGCTGGCTGGTTCGCCAATGCGGCGATCGAGCGCCAATTCCGCGACGCCGCCAGCCAACTGTGCCCCTCCGTGAACGCCATCTTTCTCGACGGCCGCGAACCCGAGGTGCGTGCCGGGGTCTGGTTCGCCGCCGACGCGTTCACGTCGCTGTCCGACAACGTACAGGAAACGTTCGGTTTGACTCCGATCGAGGCGATGGCGGCGGGGTTGCCGTCCGTCATCACCGACTGGAACGGCTATCGCGACACCGTGCGCCACGGCACCGACGGATTTTCGGTCGCGACCTGGATGCCGGCGGCCGGATTTGGCTCGGACATCGCCTTGCCTCCCGAGATCGGAGTCGGCGGTCCGGACAATTCCTACGATCATTACTGCGGCAATGTCAGCCAATCGACCGCCGTCGATGTCGCCGCCGCCGCCACCGCTTATGCCGCGCTGGTCGCCAACCCGGACCTGCGCCGGTCGATGGGCCAGGCCGCGCGCCGCCGCGCCCTCGATACGTTCGATTGGCGCGTGGTGGTCGCGGCTTATCAGGATTTGTGGCGCCATCTTGCCGAAGTTCGCTCGGTCGCGGCCGGCGACGCCGGCATACGCGTGGCAGCCGCGCGACCGACCGTCGCGGCGCCCTTGGTGCCGCTCTACGACGATCCGTTCCGTCTGTTCGAAGGCTACCCGACCGCCCGGATACGTCGCGAGACCGAGGTTCGCCCGGCACCCGGCGCCGACGGCAAGCGCTTGGCGACGCTGCGTCAAAGCACCATGAACAACTTCGCCGCCCAGCATCTGCTGGGCGAGGCGGACACGGCGGCGATCCTCAAGCATCTCGCCGATCGCGGCCCGACGGCGGCGGGCAGTCTCGCCGACTGGATCGCGCCGGATCGGCCGGAACCGACGATCCGCACGATCGCCTGGATGGCGAAAATGGGGCTTGTGACCCTGTTCAACCCGACGCCGTCGGCGATACCGGAACCGGCCGCCGACGATGCCGAAGAAGAAGAGCCCGAACCGGCGCCGGCGTTCGAGGCGGAACCCGAGCCGGCCCCTGAACCCGCGCCGACGCCCGAGTCGGAGGAAGAGGCAAGCGAGCCGGCACCGGAACCCGTCGTTTCCTCCCCCGATGAGCCGGCCGCGCCACCGCCGCCGACGGATTTCGAAGGCTTGAAGGAAGCCGGACGCGTCGCGCGCGAAAAAGGCGATGTCGGCGCCGCGCTCGGCTTCCTGCAAAAGGCGCTGGCGCTGCAACCCGATGACGTCGATCTGAACATAAGCGTAGGCGAGATGCTGGCCGCCTCGCAAAGCATCGACGCGGCTATCGACTGCTTCCGGCTGGCGATCGCAGCCGCGCCCGCGCATGCGCTGGCGCACGTCGACCTGGGCAAGGCATTGATGCTGAAAGGCCGCGCCGACGAAGCCATCGCCGCGTTTCGCAAGGCGGTCGAACTGGCGCCCGAGGACGCCGATACGGCCTACATCTTGGGCGTCGCGCTGCGGCGCGCGGGCGCCTTGTTCGAGGCCGTGCAGGCGCTGCGCGGTTGCGTCGAAAAGCGCGCCGACCGACCGGATTTCCTTTACCAACTCGGTCTCGCCCTCAAGGCGCAGGGGCGTCGCGCCGAGGCGATGGATTGCTACAGGAAAGGCATCCATATCGCGCCCGGGCACGTGTATCTGAAGGCTGCCGAGGCTTCGCTCGTGGTCGACAACCGCCGCCCGTCGCGCGCCGGGCGCGGCAAGCGGGGCGGGCGCATCGCGCTGTTCATGGGCCAGCCGTTCCATCACGTGCTGCTGCGCCCGGCGTTCGACGCGCTTGCCGAAAGCCGATGGCCGCTACTCACCGGCGACGTCAAGGAAGCGATCGAGTTCGATGCCGATGTGGTCGTGACGTGCGATACGCCGCCGCCGGCCTTGCGCCATCAAGCGCCGCAGGCGCAGTTCGTTTATGTCCAACCCGGCTTCACCGGCGGCAAGCGCATGGTCGCGCCGGCCATCGCCGCCGATTACGCCGCCGTGCTCACGGCCGCCGATCGAGAACGTCTGATCGCCGCCGGCCTGCCGACGGAAAAAATCTGGCCGATCGGCGCCTTGCAGATGGATCGGTTGTTCCGTCGCGATCCGGGGCCGCCGCCGCTGCCGCCCGCCGAAGGCAAGAAGACGGTGCTGTTTGCGCCGACCGCGGACCCGCGCCTGTCGGCGGCGCCGATGCTGACCGACTATGTCGCCGACCGGATTCGGGGGGCACGTACCGACGTGCGTGTTGTCATCAAGCCGCATCCGCTGACTTCCGACCACCAACCGAAGTGGATGGCCTGGTGGCGCGGCCTCGCCGCCGCCGATGCCGACGTGCATCTGGTCGAGGATGCGGCGGCCGACGCGCAGCCCTGGCTCGGGATCGCCGACGTTCTCGTCACCGATGCATCGAGCGTCGCCTTCCAATACCTGGCGCTCGACCGGCCGATCGTGCTGGTCACCAATCCGGCGCGCGGCCGGCCTGGTGTCGACTACGATCCGGACGCGGTGGAATGGCGCTGGCGGTCGATCGGCGAGGAGGTGGCGCGCGCGGACGAACTGGCCGCGGCGGTCGGCCGCGCGCTGGCCGACCCGGATGGGTATCGTGCCCAGCGCGCCGAGTGCCGGCGCGAACTGTTCGACGGCCTCGATGACGGCCAGGCGACCGACCGCTTGGTCGCCCGATTGAAGGCGCTGGGCGGGTAACGCCTGCGCGCATGCCGGATCGTCCGGCAATTTATCCACAGAACACTACATCTCGACGGAATTGCCCGTTTGCCGCCAACATATGGATGGGGTATGATTTCGGCCGATTTCCCGCCATTGCGGGCAGCCGCGGAAGAGTAATCGACATGGCCGTCACGCCGCGCACCCAGGAACCGCCGCCGGGCGTCGATCCCGAGGGCAGCAAGGCCGTCCCGTCCGCCGCCGACGTTAGGCCCGCCGAGGACAACGTCGAAATCGTCGACAAGGTCGAGATCGAACCGATCGAGCCGCCCGATTGGACGGCGCCGTTCTATCTTCGTTACCGGCTGCCGCTGATCGCCGGCATCGTCGCGACAGTCGCTTGGTTTTTCGCCGCCGCTTCCTTGATCCAAAGCCAGATGGCATGGGCGGATCTTGTCTATCTGCTGCCGCATGAAATCGGCGGGCTGGCGGCCGGGGTCGTCACGCCGCCGGCGTTGATGTGGGTCGTGATCGCATTCTTCGAGCGAGGCCGCCATCTGCGGCTCGAGACCCAGGCGCTGCGCTGGCAGTTGCGCCAGTTGACCTATCCGTCCGATCGTGCTCGGACGCGCCTGAACGAAATCACCGACAGCCTGCGCCGTCAGGCCCGCGAACTGACGCTCGCGACCGACGATGCCGCGACCCGCGCCGAAGCCGTCAGCGCCCTGGTTAAACGACGCGCCTCCGAACTGTCCCGGGTGTCCGAAGACGCCGATCTGCGCGCACACGCCATCGCCGACGCGCTACGCCGCCAGACCGAGGACCTGCAACAGGTCTCCGAAAAAGCGATCGGGCGCGCTCGCCAGGTCGGCGACACTCTGCATCAGCAGACGCAGGAAATGACCGTCGCGTCCGACCGTGCGTCGTCGCGCGTGGAATCGCTGGCCGAAGTGCTGCGCCGGCGCGGCGAGGAACTCTCCACCGTCGCCGACGAAGCGGCGCAACGGACCCAGGAAACCGCGGATGTCCTCGATGAGCGCGGCCGGGTGTTCGAGGAAGCATCCGAACGCGCGCATCTCAAGCTGACCGAAACCGGCGAGCGCGTCTACGGACACGCCGAAACGTTGTTGAAGTCGTCGGACGAGGCGGCGTCGCGCATCCGTGCCGGGGCCGATCTGCTGCTTGGCCATTCGCAGGAAATGACGGAACGTTCCGATCGCGCCGCCCAGCAGGTCGATGCGATGGCCGACATCCTGCGTCGTCAGGTCAAGACGCTCGACGAAACCGCGTCCGCCGTCGCGGCGCGCTCGGTCGAAATCGAGGACAGTCTGGCGAAGCAATCGCGTGGGCTCAACGAAACCACCGAGCAAGTCGTCGGCCGCGTGCGCGCCGCCGGCGCGACGCTGGACGAGCACGGCGAACGGCTGATCCAGGCGTCCGACGAGGCCGTCGACAAGGTTCGCGAGTCGACGCAGAAATTCCGCGAGCAGGCCCAGGAAATCGGCGCGTTCGCCGCCGAGACCGGATCGAAGGCCCAGGCCGTTGGCGACACGCTACGCCGGACGTCGCACGATCTCCAGACCGTTTCGGACCGGGTGCTGACCGAAGTCGAGCGGGTTGGCGAGGCGCTTTCGGCCCGTTCCGGCGAACTGGGCGAAGCCGCCGAGGATGCGGTCGCGCGGGTCGGCGCCGCCGGCGAAGCCCTGACCGGACAATCGGAATCGCTCGCCAAGCTGTCGAACCAGAGCGTGCTTCGGATCGGCGCCGCGGGCGACGCACTGCGGCAGCGGAGCGAGGAATTGTCGTCCATGGCGGAGCGGGCCAACGCGCGGCTGTCGGGGCTCTCCATGGCGTTGCAGAAGGGCGCGGGCGACGTGACGCGCGTCACCGAATTGGGCGTCACCGGAATCAACACCGCGACCCGTGCGTTGAACCAGGGCGCTGCCGACGTCAATGCCACGGCGGAGCGCACCCGCACCCTGGTCGACGCTTTCCGTCAGCAGGTTTTCGACGTCGCGCAGCTTTCCGAAAATACCACCGGTCGCATGAAGGAATTGGGCCAGGCGGTGCAGGAGCGCACGCGCGAACTGGTCGTCGCGTCGGGTCAGGCGACGGAAGGCGTCGACGCCGTCGCGCGGCAACTGGCCGAGCAGGCCGACACGCTATCCGCCGTTTCGGCCCGCGCCGCGAAGATGCTGGAAGAAGCTTCCGCCGACATGGGGCGCCGCGCCGACGAACTGCGCACGGCGGGCGAGGGGTCGGAAACCCGGCTCCAGGGCGTCACGGAAGAGATGCGCCGCAGCCTGCACGAACTGGTCGCGTCGTCGGATGCGGCCGCCATTCGCGTGCGGGCGATGTCGGAGGCGTTGCGGGCCAACGCCGGCGGCCTGACGCAAAATTCGGAAAGCGCGGTGGCCGACGTCGGCAAGGTGGCTGCCTTGTTGCAGGAGCGCGCGCGCGAGGTCGCGTCCGCGTCCGAACGGGCGTCGCGGCTGATCGAACTGGTCGGTTCGGCGATGGGCCGCCAGGCCGGCGAGCTCGGCCAAGTTTCGAACGCGGCCGCCGAGCGGGTCGATGCCGCGGGCGATGTCGTGAAAAAGCGCGCGGAAGAATTGGAGCAAATTTCCGACGAAATGGCGGCGCGCCTTGCGAACGCCGGCGGCGCGGTCGAGGCCCAGGTCGGCAGCCTCACGGTGTCCTCCGAACAGGCGGTCGCCAAGCTGCGCGATGTGACCACGACCGTGCGCGGCGGCACCGCCGAAATCAACAATGCGGCGGAAACCTCGGCCATCCGCCTGCAGAGCATGGGCAAGGACCTGCGCGACAAGGCCGAAACCCTCAGCGAGGCGGCCGAGATGGTCACCAAGCGACTGGACGGCGTTGCCGAGGCCATCCGCAAGGATCGCGCCGATCTGGACCAGTCCGCGCAGCACGCCGAGGAACGGCTTGGGCAGATCGGCGGCGTGTTGCGCCAGCGCGCCCACGACCTCGCCGCCGTTCATGCCGCCGCGGTCACGCATGTGCGCACGTTCTCGGACGCGCTGCACGAACACGCCAGCGCGGTCAGCGGCGTTTCCGACGAAGCCGGCGCCCACATCGGACAGGTCAGCGACATTTTGCAGGAACGCGGCCGCCTGGTGACCGAAACGGTGGAGAAGGCGGCGCGGTCCATGAGCATGGCCACCGGCGCCCTGCAGCGTCAGGCAGAAATCATCTCGGCGACCTCGGGCAAGGCCGTCGACGACGTCCACTTGGCGTCGACCGAAATGAAAGAGAACGTCCACGCGCTGGCCGAAATTTCGGGCACCGTCACGACCGAATTGAAGGAGGCCGGGACGCTTCTGAGCCAGCGTTCGATGGAACTCGACGCGATCGTCAACAAGGCCGGCACGTCGGTCGGCGACGCGGCGACGCTGCTGGCCGAAAAGACCAAGGAACTGGAGGCGAAATCCACGTCGGCCAGGACCAACCTGGAGCGCATCGCGGCGGCGATCCAGCAGCGCGCGGGCGAAGCCTCGACGGCGGCCGACGTGGTCGCCGGCAAGATGGGCCGCGTCGGCGAAGCGATGCGTCAGCGCACCCAGGACATGGGTTCCCAGGCCGAGGACGTCGCGCAGCGGATGGAATCGATCAGCGAAATCCTGCGCCGCCAGCTGCACGAAATGAGCGGCCGTTACGAGCATGCGGAACGGACGATGACGGCGCTGGGCGAGACGCTGGTCAGTCGCGCCGAGGAAGTCGGCAGCGTTTCGCGCCACGCGATCGATCAGGTCGAAGCCTGGGACGGCGCCGTTCGCCAGCATGCCGAGGCCCTGGGCCTGTCGTCCGAGCGCATGGTCGGCCACGCGCAGAAGATCGGAGAATCGCTCGACCGCCAGACCCGCGACATGAAGGCCGCCAGCATCGAGGCGGCCGAGCTGCTGAAGGCGCTCGAATCCCGGCGCAAGGAAGTCGGCATGGACGATTTCCTGCGCAACGCGACCTTCGTCTTGGAACGCCTGCAATCGATTTCGGTCGACCTGATCCGGCTTCTGGAAATCGAGATCAGCGAAGACGACTGGCGCCGCTTCAACAAGGGCGAGAAGGGCATCTTCGTGCGCAAGATGCTGGGCTTCCGCGAACGCTCCAGGTTGGCGGCCATCAGCCAACGCTTCCAGGACGACGGCGCCTTTCGCGAATACGTGAACCGTTACCTGGCCCAGTTCGATCAATTGATTCAGGACGCGAAGAAGCGCGATTCCGAAGGCGTGCTGGCGACCACGTTCCTGTCGGCCGATGTCGGCAAGGTCTACATGTTGTTGGCCCGCGCGCTGGGCCGCGATATTTGATCGACATTCACCGATAATTCACACGCCTTTCGCGTGCCGTCGGCTTTGCATTCCGGCGCCGGAGTCCATATCCTCGCGGCCGTCCCATGAATGCCGAACCGGAAAACGCCGATACCCCTAGCGACCGCGGTCATCGCGTCCTGATTCCGCCTTACGTTCCGCCGGCCGGATCGGTGGCGGCGCGGCAAACCCGCCAGGTCGCGGTTGCCGTTTGGCTGTTCGTCGTCGCCCTGATGGTTTTTGCCATGATCGCGATCGGCGGGCTGACGCGGCTGACGGAATCGGGCCTGTCGATCGTCGATTGGAAGCCCTTGACCGGCTGGTTGCCGCCGTTCGGCGACGCCGCCTGGCAGGAGGTCTTCGCTCGTTACAAGACCTCGCCGCAATACCTCAAGGTCAACCTCGGCATGACCCTGGAGGAATTCAAGGCGATCTTCTGGCTGGAATACGTGCATCGCCTGTGGGGCCGGCTGATCGGCGTGGTGTTCCTGGTGCCGTTCCTCGTCTTCCTGTGGCGAGGGCGCCTGAGCGAAGGACTGATGCGGAAGCTGGTCCTGATGTTCCTGCTGGGCGGCGCGCAGGGCGCGCTCGGCTGGTACATGGTGCAAAGCGGCCTGGTCAACGACCCGGCAGTGAGCCAATACCGCTTGGCGGCGCACCTGGGGCTCGCGCTCTTGATTTACGCCTATATCCTTTGGGTCGCGCACGGTTTGGCATTCGCGGGCGCCAAGCCGCCGGTCGGCCGCAGGCTGGCGGCCGTGGCGGTGTTTCTGTTGGCGGCGGTCTTCGTCACGGCCTTGGCGGGGGCGTTGGTGGCCGGGCTCGACGCCGGGCTTGCCTACAACACGTTTCCGCAGATGGGCGATCGGTGGGTTCCCGATGGGATCTTCGAGCTTTCTCCGACCCGGCTGAATTTCTTCGAGAATGTCGCGATGGTCCAGTTCCAGCACCGGTGCCTGGCGACGGCGACGGCCGTCCTTGCGATCCTTTTCTGGGCCTACGCCCGGACCGCGCCGCTGCCGGCGCGAGGCCGGGTCGCGGTGGCGGCGCTGCCGGTTGTCGCGCTGATCCAGTTCGGCCTCGGCGCGGCCACGGTCGTCAACGCCGTGCCGGTCGTGTTGGGGGCGCTGCATCAGATATTTGCTGTCATTTTGCTGACGGCTTGCCTGTTGGTCGTGCGCGAAATATTTCCCCAGCCGTCCGGGGCCGGCGAGACGTGATCGCGCTTGAAAACCACGGGGTTCCGGTCAAACTAGGTGAATCTTCGGATCCGCATCGGCCCGGTCGTTGCCGAGGGGGCCATGCGGCCCGTTTGGAACGGCTTTAGAACGATCCGATTCCATATGCAGACAACCGAGAAAGACACCCAAACAGGAGACGGCGATGAGTGAGGAAAAGTTCCGCTTGGTGACGCGCAGCGACTTCGACGGACTCGTGTGCGCGGTCCTGCTCAAGGAACTGGACATGATCGACGAGATCAAGTTCGTCCACCCGAAGGACATGCAGGACGGCACGATCTTGATCTCCGAGACGGACATCACCACCAATCTGCCGTACGTGAAGGGCGTGCATCTGGCGTTCGACCATCACTCGTCGGAAACGATCCGGATGGGTGAAAAACCGGCCAATCACGTTATCGATCCGAAGGCGCCGTCGGCGGCCCGCGTCGTGTACGACTACTACGGCGGCAAGAAGGCGTTTCCCAAGGTTTCCACCGAAATGATGGACGCGGTCGACAAGGGCGATGCGGCGCAGTTCTCGAAGGACGAAATCCTGAA
Organism: uncultured Hyphomicrobiales bacterium; assembly: GCA_964504425.1. Lineage (GTDB taxonomy): Bacteria > Pseudomonadota > Alphaproteobacteria > Rhodospirillales > 2-12-FULL-67-15 > CAZDFF01. The sequence continues at coordinate 22,687 of CAZDFF010000007.1, forward strand.
TCCCAACGGCTGGGTGCTGATGAACTACCTGATGGATTCGCGCACCGGCCTCGGCCGCTTCCGCGAATTCCGGATATCGAACTACCAGCTGATGATGCAGCTGATCGATTTCTGCCGCGACCACAAGATCGACGAGATTTTGAAGCTGCCCGACGTGAAGGAACGCATCGACCTTTATTTCGAGCATGCCGAAAAATTCAAGGAACAGATCAAGCGCTGCACCAAGGTCTACAAGAATCTCGCCGTGCTCGACCTCAGGGGCGAGCAGACGATCTTCGCCGGCAACCGGTTCATGATCTACGCGCTGTATCCGGACACCAACATCTCCATCCACGTGCTGTGGGGACTGAACAAGCTGAACGTCGCGCTCGCCACCGGCAAGTCGATCGTCAATCGGTCCTCGAAAACCAATATCGGCGAACTGATGCTGAAATACGGCGGCGGCGGCCACGAGAACGCCGGCACCTGCCAAGTCGAGGCCGCCGACGCGGACCGGGTGCTGAAGGAACTGATCGCGAAGATCAACGCCGACGGCTGACACACGGACAGCGCGGGCGAGAGGGCGCCCGCGCGTTCGGTACGGATATGGCAACATACTGAAAAAATGAAAAAATATAGAACCCCTCAGACTCTTTTGCTGATCATCGGGCTGTTCCTGCTGGCGTCCGCGGTGCCGACGCTGGTCGGTTGCGCGTCCGAGGAACCCTCGCTTCGCCGCGTCGTCGCCGTCATGTCCGGCGACGCTTATGCGTTCGACGACGCATCCCCGAAGGAAATGCAGCGCCTTCGCCAGGCGGTCGCGGCGCGCGCGCCCGGGGCCGATCCGTCCTCCGCGCTCGCTCACTTCGGCGACGCCTTCAAACGGGTCCGTGCCGGCTACGTTCGGGAGGTCGCGGAAACCGACTTGATCGACAGCGCCATCAAGGGCATCGGCGAGATGAAGCTGGAGGCCGGCGCGACCCCGGACGCGGTGGTCGAGGCAGGGCTGCATTCGATGGTGGCCTCTCTCGATCCCCATTCGGCCTACCTGAACCCGGTCGAATTCCGCGAAAGCTTCGTCAGCACCAAGGGCGAATTCGGCGGCATCGGCATCGAGGTTTCGGCCGAGGACGGCGTCGTCAAGGTGGTGGCGCCGATCGAGGATACGCCGGCCCATCGCGTCGGTCTGCGTTCGGGCGACCTGATCACCCACGTCGACGGCGAATCCATCAAGGGCAAGGGGCTGATGCACGCGGTCAACCGCATGCGCGGCGAACCCGGCACCCGCATCCGCCTGACGATCAACCGGGCCGGCAACGTTTTCGACGTGACATTGGTGCGCGCCGTCGTGCACGTGCGCGCGGTGCGTTGGCACCTGGAAGGCAACGTCGCCTATATCCGCGTCGTGCGTTTCACGGAGGGCGTTGAAAGCAAAGTCGAATTCGCCATGAAGGAACTGCGCGCCCGGCTCGGCAAGAGCGCCCGGGGCGTGGTTCTCGACCTGCGCAACAATCCGGGCGGTTTGCTGGATCAGTCCGTGTCGGTCGCCGATATGTTCCTCGACCGGGGCACCATCGTGTCCGTGCGCGGCCGGCGCGGCCCTGGCCGGGCCTACGAGGCCGAGCAGGGCGATCTCGCCCGCGGCCTGCCGATGGTCGTGTTGATCAACGGCGGTTCGGCGTCGGCCAGCGAAATCGTCGCCAGTGCCCTGCAGCACAATGGGCGCGCGACCGTCATGGGCGGGCGCTCGTTCGGCAAGGGATCGGTGCAGACCATCACGCCGCTGCCGTCGGAAGGCGCGCTCCGGCTGACCACGGCGCTCTATTACGGCCCCAACGGGCATACCTTGCAGGCCCGCGGCATCGATCCCGACATCGTGCTGGAACCGGACGAAAAGCCCGCCGCGGGCGACGTCGAGGCCGAATTGAAGCGGCGCAAGCGCGAAGCCGACCTGCCGGGCGCCATCGCCGGGGAGAAGGGCGGCATCGAGGCGGTGCGCCCGAAAGTGCCGGAAAAGAACTGTCGTCCGGTCGGCGACAAGAAAGACCTGGCGCTGGGCTGCGCGGTGCAGTTTCTGGCCGCCGGCTCGACCGAAAAATTCCTCGCCCAGTTGACGCAACGCCCGGCGATGTAGGGCTGCCACGCGCGTGTAGGCCGTGGTTTCCGCTTGAACAAGATCATGGCCATGATCTTGATCCGCGGCGGGCGGTTGATAAAATTTATAATAAAATCAATGTATTAATCGACGCTTCCGGTGGGGGCCGCCCGCCGGGGCGCTTTATTCCCTGCCGGACGGGCATCGGGGCCCAGTTTCGTTGACTTGGCGCGAAAACCGGGCGTATCTTCCGTTCAACAATAATAACAACAACAGACTTGCTCTACCTGATAGCCCTTCGTTTGGGGGGCGCGGTTTCGTCGGGGGCGCTGTGCCCTTGCGACCGAAACGGAGAGGACACGACGATGGACGGTAATACCGATCAGCCCGCCACTCACCTCGTTATGGAGGCCACCGATGGCGGGTCTTTGATTCTTCCGGAAGGGAAATCCCTTACCGAAGCGGAATTCACCCAGGACGGTTCCGACCTCGTCATGACCTTCCCCGACGGCAGCACTGTCGTCGTCGAGGATTTCTTCACCCAGGCCAATCCGCCCAAGATCGTTTCCGCCGACGGTGCCCAGGTGCCCGGCGAGGTCGCCGCCCAGATGGCCGGCGCGCCCGCGGCCGGCGACGTCGCGATCCAGGCTCCGCAGGCCGACGCCCTCAGCGCCGGCACCGACGGCGCCCAGCCCGGCGTCGGGCTTTCCCAATTCGGCATCGTCGGCCAGGCCGTCAGCGGCACCGACGGCGCCCCCATCGGCCAGGTCCATAACGTCGCCGGCGAAACCTTCGCGATTCGCGCCGACGGCAGCCGGGTGCAGTTGAAGATCGGCGACCAGGTGTTCCAGGGCGATATCCTGGAAACCGGCGGCGCCGGCGCGGTCGGCATCGTGCTGGCCGACAAGACCACGTTCTCGATGGCCCAGAACGGCCGCATGGTCCTGGACGAAATGATCTACGATCCGTCCACCCAGACCGGCAACGTCTCGATGTCGGTGCTGAAGGGCGTGTTCACCTTCGTCAGCGGCCAGGTCGCCAAGACCGACCCCGACGCCATGACGCTTTCCACTCCGGTCGCCACCATCGGTATCCGCGGCACCCAGGTCGGCCTGGAAATTCCCGACGGCAAGAAGCTGAACGTGGTGCTGATGGAAGAAGCCGACGGTTTCGTCGGCGAGGTCGTCGTCTACAACGGCGGCGGCACCCGCGTCATGAACGGCGCCAACGATTGGACCGTGGTGCGCAGCTTCGAAGCGATCGCCGACACGGTGAAGACCATCCAGCAGAACCTGATGGTCGATCAATTCCGTCCGGCCCTGCAGCACCTGCCGACGCCCGACCACAACCAGAACGACTTCGGCGTGAAGAAGGCCGGAATCGACAGCGGTCCGTCGGCGCAGGACCTCGCCAATTTCCAGACCGACGCCGGCCCGCAGCAGACCGCGCCGACGGAAACCATCAAGGTCATCGACGGCAACTATACCCAGGCCGGCACGCGCATCGAAACCATCGAGGTCCAGGCGCCGCCGCCCCCGCCGCCGACGCAAAAGACCGAAAGCCAAACCACGGTCGAGGCGCCGGCGACGCAACCGCCGCAGCAAGACCCCAAAGAAAAACTGATCGAAGAACTCGAAAAAGAAGGCTTATCCGGAGTTACCGTTAATTCCGACGGTTCGGTCACGGCGACGGTAACGGGTAACGCCGACCTCAGCGATTCGAACCTGAATTTCAACCTGACGGGTAGCGAGGGTAACAACTCGATCGTGACCGGCAGCGGCACCGACACCATCACCGGCACGGGGGGCGATGACGTCCTCATTGGCGGCGCCGGCTCGGATACCATCTACGCGGGCGCGGGCGACGACTATGTCGATGGCGGCGACGGCGACGATTTCATCATCGCCGGCTCCGGTCTTGGTCGCGACACCTATATCGGCGGCGCCGGCAACGACACCATCGCCTTCACCAGCGCGACGGAAAACAATCCCCTTTACGTCGATCTTCTGGATCGCGTCGAGGACGGGGTCGAAGTCGGCATCGGCAAGGACCTGGATCCCAATCCCGAAAACGCCTGGATCGACGTCGACCACATCAGCGGGATCGAAAACGTCATCGGCGGCGCCGGCAACGACCAGATTTTCGGCAACAGCGTCGACAACATCCTCAACGGCGGCGCGGGCGACGATACCCTGATCGGCGGCGGCGGCAACGACACCCTGATCGGCGGCGGCGGCAACGACACGGTGATCTTCGCGGGCAATCGCGACGATTACACGCGCGTCGACAACGGCGACGGCACCATTACCCTCACGCGGACGCTCGAGGACGGCACCGTCGAATCCGATACGGTCAGCGGTGTCGAGAACATCGAGTTCACCGACGGTAAGATGGTTCTGCCGCCGTCGGAAACCGAGGATGCCGTGCTCGTCGGCGGCGACGGCAACGACATCATCGAAGGCGGCGCCGGCAACGATACGCTGATCGGCGGCGCCGGCAACGACACGATGGAAGGCGGCGCCGGCAACGACGTTCTCGAAGGCGGCGAAGGCAACGACACCCTGATCGGCAGCGAAGGCGACGATACCCTGTTCGGCGGGGCCGGCAACGACGTGATTATCGGTAGCGCCGGCGACGACATCATGGACGGCGGCGCCGGCGACGACATCTTCTTCGGCGGCGCCGGCCGCGACACCATCGACGGCGGCGCCGGCATCGACACGGTCAAGTACGAAGAAAATCTCGCCAATTTCTCGATCGAGCGCGACGAGGCCACCGGCGTCATCACGGTGACGAATCTCCTCGACGAGAACGACGTCGATACCCTGACCGGCGTCGAGCGGCTCGACTTCGCCGACGGCTCGCGCATCTGGGGCGGCGACGGCGCCGAAACCTTTGTCGGCAGCGCATTCGACGACGTTATCTTCGGCGGCGGCGGGTACGACATCATCG
>CAZDFF010000008.1:0-14826 GCA_964504425.1 uncultured Hyphomicrobiales bacterium
ACCCCCCTGCCTTTGACGCAGAAAGGCGCAGAAGGCGGGAACGCCTTGGTCGGATGGCTGTCGCAGCGCGAAACGAAAAAATCGAGCGCGGCGCCAGATCTCTCGGCATTCAACCTGGAACTCATGGGTGGCCGTATTTTCCTCTCGTCGGGCCGTCCCGTCGTGCAGGTGATCTACGCCAGCAGCAAGCAAGAAACGCTCAGTCTTTACCTCGGCGCCAATCGCGATGCCATCCGGCAGGACGTGTTTACTTTCGTTCAACGGCACGATCTTTCCACTATCTACTGGCGCCAGCATAATCTGGAATTCAGCCTTGTTGGAAAGATGCAGCGGGACGAACTGCTGAAGATCGCCACGGCCGTTCATGAGCAATTGAATGTCGTGACGCCGAAGAAGGATGGCCCCCTCGACGATAAAAGCGTTCTCCCGGGCGCCCGCCCAAAAGGCGCCGGCGCCTCGCGCGACGGGATAATCACACCTCGCACGGCCCCCCTCACGAATGCGGAGCCGGATGGCGGGATCAAGAAGCTGCCCGCGATCTTCATGGACAAGCCGCCGAAACGTGCGTTTTAAGCATGGTATCGCCCTCCACGCCGGAACGGCTGCCCCACACCGCCGTACGTGAAACAGCCCCCGCTCCACGCGGACATCGGATGGCCGTAACCGCACGGATCGGACACGCGTTCGATCCAACCATTCTCCGCGAATACGACATCCGAGGAATTTACGGCGTCAACTTGACCGAAGACGACGCATTCGCCTTAGGCCAGGCGCTGGCCACGATGATCACGCGCGAGACGACGCCCACGGTGTATGTCGCTCGCGACGGTCGATCGAGTTCGAAGAGTTTGGAGCAGGCGGCAATCGCCGGGCTGGTCGCCGCCGGCGCCGAGGCCGTGCGTCTCGGCCTTGGCCCGACGCCGATGCTTTACTACGCCGTCCATTCCCGCGACGGCGACGGCGGAATCATGATCACCGGCTCGCACAATCCCCCGGAATACAACGGCTTCAAAATTCTCGCCGGCCAGCGCACCCTTTACGGCAAGGATATCCGGGGGATCGGCGATATTGCCGCCAGCGGCAATTTCACCGTCGGGGTCGGCCGTACGCGGCGCGAGAGCGTTCTTGAGGAATTCGTCCGCCGGCTCGCCAAGGATCATGCGGGCGGACCATTGAAAGTCGCCTGGGACGCCGGCAACGGCGCGGCCGGCCCGGCGATGGCCGCCCTGGTGCGCCGATTGCCGGGCGAACATATCCTGCTCAACGAAACCGTTGACGGGACGTTTCCCAATCATCATCCGGACCCGATGGAACCAAAGAATCTCCGCCAGCTTCAGGAAGCCGTTCAAGCGCATGGATGCGATTTGGGCGTCGCCTTCGACGGCGACGGCGACCGCATCGGCGCCGTCGACGCGAAAGGGCGGATTCTTTGGGGCGATCAGATGCTGATGCTGTTCGCCGCCGACATCTTGCCGCGCTTCCCGGGCGCCACGGTCATCGCCGACGTCAAGGCGAGCCAGACCCTATTCGAGCACGTCAAGCGCCGGGGCGGTGTGCCGTTGATGTGGAAAACAGGGCATTCGCTGATCAAATCCAAGCTTGCGGAAACCGGTGCGCCGCTGGCCGGCGAGATGAGCGGCCATCTTTTCTTCGCCGACATGTATTTCGGATACGATGACGCGCTTTACGCGGCGGTCCGCCTGATCGACTTGGTCGCCCGCTCGGGGCAAGACCTCGCGGCGCTATATGATGACCTACCCAGCATGGTGAGTACGCCGGAGCTGCGCTTTCCTTGCGCCGAGAATCGCAAGTTCTCGGTCGTCGAGGAGGTAAAGGCCCGCGTCGCCGAGATGCCGGCGACCGAAATCGTCGACATCGATGGCGTGCGCGTCGGCACCGCCGAAGGATGGTGGTTGTTGCGCGCATCGAACACCCAAGATGTACTGGTGGCCCGGTGCGAGGGCACGGACGAAGCCGCGCTTGACGGACTCAAGCGCCAATTAGCGACTCAATTGCGCAAGAGCGGCATCCACCCACCCGCGTTCTGACGTCAATTCGGCGGGGTCCACTGATAAACCCAGGTCTCGCTCATGGCGCTGGAGCCGAGCCGCAGGTAGCAGCGCAGATCGATCGGATCGCTGCTTTTCCATTTCAAGTCGAATTCGACCCGCCAGACGTTCAGTTCCCTCACGAGATGGCTTTTCGACGCGACGATTTGACCGCGCGACGCGCTCACGACCGGAATCACATTGCTTGCTTTGACAAGCAGATCGAGCGGCCCGCCGCCGAAATCGATGACGAATTTCCGCGTCTGCGGGGGCCGCTTATGCCCGGGCATGCCGCCAATGCCGACTCGGGTCGCGACGACCCGCGCCGTATGGGATTGGACGTCGGGGACGACGGTGCCCCAATACAGCCGATACGCTATTTGAATTTCGCGGTGCGGTTCGACTTTTTCGGCGGGGTTCCAGAACGCGACGATATTGTCGAATATTTCCTCGTCCGTGGGAATCTCGACCAGGACGATCGCGCCGGCCCCCCAATCGCCGCGAGGCTCGACCCAAAGGTTCGGCCGGTGATCGTAACGAACACCGTCCTCCTGATAGTTGTCGAAATCGCGATCTCGCTGCAGAAGACCGAACCCGCGCGGGTTTTCCTCGGCGTATGTATTGACCGCGAGTTTTGCCGGGTTGGTCAGCGGCCGCCATAGCCGTTCGCCCTTCCCCCCGAGAACGGCAAGGCCGTCGGAATCGTGAACCTCGGGACGAAAATCGTCCGAAACGCGGCGGTCGTTTTCGCCGTGCAGATACATGCTGGTCAGCGGCGCCAGACCCAGCCGACCGATCGCCTTGCGCGGAACGACCGTCGCCTCCACGTCGATCAGGGTTGTCTGCCCGGGCCGCATGACGAACCGGTAGGCGCCGACGACGCTCGGGCCGTCCAGCAAGGCATGCACCGTCAGCGCCGTCTCGCCGGGACGCGGCCGCTCGATCCAGAAATGGGTAAAAATCGGAAACTCTTCTTTATCCGCCACCGCCGTATCAACCGCGATCCCGCGCGCCGATATCCCGTATTGCATCGGCGCGCCGACGGCACGGAAATAACTGGCGCCCAGGAACGCGACCATGTCGCGGGTAAAATCCGTGTGAAAGTGAACGCGGAATCCGGCGAGCCCGAGATCGGCCGGCAAGGCCGGATCCATCTTGTTTTTGCCAAAATCGAAGCTGTCCTTGGAAAGGACGACGGGGCGGGCGCGGCCGTCGACAACTTCAAAAATTTCAACCGGATGAAGATAGTAATGGCCGGGATGGAAAAACTGAACGCGAAACGCGCTATCCGGCCGGTCGTGCCATAGGGCATGGTCCGGTCGGAATCGAATGTCGCCGTATTCGTTCCAGCCGAGCTTGGTCAGCGATGGAATCGATATTTTGTTCGGTTCGCGGTATGCCGATTTCGCCATTTCGCGGGCGCGACGCTTAAGCGATTCGGCGTCGAACGCCCCGAATTCGGCGGGCGCGGCGGGGCGTTCCTGGCCGAAGGCCACGGAGGCACCGCCAGCAATATAAGCGGTAGCCAGTTGGGCGAGTCCGAACACGACACGCCGCCGGTTCTCCTGAACCATTGGCCTGTCTCCTTCCGGATTACATTCGGCTTTGTCGGGCATACGCGCTGGGTTGCGGCCGGATATTGGGCCTGGAAATAGATACCGTTGCTCGGACAACGGCACGTGAACGTGCATCCTCATATATCGACCGCGACAGCCGGCCGTTTATTCCGCTGGAAGGCGAATATTCTTTAGGAACGCCGGCGCATCTGGCCTTTCGGAGCGAACCGCTTGGTTCGGCGGGCGCCGAACCATTTTAGGGCCGAACGATGATATCCATGCCTTTTTCGAGAGGAAGCCGCATGATCACGTGTTTCATCAAATATGAGATCGATCCGTTCAAGAAAACGGCCTTCGAACAGTACGCGCGCAATTGGGGCCAAGCCATTCCCCGATGCGGCGCGGATCTGATCGGCTATTTCGCGCCGCACGAAGGTTCGGCGACGACGGCATACGGGGTTTATTCGGTACCGTCGCTGGCCGATTACGAAGCATACAGAGCGCGACTGAGCAACGATCCCTTGGGGCGCGAGAATTATGCTTTCGCCAAAAAAGAACAATTCATCTGGCGCGAAGACCGAATCTTCATGAAATTGGCATCTGCGCCTCACGCCGCACTGATTTTTCCTTGATCGCGCGCGTGAACCGGACGGCCAATGGGAACTATCTCGATCATGCCAAGATGGATGGCATTGGAACATTGAGGAGTGGCCATCCCCGATCCTGATCGGAAATGCGCGTGACCGGCAACGGCCAATCGATATCGAAAACGGGATCGTCGTAACGGACTCCGGCGCCCGCCGCCGGCGCATACGGTGCTCCCGATCCAGAAATCGAGCGATGCGCGCGGATATCAAGCGCCTCGGAACCGGCCGTCGCGATAATCGACACCGCCGAAGTCGATAAACCTGGTGCCCGCTCCCGGACTCGAACCGGGACAGTCCTTGCGGACCTACGGATTTTAAGTCGCTTTCGAGGCCCTTGTGGATCAATGGGTTACAGGCGAGGCGCCTGAAAATAAGTTATTCCGGTATACCCTGGTATACCGGTATATCCCACGATTCCCATTCCCGGTGTCCCAAAATTGTCCCAAGCGGCGGCCGTCGTTTCTGCCGATTGAACGCACGCGCGACTATCGAAAACCTACGGTGCCAGCGGTTTTGGAAACGTGGCGACGGATAATCGACATCGAGAATGACGGCAGCACGATTCATCCGATGCCGGCCTGACAACAGCGTCGAGATTCCTTTGCGTCTGCAATGTCCGCTGAAATATTTTGGACTCAATGGCTTCGTCGATGACGCTCGGCAAACTGAAATCTCACATCCTTGATCGGCCCGAATACTTTGGGCGTAGACAAAATCCGTTGCCGCGTGGCGTTATAAAGGCAGACGACAGCGCGATACAATATCTGCGCGGCAAAAGCCGAAAGTTCTGTCAGAACGAGCGAATTCGCGCCCGCAACGCGGCGCGATCCGCCTTGCCGGTTCGCCCCGTCGGGATATCGGTTCCGACGACAATGCCGTCGGGGACCTTGGTCCGATCCATGCGCTCCCGCGCCCAATCGAGCAGCGCAGCCGGGTCGAGCGCGGCGTTGTCTCGAGGCACGACATATACATGGAGGGCCTCGCCGCGTACCGGATCCGGCACGCCGGTGGCCAATGCGGCACTGATGTCGGGGCGCTCCATGAACGCGCGCTCGATTTCGAGAGGCGATATCTTGATCCCGCCGCGATTGATCATGTCGCCGAGGCGCCCGACCAACCTGACCCGGCCGTCGGGGCGAATTTCGGCGGCGTCGCCGGTCCGGAAATAGCCGTCCCGATAAGCCGCGCGCGTGCGCTCCGGATCGCGGAAATAGCCTCGCATCGCATACGGACTGCGCACCAAGAGCTCGCCCGTATCCGGATCGACGCGCACCTCGATCCCGGGCCCAGGCCGGCCGATGGCGCCGGTTGCCTCGTCCCAATCCTCCGGCCGAACGAAAAAATCGCACGATCCCATTTCCGTTGAACCGTACAGGTCCCAAAGGCGGGCGTTCGGCCATGTTTCGCGAACCCAAGCGGCAAGGTCGACGGGCATCGGTTCACCGCCGGAGAGAATATCGCCCTCGAAATCCGGAAACGACGCGGTGCCGACGATCTGGCGCAGACGACGTAGCATTGTCGGCACCACCCCGATCCGGGCGCCGCCGGCGAGGTTGGAGAGAACGGCTTGGGGTTCGAAACGATCGCGAATGCACAGCGTCCCGCCGGCCAGCAATGCGAGGCAGGAAAGCCATTGACCGAAGATGAACGTGGGTTGAAGTACCAGGATCGTGGGCGCGTCCGCGACCGTGCCGATTTCGGCCCCGATCGCGTCGAGCTTGGCCGACCATACGTCATGGCTGTGAACCACGCCCTTCGGTTCGCCGGTCGATCCCGACGTGAAGACGATCCACGCGGCGCCATCGAGCATGGGGTCCGCGGGCGGCGCCGCAAGCCCGGTGCGAAAGACCGGTCCCGTCCCCTCGACCGTCGGCAACGGCAGGGCATGCCGATCCGAGTCGACGACATACCGCGCGCCGGTGCGCTGGACCAGATCGCGGACCGTAAATTCGGCCGAGGATCGATGCACCGGCACCACGACCCCTCCCGCGCGCCAAACCGCCAGGAACCCGATCAGGTCGTGAATGCGGCCGGCCACGACAACCAGCACGGGCTCGCCGCTGCGGACATCCCCGAGGCCCGGCGCCTGCCCAAGCGCGACGGCGGCTTCGGCGAACTCCCGATATGTCAGCGATTCGCGCGCATCGACCAAGGCCGGGCGATCCGCGAAGCGCCGGCAAGTGTCGAGTAGACGCATTCCGAAATTGAGACCGCCAGACATCGGCTTCACGACCCGACGCCGAGCGCGCGGCCGATCACCATGTTTTGGATCGCGGTCGTGCCGTCGACGGTTTCCGCCATCTTGGCCGCCGCCAAATGCCGCGCCAACGGCGAATCCGTGCGCAGGCCATTGGCGCCCATCGCGGCCATGCAGGCCGAAATTCCCGAAACCGCCGCGCACGTGGTGAACTTCTTGGCGTGGGCGGCGGCCACGGTCGCCGAGTCGCCCCGATCCAGCAAATCCGCCGCACGGCCGGTCAGCAGCCGTGCGGCTTCCAGATGCGTCGCCACGTCGACCAAGTCCCATTGGAGGCCCTGGAATTCGAGGATCGAACGGCCGAAGGCTTTCCGTCCGGCGCCGTAATCGAGCGCGACGCGAAGGCTCGATCCTAGAATTCCCAGACACGCGGCGGCGACGAACACGCGCGCCTTGTCGATATCGGCCATGGCGTTCTTGAACCCGTCGCCGGGCCCGAGCAGCATCGCCTCGCCGTCGACGGATGCCCGATCGAAGCGGAAGCCGGCGACGCCCATGGCATGTCCGCCGAGCAGCGAGTACGGCGGCAGACGTTCGACCCCGGGCGCAGCGGCCTCGACCAGAAACGCGGCGATGCCGCGCCAGCCGACGGCATCGCCGACGCGGGCGTATACCGTCATCACGTCGGCGACGGCGCCGTTCGTGACCCAGGCTTTCTCGCCGACGATCGACCATTCGGTTCCGACTTTTTCGGCACGCGTCGTCAGGTTCGCGGCATCGCTGCCGATGCCCGGCTCCGTCATGCAGAAAGCGCCAATTCGATCGCCGCGCAACATGTCCGAAAGATGACGCTCAATCAGCCGTTTCTTGCCGCTGCGATAAACCGCGTTGCACAGATTGTTGTGAACCCAGAGCGAGAAGGCGACGGCGAAGTCGGCGGCGGCCAATTCTTCCAGGACTCGCGCGGCAGCCGCGTGCCTGAGCCCCTTCCCGCCCGCCGCCTCGGGCAACATGATGCCAACCAGCCCGGCGCGCGCGGCGGCCGGAAAGGTTTCGAGCGGAACGATCCTGTCTTCTTCCCACTGTTCCGCGAAGGGCTGAATCCGATCGCGCGCGAAGACCGCGGCCGCAGCGATCAAAGCGCGTTCTTGCGCTGTGAGCCGCTCGTCGGATGGACGCGCCGTCATGCCGTCTCCGCCAAGATCCGGGCGAAGATATCCTTGTCGACGTTGCCGCCGCTGAGGACAAGCGCGACCCGACGCCCCCGCATCCTCTCCTTTTCCTTCAGTAGTGCCGCCAACGGCAATGCTCCCGCGCCCTCGGCCACGTTATGCGTATCCGTGTAATAATGAACCATGGCCGCCGCGATCTCGGCCTCCGAGACCGTCACGATCCGGGCGGCGCCTTTCGATATGACCTCGACGGCACGGGAATCCGGCACGCGGCACGCCACGCCGTCGGCAAGGGTCGTACTCGGATCCGTCGAAACCGGTCGGCCGGTCGCGAAGGAACGCGCATAGGCCGGGAATCGTTCCGATACGACGCCAACGATTTCGGTCTTGAGACCGAAGGCGTCGCGCGCGGCGATGGCACCGCAAATTCCGGAGCCGTGCCCGATCGGCAGATAAAACGTATCGATATCGGGCACGGCGCGGAACAGTTCCAGGCTATAGGACGCGACCCCCGTGACCAGGACCGGATCCCATGTCCGCCAGAAGAAGAGCCCACGATCCCGCGCGATTCGCTCGGCGTGCTCGAAGGCGTCCTGGAAATCGTCGCCGTGCTCGATCAATTCGGCGCCGTTCGCGCGCATGGCGGCGTTCTTTTCGCGACTGTTTCCTTTCGGCACGACAACGACCGCCTGAATCCCATGCCGCTTGGCGACGAAGGCCGCGCTTTGCCCGTGGTTGCCGCGGGTCGCCGTGACGATCCCGCTCAGATTCGGGTTCTGCCGCCGCAGCCAATCCATGAAGACCAGCCCGCCGCGCACCTTGAAGGCGCCGATCGGGGTGTGATTCTCGTGCTTGACCCAGACCTCGCAGCCGGCCCGCTCGCACAGCAGCGGCCATCGGTATTGCGGCGTCGGCGCAATCGTCGCGTGGACGATGCCGGCCGCAGCATCCAGTTCAGCCAGGATGGCCATGGGCTCGTTGTCGCATTCCGTCTCGGCGTTTCGTCGTGGCGACAATATCCACGGCCAGATCTCCGCCGTCCAGCGACCCGGTGAAGACGACCCCGTATATGTCCCGGCCGCGCTCCTCGGTTTCCCAGAATTCGATGACGTCGTGCAGCACCCGCTCGGGATCGCGATCCAACGGATCGCCGTATCCCCCACCGCTGCTGTCGACGCCGCGCATTCGTTCGCCGGGCTGGACCTCAAGCTTCACCACGTTGGGCAGCTTGGTTTCCCGACCGTCGGCGGCAATATGATAGGACGCGCCCGGATTGCCGGCATGGCCGCTAAGCACGCCTTTCGCCGGATGAATCTGTCCGTCGCAGGGGATGATCACGGTCATCGGTTTTTCGCGCGGCCCGTAGACGACCTGCTGGTGCGGCGCGCCCCGCAGTCGCCCGGCGCCGCCGGAGCCCGCGATCAGGCGCATCGATTCTATATGGATCGGATATTTCAATTCGTCGATTTCAACGCTGTCCCGGTACATCAACCCGGCGATGACCGGAATCGCGAACGTCACCCAGCCATCGGCCTTCGGCCCGGCAGGCCCGCCGTTGGTCGTCACCATCAGACGGTTCACGTAACGCGCGCCCGGCCGGCGCGCGTCCTCGCCGGAAACGACCGCCATACCGACCCCCAGACCGACGCCGCCTTCCGCGAGGCCGTGCCCCGGACCGATTTGCGCGAACGCGCTTTGCGTGATGTTGACCAGCCGGTCGGCGACGTTCGTCGTCGACACCGAGCAACTGTGCGGGAATTTCGGGCGCCCCAGGACGCAATCGTCGCGAAACAGGATTTCGACCGGCCGGAAGGATCCGGAATTGTGCGGAATACTGGTGTCCAGGCAGTTGAAAATCCCGTTCATCACGCCGCTGACCGCCGAGGCCTCGCTGACGTTCAAGCCGCAGGGAACGCTGTTGGGGTTATCGCGCAGATCGACGATGATCTTCGCTTTTTCCGGAACGATATCGATCTTGACCTTCAGCGGAATGCCTTCCGGCAGAATGGGTTCGAACGGGTCGTGCGCGCCGGTTCCGACCAGCGTCGCCTTCGGCAAGCGACGCACCACGTCCGCCATGCAGCGTTCGGAATAATCGAGCCAGTCGCGGATGAACTGCTTCACCGCCTTGCGGCCGTACTTGGCGCAGAACTCCTTCAGGCGCCGCTCGCCGATTCGGGCCGACCCCAGCCCCGCCAGGAAATCGCCGTGCCACTGCTCGGGGACGCGAATGCGCGCCCGGCACATGCGCACGATGTCCTCGATCGTTTCGAAATTCCGCTGGATTCGCACGCAGGGAAAAATCAGCGCGCCTTCTTCGTAAACGTCGCGCGCCGTCACGAAGTACGTCGTCGGAATGCTGTTGCCGATATCCGCCTGGTGAGCCTTCGCGCAGACCGTGAACATGTGCTCGCCTTCGAAGAAAACGGGCACCAGGAACGCATGATCGGCCGGATGGGTATTGCCGAGGTACGGATCGTTGTGCAGGAACGCGTCGCCGTCGGCGATGTCCGAATGAAGCTCGCACATGGCCTTGGTCAAAAGCTGCGTCCCGAAAATATGCCCGGGGAGGCCTTCGGCCGACGAAATCAACTGGTTGTCGCCCGTCGTGATCGCGCACGAAAAATCCCGCGCGCTGCTGATGACCGCGGACCGGCCGGCTCGCAGCAAGGTGTTCGACATCTCCCTGACGATGCCGTCCAGGCGATTGGCCATCACGGCGGTCAGGACCGGGTCCATCCCCTTGCGGCCCTTGGTCCGGGGGCTCGCCTTCGGCGGTCGGCGCAGTGCGCTTTTCTTTTTGCGGTCGATTGCGTTCATCGCTTCCTCCCGGCTTCCATCACGTCAGTTCGATCAGAAAATTGCCGTCGCCCGTGACGCGCGCCAGCATATCGGGATAGACGACGACGGTCGTCGTCGGTAATTCGATGATCGCCGGCCCCTTGATGGCCGCGCCCGCCGCCAGATCGAGGCCTCGGTAGATGGGCGTCGATACCTGGCGACCGTTGCCGAAATAGGCCTTGCGCGTATTCAGGGACCGGGGCCGCGAAGCCTTCGGGGTCTTCGGCCGGCGCGGCTTCGCTCTCGCGAGATTCAACGTCAGCCGGCCCTTCCAACTCAGGAACTCAATCTCGGAACCCTCGTCGCGCACTGCGAAGACCCGTTCGTGAACCTGATGGAAGGCCTCGACCAGGGCATCGAGGTCGGCGCCCCGACGGAACCGGCGCGCCGGCAACGTCGTTTCGAGTTCCCATACTTGAAACAGATAGCGCGCCTCGACCATGAATTCGATGTCGTAGGATTCGACGCGGCGGCCTTCCATCTCCTTGCGAAACGCGGCGAGGTCCTTCTCGATGTCGGCCAACACCCGATTGACGCCGTCGGCGTCGAAATCGCCCGAGCGCGTGAAAAAGCTGCGCGATTGATCCTTCACGATGTCGGAAAATTGCATGCCGCACGCGCTGAGCGCGCTCGCCGTCTTCGGAATCAGGACGCGGCTGCAACCGAGCTCGTGCGCGATCGGCATGATGTTGAGACCGGCCGCGCCGCCGCCGGCAACCAGCGCGCTTTCGCGCGGATTGATTCCCTCGATGACCGTGATCTCGCGAATCGCCTTGATCATCAGTTCGTTGGCGAGCAGCAGCACGGCAAACGCGGTTTCGCCCGGGGTACGGCCGATCTTCTTGCCCAGCGCCTCGATCACGCGGTGCGCGGCGGCAACATCCAGGCGCATGCGCCCACCCACGAAGTAATCCGGATCGATGTAACCGAGAACCACCGCCGCGTCGGTGACGGTCGGATGCGTACCGCCGCGCCCGTAACAGGCGGGACCCGGATTGGAACCCGCGCTTTCGGGCCCGACTTGCAGCAACCCGCCGGAATCGATCCAGGCGATCGATCCCCCGCCGGCGCCGATGCTGCGGACGTCGACGGTCGACATGCTGACGAGATCGCCCAACCATTGCCGCCCCAGCCAGGTGTCGCGGGTGTAAACGAGCCCGCCGTCGCGCACGAGTCCGACGTCGAAGGTCGTGCCGCCGGTATCGCAAACGATGACATCGCAGCCCAGCTTTTCCGCATCGGCGTAGACCCGGCCAGCGACCGGCGCCATGGCCGGACCGGATTTGACCGAATGGATCGGCTGCGCGATCAACTCGTCGACGTGCATGCAGCCGCCGACGGAGGTGCTGATGAGGATTTCGCCCCGGTATCCGGCGGCCCGCAGGTCGTTCTCCATCGTCTTCAGATGGCGCGCCATCAGCGGCTTCAGCGATGCGTCGATCGCCGTCGCCGAAGCGCGGCGGTACTCGCGCACGATCGGGATCAAGCGATGCGACAACGTGAACATCACGCCGGGCAGCATCTCCTCGATCATCTCGGCCAAGACCAGTTCGTGGGCCGGATTGGCGATCGACCAGATCAGGCAGACGGCGACCGCCTCAAAGTTGCCGGCGCGAACGCGTTCCAAAACCCGGCGCACCTGATCGCGATCGATCGGTGCGATCACCTGGCCTTCGGCGCCGATTCGTTCGGATATCTCGAAGGTATGGCGACGCGCGATGTAGGGTTCCGGATAGGGGATCGTGAAATCGTGCGGATCGAACTTTCCGCCTTCCTTGAGCACCAGGATGTCCGGGAATCCTTTGGTCGTCAGGAAAGCGGTCTTCGCCACCTTCTTCGTGACGATGGAATTCGTCGCGTAGGTCGTTCCGTAAATGAGAACGTCCGTATCCGCCAAAAGACCGCCGACATCGAAGCCCAGGTCCGTGGCGGCCGTTTCCAGCGCCGCCCGCATCCCGTCGAACGGGCGATCCGGCGTCGTCAGCCCTTTGGAAACGGTGTGCCTTCCCTTTTCGTCGGCGACGACGACGTCGGTGAATGTTCCACCGGTATCCACGGAGATGCGAAATGCCATTTTTGTCTCATAACCCGCGATTGAGCCGACGCCGCGCGCCGGCAAACGTGCTTGAACTCTTAGGCCGATGCCGCATGCTTTCGGCCCAGGTAGGCCCTGATGACTTCCGGATCGCGGCAAACCTCCTTGAACGTTCCCTCCGCGATCTTGGCGCCGTGGTCGAAGGCGACGACGCGGCCGGCGATGCCCTCGACCAGGGTCATGTCATGTTCGATCAGCAGCACCGAATAGCCGCGACCGTTGATCCGCTCGATATCGGCCATCACTTCGCGCGTTTCGGTCGGGTTCATACCGGCGACCGGCTCGTCGAGCAGAAGAAGCGTCGGTTCCGACGCCATCGCGCGGGCGATCTCGAGGCGGCGTCGGTTGGCGTAGGATAGGTTCCGCGCCGGCTCGTTGCACATGCTGATCAGACGCGGTCCGAAAAACGAAAGAACCTCGAGCGCCTTCTCCTCGGCCTCCCGCTCCTCCCGGCGCGCCGACGGCGGCCGGAAGATCGAGCCGAAGAACCCTGTCTTCTGGCGCACGCTCATGCCGACAAGCGCGTTTTCAAGAACGGTCAGATTGGGAAACAACCGCAAGGTTTGGAACGTCCGTGCAACGCCAAGCGCATTGATTTTATGGGTCGGCTGCTTGGTCAAATCGACAGGCGGGTCGCCGAACAGGATTTGACCCGACGACGCATCGTACAAGTGCATGACCAGGTTGAAAAACGTGGTCTTGCCCGAGCCGTTGGGCCCGATGATCGCGACGATTTCGCCCTTCTTGATGTCGAAATCGAGATTTTGCACGGCGTGAATGCCGCCGAAGTTCTTGCAGAGGGACTGGGCGCTCAAAATCGCCGCCGGCATGACGGACACGCTCATGTGGTTTGCTCCGGCCGGACGGCGGGAACGGTGCGCATTTTGGGATCGTCCTTGCCGGAATCGGCGATCAGACGATCGACTTGGGTTTCTTGAAGCTCGCGGCGGCGCCGCACGTTCGGGAGAAGGCCCTGGGGCCGGAAAATCATGATCGCGACCATCGCGATGCCGAACAGAAGCAGTCGCAGGTTCTCGAAATCGCGCAACCGCTCGGGAATCATGATCAGCAGAACGGCCCCGACGGCGACTCCCATGATGTTCCCCGCCCCGCCGATAAGCACCATGGCGAGGATCGTGATGGACGTCAGCAGCATGAAATTGTCCGGATGAACGAACCCGATCATGTGGGCGAACGTGGCGCCGCCGATGCCCCCGAAAAACGCGCCGGTCGAAAACGCGATAACTTTCATCCGCGTGAGGTCGATGCCGAAGCATTTGGCGGCGATTTCGTCTTCCCGAATCGCTTCCCAGCAGCGCCCGACACGCGAATTCTGGAGGCGAAGGCTGACGAAGACCACGATCCCGATCAGCGCGACGACCAAGTAGTAAAAATTAGCCTGAAAGGGAAGTTGCAGCCCGAACAGCGAAAGAGGCTGGACGAATTCGTGCCCCGCAATCGACGGCGGCGGGATGTTGATGACGCCGTCCGTGCCGTTGGTCAGAAATTTGAAGTTGCGATGCAGAATATTCATCATCAACCCGTATCCGAGCGTCACCATGGCTAGGTAATGCCCTTCCACGCGCAATGCCGGCCAGGCAACCAGAAACCCGAAAAACGCCGCAACAAGGCCGCCGAGGACGAGGCCGGGCCAGAACCCGATGCCGAAGTGGATCGAAAGTTGCGCGCTGGTATAGGCGCCGGCAGCGAAATAAACGGCGAACCCGACGTCGAGCAGCCCCGCGAAGCCCAGGGTGATATTCAACCCCAACGCCATGATCACGAATGTTCCGGCGAGCGCCCCCATATGGATCAGGTAGGCGTCGTGCCTGAAGATCAGGGGATAGCAGATAAGCAGCGCCGCCAGGAATACACCCGCGAATATCTTGTTCCGGCGCAACAGTCCCTTGAACCAAGCGTCCAAGGCGGCAAACCGCTGCCAGCCGAAAAAAAGAACGGCCGCGAACACGAGATAAAGCACAAGATAACGCGAACTCTCGATCGCTAGGCCGAAAAGAAATAACCCCGTTATGACCGCGAGAACGGCACCGAGCATCGCGCAATCGCGCGCCTTTTGCCCAAGGGAGCGGCGATCCTCGACTCGAAGCTGGGTTTGAATGAAATCGATTTCGGGCACGGCGGTATTTCCCTTTTATCCCTAGCCCACTTTCGTCGCCGGCGCCTTGAACAGCCCGGACGGCCGAAACACGAGAATCATGATGAGGATCAGGAATACGAAGACGTCCTTGTATTGCGATCCGTTGGGTATC